>JAQUQM010000026.1 GCA_028716085.1 Dehalococcoidia bacterium | reverse complement strand
GTCTCCGCCAGCGATGTATTCGCTGATTCAAAGGCATCAATATAATCGTCAATAAACTGGATTGCCTCTTCATCCAGGTATTCAGAAGTTTGCAGTGTTGATGCAGCCTGCTTAACCTGCCCAATGTTATTCTTCATATAGGCCAGGGATGCAAGACCAATGTAGTAGTCACCCGTGTAAATTTGCTTTAAAACCGTAGACAGCAGCAAGGTAGTTTTATTAACCCTGGAGAGTAATTTGTTGAGCTGCGCTATCTTACTTAGCTGGCTCTCATAGTCAGCCAGCGCTTGCTGTATAGTTGGATTACTGGTGTTTTTAAAAACCACGCTCAGCTGCAGGCTATTGGAAAGTAAATAGCCCAGGTGCTCGTAAAGCACCTTTTCCAGCTCCAGTACCAGGGCTGTTTTCTGGTATTCAATGAAGGAGCTTGCAAACTCATCGGATATGGTAACCGTGTCATAACCGTCAATGGCTGCGAGGAGGCTGGCCTCCCGCGCCAGGTATTTTACTTCCAGCGCTGCCGCATCGTACGCAAACGGTTGCAGGCCCGGCTCCTCTGCCATGGCGACATCTATAAAATTCAGGTAAGCTGAACGGTATGTTGCCATCTCGTTTCCCAGGTCACACAGGCTCAAATACAGGTCCTGGGTGAGGGAAGTAGCTTCCTTTACCTTTTTTGACTTGAGCTTCCTGTATTCAGACAGGCCTGGCTGTGTGGAATCTGCCGGACCCAGGTAGTATGGTGTAGCTGACATCAGCATTTCCAGGGAATCACTTTCCAGGAAAGAATTTATAGTTTTTTCATTCAGCTTATAGTCGGTTGTAAAAGGAATGGCTGGTGGCTTTGGCTTTGGTGGGTTGCAGCCGCCTGAAAATGACGTAATAACAATGACGAGGATGAGGATGAGGGCAAACGCCGTGTTAACTGTATTTTTCACTTGTGACCTCCTGTCTGCTCACTTCCAAAGCAGAGATACCGCCGGTCTGCTTCTAAAGCTGCCTGATGCCAGGCTTCTCTGGCAGCATCATTGGGATCGTACTCAATGATCTTATCGTATCTGCAACGCTCTGGTCGGACTTTCACACCCTGTAATTAGCGAAGCCGCGGGCATCACATATGTTCAAATATTTTTGTTGGGCATTTCAGTATTGCACAATTTATGTGAAAAAGCTACTAACTTGAATAGCAAAACGGGCACCTGGTCAGCACTGAAGCCACACTGGCTCAGATGAAAATTTTCTCTTTCTTTTCACATTTCACTTATGCATAGCGGCAATGATTACATTGATTACTGCTTAGTGTAAATACCGCAATATCCGGCCTATATAACTCTTTGTGAAGAAGTGCTAAACTGTTTAACCAGCAAACATAATTGACCCTGGTCGAGCAAAGTAAAAAGGTAGAGGACAGTGAAAATGGATATGACTTTAGGACCCAGGGAAGCAGAACAGGTACTCAAGGACTCATTCAAAATCTATGGCAGGGATTTTCCCACTTTGTTGGCCATCATCTCCGCAACCGGTCTCCCGCTGGTGGTACTGGGCTGGGCATGGTTAGCTGCCTCTATGTTCGTGCTGTGGCCCTATATGATTCCCCTTGAACAGTCACAACTGCTAACGCCTTATCTTTTTGCAGGGGGCATACTCCTCCTGGCACTGGCTATAGTGGTTATTCCGCTGCTTATCGGTGCGCTGATCTATGCTGTGGCAGGGCAATGCGCGGGGCAAAAAGTCGGCTTCGGGCAGGCGTACCGCTTCGCCTGGAAAAGGATAGGCAGCCTGATAGGTACAGGCATCATACTTTACGCTACTGTGATATGGTTGCCGTACACGTTAATCGGCATCCCGGTCGCGGTTTACTTCGGTGTAACCTGTGCTTTTGCCTTGCAGGCAGACCTTATGGAGGATTGCGGAGTGTCTGCCGCCTTATCGCGCAGCCAGGAACTGGTAAAAAATAACTGGCTGCGGGTTTTATCTTATCTCCTGTTACTCGGACTGGTAACCGGGGCAATGATCGTCTTGTTATCTGTAACTTTGATCCTGCCTGTGTTCGTGGTCCCCATCTGTGTTGCGGGCACCACACTGATCTATTTCGACCTGCGGGTAAGGAAAGAGGGATATACAGTGGAGGTGCTGAGAAAAGAGTTAGGTCTGGAACAGGGCCCGAAGGGGCCTATAAACGTAACCTGAGTTATCAGATTGATGAAACAATTCAAACTATGGAATGAAATATGAGATGGTTTTACCTGGTTCTTGTTATGTTATTATTGTCCGGATGTTCCTGTTTTGACTCTTCGAAATCTGAGATACCCGATAAAGTAAATCTACAGGTTGGCGAAGTTTTTTCGATTCCCCTCGGCGCTAATAGTTCCACAGGTTATGACTGGACTATTAAAAATGACCCCGCAATGGTTGAATTCTTAGGCTATGACAGTGCCTTGCCTGCTGGCATACCATTACCGGGTAGCGGAAGCGCGCGAACTTATAAATTCAAGGCGCTTAAGAGTGGAACGACTATGTTAACCCTTATCTACGAACGAAGCAAGGAGCATGGATTTGCGCAGGGAGACGTCATGAAAACAATCGAAATACCGGTGACAATCCGCTAAGCTAAAGCGCAGCGCCCCATGGTCCTTCGACATATATATAATACTCGAGGGCCTCCAGGTTACCCTCACTATCAACCAGGCAGGACATGTACTCGATCCTCTGCTTGCCCAAATAGCACCTGAACACAAGCTCAACACTGTATTTGCCGTCATTTTGCCGGGTCACCCTGGTTATATCAGTCGGCGGGTTTTTCAGGACTTTATAATCTTTCCACCCGCTCAGCGCCTCATCCAGATCCTGCTGATTATAGATATCAACGTGCTCCCTTGAATAGGCTGAGAAAGGAGGTTCGTGGAACATAAAATTAGCATATTCCAGAGCTTCTTCAGCGCTTTTAATTGGAGCGAAAAGGAAACCTCCCTGGGCACTGTTCATAGATTCAACCACAAATCCAACATCTGTGGCCGTGTGAATAGCGGTGACATAGCCGATGGTATCACCGCCGATGAATCTCTCCACAGCCCGCTTTACGCTGTATCCCTGCCTTAAGCTGAGGCGGGGATATCTGCTCATATCTATCTTATTCAGCTGACTGACATGTAAAACACCAATATCACCGGTTATGAGTCCTAAATTGTAGACGTTTTTGTGCGGCGGCAACTCCACACGAGGACTGCAATTGGCTAGTAATATAACAGTCAAAACGGTGATAATCACCATCGAGGAAACACGGTTAATCATGTTTGCCCCAATGTGGAATTACTTTAATCTCCCTATGCTGCTTAGTACGTCGCATTCCTCTTTACCGTTACGGGCACCCATTCCCAGCCGCCCTCCCTGACAGCAGCCACAATCGGGCCACGGATTTCGTTGACGTCAAACTTATATTCGTAAACCTTGCCGGCCTCCAGGGTTGCCGGATCTGTTATCCCATACCCGACCGCATACTCTTTCTTAAACAACACCCTACCACCGAAGAAACTGTTCTGATAGTGCACAGTGGGCGTTAAACCCTCTGTACCCGCTGTCCAGTTTACCGAACCCAGTTCCTCATAGCACCTGACTGAATGCCTGGTTTCATCCAGCAGCAGGCTGGCCCGGTAGGCCTGGCTCAGCCTGTTCTTGTTGAACAGACCGTACCATGCGGCATCTACGATCTTCCACTCAGCGACCAGGTCCGTACCCTCGACCCGGTGTATCTGGTACGGCTTGGCAGGGTCGTTCAGGGCTAGCAACCGGTCTGCCAGGACCTGCTTGCTGACTGCATTCGGGTTGTTCTCCCTGCCACCCAGGTTATCGAAAAACCCCAAGCCATACAGGATAAAAAATATTGCGGCGGCCACGCCGATCAAGCCAAGCAGCAATCCCAGAAGACTAATAATGAGGGCGAATGCAATCAAGCGCTACCTCCTATATAATAATTCGAGCATAGACGGTGATGCACATAATTCCGGCCAAATCTGGATGCTCACTCGTCTGATTCGGCTGGATGCAGAAATCAGAGTATCGGCACTAAACCTGTGTGACTTTAAGCCTATGTGATCCTCCACGGGTTTTAGTATATCAACCTATTAGCATGATGTCATATCCACAGCTTGTTTATAGATGCTTTCCTCTGGAAAATCACTGCCATCACACTATGTAAACATCAATCTATCTGCATATACTGTAAGATTGGAATAAATACTAAATATTTAGATTCGCCTGCTGATAGCAGCATCTGACAATTTCACATGTCTTACTTGCGTAGTCACCTGTGATATAATTTTTTGGACGACAAAATAGCAGGAGGCCCACAAATGACGGCACAGATGTCAGAAGAAGAAATGCGCAAGATTGCTGAAAGCAGGGTGGCGCAGAAGAAAGGTTTCTTCATTCACCTGATTGTGTATATAACCGTTAACGCTTTTATAGTCGGCATATGGGCGGTAACATCAGGTCTAACGAACTTCAACTATCCCTGGTTTATCTACCCGATGGGAGGTTGGGGCATAGGACTGATCTTTCATTTTCTGGGCGTCTTCGTTTTTCCCAAACAGGGTGGTGATTGGGAAAGAAGGGAGATCCAAAAGGAACTGGAGAAGCTTAAGAAGCAATAGATCATTTACCACGAATTATTTTAGCTGGGGACTAATTGCGGATTCATTATCGCACATAAAACATGTTCTTATGAAAATAAATGATGTGCGATTGTATATAAAGCCTGTCTGGATTACAGGTTGGTGGCGCGGTGCAGGCAGTGCTTCCAGCGGGTGTTTACCCAGTTCTGCAGCTCATCGATCTGCTCTTCGGTGATGGTCTTGAACCTGCCCTGTGAAATGAAATATTCACGGACAGGTTGCAGGGTTCCCCCCTTGCGGGCCAGTGATTCACTGGCAGAGGTAAGGCGGAAAATGTCATCCTCGATTTCATATAAAACGACAAGTCCGGTCTCCACAGCCATCTCGCCCATTCTGATAGTATCACTGAAGGGGAACAGCCAGCCCGGCGGACAGGGTGTGTGCACATGAATAAACCTTGTGCCCTCGATGGTTCTGGCCTTTTTAACTTTTTCATATAGATCAAGGGGGTAGGAAGCGGAGCATGTGGCAACATAGGGGAGGCCATGGGCTTCCATGATGGCTGTCATGTCTTTCTGGTACTGCTGCTTGCCCAGAACCGGTGTGGTGCCGGAGACAGCTCCCAGAGGTGTGGAACCGGAGCGCTGGTTACCGGTATTCATATAGCCTTCGTTGTCATAGCACATATAGATAAAATCGTACTGTCTTTCGGCTGCGCCGCTGAGCGACTGGATACCGATATCATGCGTGCCGCCATCGCCGGCGAAGGCGAGCACAGTAATGCCCTTCCTTCCCAGTGCCTTCAAGCCGGCCACCAAACCCGTAGCAGAAGCGCCGGTGGAGGCAAAGGGAGTATTAACGCAGGGTACGTTAACGGCGGTGATGGGGTACATGCCGTGCAATACGGTAGCGCAACTGGCGGGCACGGTAACGATACACTGCCCTTCGAGCGCCTTTAATGTGTGTCGGTAGGCGAGTGATAGCGCACAGCCAGGGCAGGTGCGGTTGCCAGGCAGTATCCATTCCTGCTCAATTAGATTAACTGCGTTAGTTTTCAATACAATTCTCCACTATATCTGGCAGATCCATTCCGGGTAGTCTGGATTGATAACTGTTTCCTTAAGGGATGCTATAGCTTTTTTAGTGGCATCAACAAGTTCCCTTGCTTTAATGTCGCGTCCGCCAAGCCCCACTATAAAATTCCTGATGGAGGCATTTATATATGTGCCGTAAAGGGCAGATTTGATCTCCGAACACGTGGCGCCCTCCGATCCGTAGCTGATATTTTTATCGAAGACAACAATCAGCTTGGATTTGCGCAATGCCCTCACTACGTCAGATTTGGGGAACGGCCGGAAAACCCTGAGGCCGAGTACTCCTACTCTGATTCCCTCTTCAC
This sequence comes from Dehalococcoidia bacterium, assembly GCA_028716085.1. Taxonomy (GTDB): domain Bacteria; phylum Chloroflexota; class Dehalococcoidia; order GIF9; family UBA5629; genus JAQUQM01. The sequence continues at coordinate 18,469 of JAQUQM010000026.1, read as the reverse complement.
GCAGCATGTCAGCAGCCACGATGGCTTCCATGGCGAGACTCCCCATAGCCACTATAGTGATCTCTGCGTCTTCCCTGTCCTCCCAGAACATATCAGAGTAGTCCCTGCCGAAAACCTCGTTGAATTCTCTGCCTGCCTGCAATATGGTTTCTCTGGAGTTCTGCAATGCTTCCTGCAGGAGGTAGCGCAGTTCCATGTATCCGTGACACAGCTTGCCGTCCACTCCCACGCGGGGATTGGCCAGCGTTACCAGATTGTAGTTCTTGGGATTGGACGGATCTAGAACAGTGTGTGGCTGATAAGCAGGCAGGTATCTATCCACGGCAGCCTGGTCGGGGATATCGACAGGCATCTCGGTATGGGAAAGTATGTACCCGTCATAGCAGACCATGACAGGCACATGGACGATCTCTGCAATCCGGAAAGCCTGTATCACGGAGTCCATTATCTCCTGGTTATTGCGGCAGTAGATTTGAATCCAGCCGGTATCGCGCTGAGCGATGGAGTCCTGTTGATCGTTGAGCACATTCCAGGGGGCTCCGATAGCCCGGTTGACGCATGCAAGCACAATAGGAAGCCTGGCGCCTGCAGCCCAGTGCAGCATCTCATGCATGTATGCCAGCCCGTGTGAGCTTGTGGCCGTGAAGGCGCGTGCGCCCACAAGGGAAGCGGAAGTACACACCGCCATGGCGCTGTGTTCACTTTCTACTGCTACATATTCAGCCTGCAGCTCACCGGCTTCCACATATTGAGAAAGCTGCTCCGTCAAGGGCGTCTGTGGCGTGATTGGATAAGCTGCGATTACCTGGACTCGGCTTAATTTAGCCGCAATAGCAGCCGCCTGGTTGCCGTCTAAAATATGTATGTTAGATTTCTTCTGGGTAGCCATTATAGCAGACTCACATTTTTTCCTCGGGTAACATGGTTATAGCCTGTACCGGGCACACCTGCGAGCAGATTCCACATCCTTTGCAGTACTCCAGGTTTATGGATGGGGGAATACCTTTAGTAATAACCGCTTCAGGACAGTAGAGCCAGCAAAGGAAACAGGTGGGTTTATTTGACCGTGCAGGTATGCATTTCTTTTCATCTATGGACGGCACTTCAATGCGCCATTCACCGGTTATGCCTGCTTCACCTATGCCCGGTGATGATTCATCGCAGATATGATTACATTCTCTGGTGCCCATAATTATTGATACCTATTTTGCCATCCTCGTTATTTCGTATGTCTTATTGATAGCTGCCAGGTTAATGTCGACCGTGCTGTTAGAAAACCGCTCCCGTATGACCTTTTCCAGAGTGGAGAAGTCAACTATTTTAGTCGCCTTAATGATAGCACCGAGGACCGCTGTATTAACGATGACCAATCCGGCGACTATCAGTCCCAGGTCCTGGCAGACTTTGGTGGCATCCGCGGTAGCTATATTGAAGTCACCTTTAATGCCGAGCTCTTTGGGCGGAAGAGGAGAGTTTACTATCAACCAGCCGTTCCTGCTCAAACCCTGTATAACATCAGGATATTTCAGCAGCGTATGATCGAGCACGACGACGATGTCGGGATTCTCAACCTGTGAGACCACCAGAACAGGTTCATGGGAGATGCGCGTGGAAGCGCTTACAGGTGCTCCGCGTCTTTCCGCTCCGAACGAGGGAGCTGCTGTTACTCCTTGGTAACCTTTAAGGTAAGCCGCCTGGGCTATGATCTTGGCGGCAGTGATAGCTCCCTGCCCGCCCCGTCCACGCCACCTGATCTCAAGCGGTCTATTGTCGAGAGAAGATTTCTGCTTCATACTAAGATTTGCAACTGCCGGTTATTTCAAGGCAACAAAGACATATGTTAACGCCCATATAGCTTTGTGTCAAACGTTGAGATCAAATCAATTGACTGATTAATCATTTATGTACATCGTTATCCGAAAAACAGGAGCTTGTGTTATTAATATTAGGGATTACGCAAATAAGCCGTACCGTTTCCCTGCCTTTATTAACTATGCAATGTTGCTCGCCGGCAGGTATAAAGATGGCATGTCCCGGCTTCAACGTGGTTTCACCATCCCTGCTTTTAACGGCTGCCGGGCCTTCTAGTATGAATATTTCGTGTTCCCAGGAGTGTTCGTGAAAAGGTGTATTGCTGTTCGGTTCAATTTCGCATACACGCATGATGAAATTGCGCGCTCCCTCACTGGGTCCGGCGACTATATGCATTTTTACACCTGTTATTTCTTCCACCGGTTTAACTTCCGTATAATGCTGTACTTTCATGGTTCCCTCCTTCACTTATAGATGAACTTGTATGCTTTGAAGCTGGCGGTGGCTTTCAACTCATCTTCATGCGCCAGCAGCCATTTCCTGTGTATTCGCCAATTTGGACAGTATCCGGCTACCAGATCCCAGAATTTCCTGGAATGGTTCATATATTTCCTGTGGCAGAGCTCATGTATGATAACATAGTCTACCACCGCTTCCGGCGCAAGAAGCAGCTTCCAGTTTAATGTCAGGTTCCCCAGGGGAGAAAAGCTACCCCAACGCGTTCTCTGACCGCGGATCAGCAGTTTTCTATATGTAAGACCCGTCATAGCGCTGAAATCGTCAGCCTTGTTTTTGAATATGATTGCCGCCTGTTCGCGATACCAATTCTCCAGCAACACAGCCATATCGGGTTTTGCACCGTCGGAGTAAACGATCAGCTTGTTTCCTTTCAGTTCAACGACCGGGATTTTTGCTTTATCAGGGGCAAGAGCAATCTCAATGTTTTTCCCCATGAAAGGCAGCTTATCGCCATGGTCAGCTTCTTTATTAAAGAGCGGCATCTGTCGAGGTTCATCCGCAGACAGGTGGCGTAAAATCCAGCGTGATTTGCTTTCGAGGAGATCATCAACCGACTGCTGTGTATATTTTTTTGGAACGATAACTGTAAGCCCGGAACCCCTGCGTATCTCAAGCCGGATACCTCTAATCCTCGGACTCTGCTTGAGCTGGTAGCCTATTTTCTGCCCCTGTAATATTGCATCTTTCTCACCGATGATTTGCAGGGGGCGGAACGGTTTCTTGATCATGTTTATATTTTATGTTCGGTTCGACTCACTGTCCATTAACAGAAGCTGGCTGAGTATTGATAACGGCAACTGTGTGGGGTAAACTGTGTTTTCAGAATAGAATCAAATTTCAAACGGGAGTGATCCAGACCATGAAATGCCTGATACTTGCCAGCGGTTTCGGCACCAGGATGTACCCTTTGACTTTGGATAAAGCTAAAGCCCTGTTGCCTTATAGAGGTAAACCCATGATCAATCATATCGTTGATAAGATTCCACCCGGTATTGAAATCGTGGTCAATGTAAATAAAAAATTTGAGTCCGATTTTTACGATTGGCAGAGCAAGCAGAATAGAAAAATCGTGATTTGTGTGGAAGAAGTGTACTCGGATGAAGAAAAGCTGGGTGCTATAGGGTCGCTCAATCACTGGATCAATAAATTAAACATTCAGGAAGACCTGCTTTTATTTGGCAGCGATAACTATTTTGAGTTCGATCTATCGAAGTTTATCAGTGCATTTGACGGCGAACATGTGCTGGTGGCGGTTTATGACGTAGGTGATCCTAAAAACGCTACACAGTACGGTGTGGTTAAGATTGTTGACAGGGTAATAACGGAGCTTGAAGAGAAGCCGCCTGCGCCGAAGTCAAGCTTGATTGCCACCGCCTGCTGGATCATACCTAAAAGGATATTTCCGCTGATAAATGAGTTCTGCTGTAATGCAAAAAGGGACAACCTGGGCAATTTCATTACTTTTGTCGTTGATCGAGATCATGTGCATGCCCATCCGTTCATTGAAAAATGGATAGATATCGGTGATATTAATATTTACAACGCCACCAGATGATTTCGTGTTTCGTAAGGATCTGTTGATTTTGCTGGTTACTTAACAGTTACCAATTGTTAAGTTAAAATGTGATTACACTGATTTGTTCCATTGCCCGCGTTTTAAGGAGGGACTTTAATGGAAGATATTGAAAACATGGTTAAGACAACATTAAACCAGATTGAGAAGGTGCTTAGCAGCAAGACTGTCATAGGCGAGCCGATTACAGTGGGCGAGACAACACTCATACCGCTGCTAAGCATGGGTTTTGGATTCGGTGCGGCGGGGGGTGGTAAGGGTGATGCAAAGCAATCTGCAGAGGGTGCAAAGGCCAACACAGGTGGTGCAGGGGGTGCGGGAGGAATGAGGCCGATTGCCATTATTGTGATAGACAAAGATGGTGTCCGTATTGAGCCGATAAAAAGCAGCGTTGCAGCGGCAATCGAGAAGCTGGGTGAGAAGGTGCCGGGTGTCGTGGAGAAGATCGCCGAAAAATGGGGAGAACGTAAAAAGGAAGACTGAGCTTGACCTCCCTGATAATAATACTGGCTTTATTACTTCTGTGTATCTTTCTTCTTTTTCTGCCGCTTGAAATATTAATCCTTGCCAGGATTAGCGGCAATACTGATGTAAGGATACGCATCACATATTTTTTTCAGTTACTGAACTGGGAATTTCAATTAACAGGTAAGAAAAAAAACAAGCCGCAGGCAAGAAAAGGGTTGGAAAAGAAAAGATCGTCCTGGATTTCCAGATTATATAATTTACTGCAGGTAGAAGGATTGTGGAACAGCATCTGGACTTTAATTACGAGACTGAAAAAAGGTGTCAGGATAGAAGATATTTCTGCGGATGCAAAGTTCAGTCTGGGCGATGATTATTATACCGGCATGATGACTGGATTGATACTGCCGCTGGTTCTTATTTTAGGACAATCGGTAAAAGGCGAAATTAATCTGCAGCCGATCTTTGAAGAGGATTTGATGCTGGAAGGCCAGCTTTACAGCGATATTCTGATTCGCCCAATCAAGGTGTTAATACCCTGTGTTATGTTCGCCTGTTCTCCCTCCTTCTGGCGAGCCGGACGAAAGTGGATTCAGAAATAATGCAAAGCGAAATCATATCTGCAGAAGAACCACTAAGCTTAGGGAGATTTATCCTGACTCCGGTAGCAAAGCTTTCACTAAACCGGTGGAATATCAAGGATTCCGATTCCTATTATATTACGAAACAGGCAGTTTTTATTATTGTAACTGATGCTGGAAAAAGCAGAGCTTTCAATATGGCAGGCGAAGAAGTATCGGCAACCGATTTAAAGGTCCGATATCCGCAATTATCGTTTATAAAAGAGGCGGATTGAACTCAGCGGGGGGCGCAACAATACTATCAACGGGCGGTTGATTTGTTTCCTCGGAGCTGACCTGGTTGATTACTGCAGTAGCATTAACTATCTGCCTGCGCCGCGTCGGTTTTTTTCTCTTAGACCGCTTATAACCACTGGTCCATAGGCCCGTAAAAAACTTGGTATCCAGTGGATGCAGGTAGTCTGCAATCGTCAGTAGGTCTTTGGACACCGCATGTTCGAAATAAGCAACCTCGATATGTTTACCCATATTTTTCACCACCTGCAGCGTATAGCTGAAGTCGGCATCCCCGCTAACCAGGATGGCGATATCGTAAGAATTGTTTGCCGCGAAATATAGTAAATCCGTTGCGAGCATCACGTCGATGCCTTTTTCCACAGGTATGCCCTGTGACAATTTGGTTGTACCCAGCCTCAGCTCCAGGTATTGAGATTTGCGTAAAGTTTCCAGAAAATCTCCCTGCTCACGTGTGCCTTCCACACGTTGTGCCGGATCCTGCAGTACATTGTAATAATAGGTCCTGATCAAGCGCCTGTTGCCGCAGAGCTTGCGCGCGAACTCGGTGAAATTCAGGTCATACCTCTTGTAAACATTCTTCAAAGAATGGTATAGATTGCTACCATCGATGAATATAGCAACCCTGTCGTTCATTAGCTCCTCCTCATGACATACGTAATATTCGTTTAATTATTCAACATTATTATAGTCGAATTGTTTAAAATTTATTTTCAACTGCAAATGCAGGCTTTATTTGCTTGTTACTTTATCTGTTCGATACCAGAGCTTTTGCCCATCCGATATAAATTCCACTGTACCGCATTTGCTGGTAAGAAAGACCATGTTCTGCCCGACCCGTTCATTTAATCTGTCCAGGACTTCCTGGTGGGGATGACCAAATCTGTTTTGCTCTCCCGCCGAAATAACGGCCGTAGCGGGACGGACTATGGCAAGAAAATCATCGGATGTCGAGTTACGGCTGCCGTGATGGGCAACTTTTAACACATCACTTCTCAAGTCAATCCTGTTTTCCATCAAGTATTTCTCTGCTTCTCTTTCGATGTCCGAGGTGAGCAGGAAGTCTATGCTGTTCCATTTCAACTTCAGAGCTGTCGAGTTGTTATTAATGTCATCCGCCGTACCCTTAAACTGGTCAACCGGCGGAGTTAATACAACCAGTTTAACACCGCCTCCCAGTGATATCTCCTGCCTTGCGTGCAAGGATAGTGTTTTAATAGATTTTTGTTCAATCAGCTTATCCAGCTCTTCGTAGAATACAGAATTTGAAGGCAGCGTGGATAGTGCCACGGTTTTAACTTTATAAGTATTTATAATCTGAAGGCAGCCCGAGGTGTGGTCGGACTGGGGTTGGCTTAGTATCAGCATATCTATTTTTCTATCCCAGAAGGGAAGGCATTTGCCAAGTTGCACAGCTGCCGCTTTGGAATCGGGCCCGGTATCTATAAGAACATTCCGGCCCTCGCCGGTTCGGATTAAAATCGATTCTCCCTGCCCCACATCGAGAAAGCTTACGTGAAGCTTCCCGTCGGGCAAGGTGGCGAAGGCAACCCAGACCAGAATGTTTGCTGCCAGTAATATGGGCACAAGGTATACGGCATAATCTTTCAACGGTCTTGCTCTCACTGTATTCAAAACAGCTACCGCTTCCGATGTGGAAGATTTAAGTAAATCAAGGAAACGCGGATAATTCTGTAATATCAGTATGGCAGCTGCCAGTATGATGTAATACAGTATCACCTGCCATAACTCAAGGTTAATATCCTGGATAAAAACGAGTGGCAGAGTGCTGAATATCTGTATTATCAGGAGAAAATAACTCAGGAATAACCAGGCAATGAGGCCCAGCAGCCAGCCCAACGGTTGCCATATCAATCCTGCCACAGCCGTTAATACTGAGGTGAATATGATGGCTGGTAAAGATGGCATGGCGAAAAAAGTAGCGGGCATGCTGACCAGTGAAAACTGGTGGAAATTGACGGCTATCACCGGCCAGGTCGCCAATACTGCGGCCAGGGTGCTACCTAATCCGACAATTACAAGGTTCTTCACAGAGTGCAGGGGATTGTCAGCTATGCTGTAATCCCTGTAAAAATATGGAATTACCAGAGCCAGGCCGAGCATAGAGAGGGCGCTCATCTGGAAACTCGTTTCCCAGAGGATTCGCGGCTCCAGGCCGACCATTAAAGCTGCCGTGAGAGCCAGGGCGGCTATTGAATTGCGCTGCCGACCGGCTAATTCTGCCAGCAGGAAAACAGTCCCCATAAAAGCTGCCCGTACCACCGTTGCCGGCATACCGGTAAGAAGCGTATAAAGCCATATCAACGAAAGCGAAATCCATATATAGAGTTTGTTTTTTCGGCCGAAGAGCAGGACGGCTGCTGCAACTATCATGCCGAGTATGATAGTGAGGTTAAGTCCGGAGATAGCCAGCAGATGGGTAGTGCCGGTATAGTAAAATGATTGCATCAGATCGGCGGGTATATTCCCTCTTAGCCCCAGCAGGATGGCCTGGGCCAGAGAACTCTGAGGTTCCGGTATGGATATAGACAGGCTCTGCGCCATTTTATCTCGGAGGTCATAAATCCAGTTAAAAGGCAGGAATCCCTGATGCCTTTGCAGTACTGAGGTTTTCGGGTAGTTCAGAATCGAATAGATACCCTGGCCGGCAAGGTAATTCTTATAGTCGAAATCATCGAACTGAGGTGGTGTTTCAAGCTCCCCTGTAAGCAGCAGGACATCCCCGTAGCGAATTTCTTTGTAAAACGGCAGCCTGATAAGAACGTCTCCTCTGACTTCACAAGCTGTATCATTGAAAGTCATATTGTCTGCTGAAAAGCGGAAAGAAATTGACGTTTTTTTAATTTCCGGAGCATCCGATACCATGCCCTGTATCTGACATACGCCTTTCCCGTTGTAATATTGGAGCCGGGTGTTGTCCAGCGGTTGAATCGTTGACTGATATCGTAACGTTCCACCGATCACAGCTAGATAGCAGAAAGCGGAGAGTAGTAAGATTTTTCTATAGCGTTTAAGAAAAATTGCCGGTATTATGACGGCGAGGCAGGGAGCCAGCAACCATGGCGATAACGCGATAATCGATCCGATGAAAATGCCTGTCAGCCAGGAAATGCTGAGATAGAGGAGGGGCATGCAGAGTTAGTCCTCCACGCAGACGTAGCCCCTGATTTTTTCCATGATGGAACTGCCAAAGCCTTCGATTTTCAGCAGGTCATCGATATTGCGGAACGGGCCGTTTTTGTTACGGTAGTCTATGATTGCAGTTGCCTTTCCTTCGCCTATGTTGGGCAGCGCCCGCAGCAACCATGCTTCAGCCCGGTTGATATTAACCTTTTGAGGTTGAACCAACTGATCTTTTAAGGGCACATAGATTTTAATCTTTTCCAGGTCGGCATTAGCCGCAACGCCTGCCGATTCAATAATAGAAGAGAGCGTGTCATCGCCTTTGACCGGATAAATGCCGGGTCTGGCCACAGCTCCGCCGACGTAGATTTCGCCGCTGGAGGCCAGTACCGGTGAATCTTGTAATGATATTTCTATCGGTTGGAGTTGAGATAATCTGACGATCAGAAAAACGATACCTGTTATCAGGCTGACTACCAGAACCGCCGCAATAATGAGCCAGTATTTTTCGAGGAAACTGGACATAATACCACGCCCCCTTATATAATTTACGCCCCCTGAATGTTAGAATTGTAACACATATGGAAAGTACCAAGCCGATTACTGTAAATAAAAAAGCTTATCATGATTATCACATCCTGGAGAGCTATGAGGCCGGCATTGTCTTGAAAGGCTCTGAAATCAAGTCGATCAGGGCAGGCCGGGTGAATATCAGAGATGCTTATGCCAGGCCGGATAATGGTGAGCTGTGGCTGTATAATTCACATATAGCCACTTATCAGGCAGCGTCCCATGATACCCATCAGCCTGACCGGCGGCGTAAGCTGCTTATGCATCGTAAACAGATTGCCGAGCTGGCTGCACAAACCGATCAGAAAGGTTTGACTCTGATACCTTTACGGTTATATATTAAAGATGGAGTAGCTAAATTAGAGCTGGGTCTGGGACGTGGCAAGCGACAGTTCGATAAGCGTGCGGTGATTGCAAAAAGGGATACCGAGCGTGAAGTCGAAAGGGCCATGAAAAGTAGGCCCAGGTAAGCACTTTACTAACTAAATAATATGGGGGCGCGTGGCTTCGACAGGGAAGAGCCTACAGTACGGCAGGCCGAGGCGCCATCTACCTCGTAAATCAGGTGGCAAAATACAACTGCCAACGAAGCAGTTCCAGTAGCAGCCTAAATAGGCCGCTCGTCCAACCCGGCCTCGTCCCGGTGGGTTGGGATTGGGCGACGAAATGCCGGGATGCGACAGTCCCGATGCTGATGAGGACTGTCCAAGATTTATCAGCTGACCCGCTTAAACTCCGCCTGTAGAGGTTAAGCAGGCGACATTAAAGTACAGACTAAGCCTGTAGAAGTGCTGGCAACTTTTTTCTGGACGGGGAGTTCGACCCTCCCTCGCCTCCACCAGGAAATCGAGCGGGTTTTCTATTTTAGAAGCCCGCTTTTTATTTGCAGTTACTAAGGTAGCCCGGGTTTTAATGTATTTTGATATGCAGTTATCAGGTCGCCTGTTTTCATTGTGATTTTACCATCCTCGATCGTATAACGTACAGATGCTTTGGGATAGTTCACGCAGGCTCCGGCAATTCCCACTCCGGTCTTGGCATTAAAGGTGGTGGCGCACATATCACATACCAGGACGTTCCCGTCTAGTGAGTAGGTCCTTCCCCTGCACGGGGGGCAAACGCTGGCGCGTACATAAATATCGTTATCCAGAATGTATGCCATAAATCCCATTTTGCCGCTTTGGGATGCTACTTCGAAGTGAGTATTCCACGCATTTTGAACTACACTCACCGGGACAGAAACAACATCGTTAGATACATCAGGAACAATCTCCTTAACCCTTATTACTCCTGAAGGCTTGGATATTTGCGCTGGAGTTGAAGACGGTAATGTTGCGGATGCCGGTTGCGCAGATGGTTGTGTGGATGCCGCACCGGCGCCGTTAGCCTGTTGTGACGACGTAGTTGTAGGCACCTGATTGGGGGTTGCAGTAGAAGTTTGGTTAGTGCAAGCAACGATGACCAGAACCATTGAAAATAGAATTATCCATAATGCTGTTTTTCTTTGCATGATCAGTATCCTCCTTTTTAGTACACTTCTTTTCTCTAACTAGTTACCTTTTTCTTATCCCGCTGAATTCGGCCCGTAATTCGGCCGTCCTGCAGAGTAATTATTTCTTTCGCGTGTGCGGCGATGTCCGGGCTATGAGTTACCATAACAATACTGCGTCCTTCCTCATTGAGCCGTTTAAAAAGCTCGAGGATTTCATTTCCGGTCTTTTGATCCATGTTACCTGTGGGTTCGTCTGCAAGTATTAGATTTGGCCTATTAACGATAGCCCGTGCTATAGCTACCCTCTGCTGCTCACCGCCGCTTAACTGACTTGGTTTATGATCGGCTCTTTTTTCCAAACCGACGCCTTTTAAAATATTCACAGCATCCTTTTCGTTGCTCCCATCTCCGGCAAATATCAGGGGCAGAAGGACATTCTCCAGTGCGGTGAGCGAAGGAAGCAGGTGATATTGTTGGAAAACGTAGGCAATCTTACCCCTTCTGATACCTACAAGAGCGTTTTCATCATAACCATCGATGCGTTTGCCATCCAGTATTACTTCACCGCTGGTAAGATAATCCAGTCCACCAATAATATTTAACAAAGTGGATTTGCCGCTTCCTGAAGGCCCCATGATGGCAATAAAGTTCCCGTCTTCTACCGTTAAAGAGACATTATCAAGAGCGACTACTCTGGTTGGTCCCTCGCCGTATATTTTTGTTGCGTTGCTAACTTCTAACATAATGAACTCCTTTATTCATAATACCCGGGCGGCTTATATTGACCTGAACGAGTCGGCGACCCTTATCTCCGAGGCGTGGATGGCGGGGTAAATCGTAGCCGCGACGGCAACAACAATCGACAGAATCAAGGCTAGCGGGAAATATTGAGGTACAATGTAAATAGTCGTGCCCTCGAAGATCAGAGGCCCGATTATATAAGCCAGGGCAGTCCCAAATAAATATCCGATTATGCCACCCAAAATGCCGATGAAAACGGCTTCATAGATGAAGATTCTGATAATCTGTTTGCGTGATGCCCCGACTGCTCTCATAATTCCGATATCTTTGATCCTTTCATGGACCGATGCCATCATCGTATTGATGACTCCAAACAATCCAACAGCCAGCGTAATACCGGCAAGAGCCAGCATCAGGTTGTTCATTTTTTCCACCAGCCCCATTTCGGATTTTGCAATTTGTTTTACAGCGATCGCCCGAACTCCCGGTATGTTCTTATTTATGCTGTCCGCGATCATTTCCACCGGGCAGGCATTGCACAGGGCGCGAATATCAAGAGAAGAAATCATCCCCGCTTTATTAAACGCGCTTTGAACCGTTGCCAGCGCAATAAATATTTGATAATCATCGGCTGAACCCGTTTCTTTGAGAATTCCGCTGACTTTTATACTACTTCCATTAAGTGCAATGGTGTCACCCACATTCAGTTTCAATAGATCGGCTGCTATAGCGCCCACCAGCGCTTCATCAGTTTCCTCAATATATTTGCCCTTACTCAGTTCCCACCATGTTTTGACAATTCTCTCCTGCTGAGCATCTACTCCGACTACTACCAGGGAAACGCCATTTACATTCGTATTCTCATAAAGTTTGGGGGCAATGGTAGCAATGTCACCCTCATCGGTAATATTCAAGGCTTGCCTGATGCTGCTATCTGCAATCTGTCTTATTTTTACGAGCTGTTCTTGCGGTATATAGTTCTCTCCTACAGTCAGTGTCCCCATGCTGAGGTTACCCAATTTCATATCAAGGTTATTGATAGCAGGAATGACCGTTAAATTAGGGCCGTATTGCTCCAGTTGTCGATAAATTTTTGTTTCCCCAGCCGATGCGATTGTAAGTATGCCTACTACAGTCATTGTCCCGATTACGACGCCCAGCGCCGCATATAATACACGGCGTTTGCGCCTCATAATGTCTTTGACAACAATTTCGTAGAGTTTCATACCACGTCCTCCTTTTTGTTTTGATGCTCAATATCTTCGGTAAGCATGAGTAAATTTTATTTACATCGTTGCCGCAGTATATCCGAGTACGCCTGGATTCATCATGCCGAATATCATTGCTATGTGTGCGACGACCAGGAAAATACCGACGAATGTTGCGTGGAGCTTTAACTTACCCAGGGGATCTCTTTTCCGGGCAACAGCGTTTATTTCAAGCAGGCTTATGGCAAGTAATGGGATGACACCGCTGATATAGAACCCAACTGCTATGATGTCCGCCGGTCCTCTCCACTGATGCCCCGCAGTAATCGGAATGATAGCGTCCACCCATAGGTAGAGGAAAATTCCCAGAAAATAAAACCCCGCTATAATACCGGTAACTTTATTAATCTTTCGTACTGTGCCGGTGAGATTTTTATTAAACAGGATTATCAATTCTGTTATTGCCAGGGTCTCAGCACAAATCACCGGAATTGCCATAAATATAAGCAGATTCCACGGATGATTTGCTACAAGTAGTCCCATATAATGTGTCATATTATCCATTGCAGGCACCTTCTCCGCTTTTTTAATCAGCATATTGTAATGACGTGAAGTTATTATGAAGACGTTTTGAGGAATTAATGAATTTCAGATTAATATTGATTCGCAGGATGATAAATTATAAAATGTACACTTACGAAGAAAGTAAATTTATCATAGCTTGGAGAATATAGGATTATGCATGTAGTATTTCTCTTTGTCTTATGGCTGATATTGTCCATCATACAGATTGTGCTTTCCGGCTCCGACATTGTAGAGACACTACTGATGGACGGCCTGATAATTATGGTTGGTCTGGGTGGACTATACTCATTTTTTGGGCATTTAGTTTTCTCAGATAAGGTAGCCCAATCTATCGGATGGCCTCAGGGTAATCCATTCCAATATGAAGTAGCCATGGCCAATCTGGCCTTAGGTGTGCTTGGTATAGTTTCTTTCTGGATACACTACTATTTCTGGATTGCCACGGTGATAGCGTTCTCAGTGTTTATGCTTGGCGCTGCGGCCATACACATAAGAGAGATGCGGAAGTCCAAGAATTTCTCTCAGGGCAATGCTGGGCCGGTGTTTTTTGCCGATATCGGCATGCCCCTGATCCTTATTATTCTACTTGTGATCTATATCTTTAGATCTCCGATTTATCAGTAATCCGATTTATAATTCCAAATAATGGTCTATAGAACTTATTTCAGGCTGTCCAGTATCATTTCGCCTGCGATCCGTGCGGCTTTTCCTGCAGGCGCGCGGCATTTCTTGATAGCATTGGCCTTCACGAATTCCTTCTGATCAGTTGGATCGGTGAGGTTATAGCTCCTGCCGAATATGTGATGCTGAACATCCCGGCAAGTGCATCCACCGAATTCATCTTCGAACTGTTTGCATAGTTTTCGCGCTGCGCTTGTCGTACGTTGAACAGCCTGAAAATCATCAGGTTTCTCACGTCCGAAAGCCAATCCAAGTGCCATGATGGCTCCGATAACTGCCCCGCAGGTCTCTCCTCTGAGCGCAATACCGGGCATTGCCGTTGCAGCTTTCAGGGTATTGGAATCCCCCAGATCGAACTCCTCCTGCAACGCCAGCAATGTTCCCTGCGCGCAGCTTCCAAAGAGCTCCTCATTATCTCCGGCTTTCATTTCAAGCTGATTCAAACGATCTTCTCTGATTTGATCAGATGACATTTAATCATCCCCCATTTCAACCCTGAAGCGGCAGCATTTATCACCCTTGGTAAGAAGTTTAGAGAACCCTTTGGTTTTAAACTTTGGATTCAGAGCCTCGGCCATACCTTTGAGGGATTCACCCAGCAATATCTCGCACAGCTCGGGTGCCTTTGACCACTGTTTGGTAACCGGGCATGTATTGAGCTCTTTTTCAAAAGCCTTCGGTGTATTCTCGATATACCCGTTCCAGAAATTAGCGAATGTATCATCTATAAGGTCGTGTACCTTGGGAAGGCCCAGGCAATCCTTGAAATCTTCAGGTTTGCTTCCTGTTAGCGACATCCACATTGCGGCGCCCTTTTTGCCATCTTTTCGGTACTCTTCCTTGAGTCTCTCAACGAATTTCTCCCCGCCAACCTCTTTGCCCACTTTATAGAGCACTACCATTTGCCTTGCCAGAGACTCAGTCCAGTTCTTGTAGCGTTTCCCCATTTCTTCTTCGCTGATCGGGTACTTTTCATATTCCGGTACTTCCTTCATTTCTTCACCTCAATTATTTTAGTAATTAAGTTTATCTCAAGCAACGACGGTTCACAATTTTAGTCAGAAAATTGTCGGGTAAAGTGTATATAGGAATAAATTCCTATTTTACAATTGTGGGAACAAAACCTTTAAACCTTTTTGATGCGGATACAGTTTTTATATTTATAAAACAGAAAATAATAATTGAGTTAGGAGGACGAAATGAGAAAGGCTGCGATTTTTGGATTGATTTTTACTTTAGCTCTTCTGGTTCCCGGCATGACTTCATGCACGAGTGACACAACAGGTGCCGAAACGGCTACATACACTACTCAGGCCGAATCTGCACCTGTTGTTATTACAAAAACAGTGCCTGTCCCGGTACAGGATCCGACACCTGATCCCAAAGTAGTAGTGGTTAAGCAGCCGGTATATAACACACCTGCGCCGGCGCATCATACATGGCAATGGCACTGGCACTGGCCGTGGCACCGTCCGTAGTCCTGAGAAGACTGTGAAATAATAAAAGCAGGCCAGATATCCGGCCTCCTTTTATGAGTAGTTTTACCGGTATTTTATTGATGGGGTAAAAAGAGGATACCCCAATAACCGAGATATGCAAAAAGGATGTGCTTGGGAAGCCTGCCCGCAGCGCCGACGAGAATAAACTTCCAGATCGGGTATTTTAAAACGCCGGCGGCGATGCCTGCCAGATCGAACAAAGGATTGGGCAGTAATGCGAGTAAGAAAACGGTGAGAGTGCCCCATTTTGACATCCATCCTACCACTCTCTCGTAGGATTTATTATCAGGAATGGCCATGCGGCCGCTGTAGCCGAGCATGTAGCCGGTTGACTCTCCAATTGACGCGCCAAGGCCGGAAGCTATTCCAATAAATAGCGGGTCCCAGGGGTTGATAGAGATAGCGCCGATGACGGATGTAATTGCCAGTCCCGGTATAGGTATGATCAGCGTGGCCGATGCAGCCAGCGATATAAGGAAAATGGCGAGATACTTTAGTCCCCAGTATTTGGCCAGTACAACGGCAAATTCTCGAATGTTATCCTGTTGCCAGATTAAAAGTGCCACCAGCAGGAAGACAAGCAGCAATGATGCTAGCTGAAGGACTCTGTCACGATTCCAGAATGATTTTTGGGGATTATTTTGTTGTTCAGGATTCTGCTCTTGCGACAACATTCCTCTTTTCTTTGATGAACATCACCAGAACTGTGCCGACTATAAAATACAGTATACAGGCAATCAGCATTATAGTGTAGCCAAAACCTGCAGATTGCACATTTAGATAATCGATAACGGGCCCGATGAGCCGCGCCAGCGCTCCTGATCCCGCTGAAGCAATGTTGGTTAATCCGAGGTAACGCGCTGCTTCGTCAACAGGCACAAGATCGGTGCCCAGCGCCCAGCTGGTGCTCATAAAAGAGCCTCCGGCGATGCCGAGAAGAGCACCGGAAATAAGCACGCCGGATGCATCCCTGGTAAGCAATAGAACAATTATGCCGGCAATACCGAAAATACTCGAGAGTATTATTACCGGTTTGCGTCCCATTTTATCGGAAAGATGACCCGCCGGGTACGCGGAAATTAGAAGCAGTATGCCTGTGACCATTGTCAGATTACCCGCCATGCTAACGGCATTGGGAATCTGTATGACGTCCTGAATATAATACAGGGCGAAACCTTGCAGCGTGCCAAATGCCATAAGGATGAACAGCCTTGAAATGATGAAGACAAGGAATTCTTTGTCGGCTTTTATGTTGAAGGTGTAAACACGGAAAATATCAGAAATGCGAAACCCGCGCCCGGTAGGTTTCGGTGCTGACTCTCTTATCGTAGACAGCATTGCCATAACGGCTAGAAGAACCAGAAAAGCAAGCAAGCCGAGTGTGATCCAGAGACAGGTGCCTTCATGGTTGGAGGCATAACCGTTCATCAATGGTGCAACTAGAATGCCAAGAAAGATGGCGCCGGAAAATACCTCGATGCATGTCTTCACACCTGCTGCAATGCCACGTTTTTGCAGGGATACCAGGTCGGGTATCAGACCGATATTTGCTCCCTGACCTATATTAGAAACGAATTGCAGCATGCAATATGAGATAAAGAGTATGCTGTAGCTAGGTGCGAGACCGACCGATGGAAGGACGAGAATAGTAAGCATACCGCCGATAAATACAAAGGGCATGCGTTTACCCAGTTTAAACCGGGATCGATCACTGAGTGCTCCTGCCACAGGCTGGACCAGCATGGCAATAATGAGACCGCAAAAAGTGAGAATACCCAGATAAGAATTTTTCTCCGCAGGCGGGACCATGTCGAGTAATAGGACCGGAATTATTATGGTATGCAGGCTTTGCCATAAGGTTGCCTGTGAAGCGCCGAAGAGGCTGATATAGATATACTCGCTAGGTCGTGTGACCACTCCCGGCAGCATTCTTGTTATTTTCAATTCACATCTCAAACAAGAGCTATAGCTATATTAAATCTTAGGAAGCAGAGCAGCGTATTTCACTGTCCGGCTCAAACCAGCCTCCGATTGTACCAGCCATGTCATCCAGCAGAGCTCTATAGCCCTATAGCCCACTTCAGGTGCTATTTGTTCTACAAAAAGAACGAAATCAATATCACTTTCAGGCCGTCGGACACCGGCCTTATCCAGAATAGCATAGATGACTTTTTTAACAATTTTATCCGGCATAACGGTATCCACTCCGCCCATCATCCTGAGATACTGATAAGTGTTAATGCCCACGCCCCGAATACTCCCCACCGGGTCCTGTTGCCAATGTTCCAGGCTGGAATTTTTGGCCCAGCATATCAATGCGGACCTATCGTCCAGGCCGTCCTTTATTTTCAGCGAAGATAGATAAGCTGCCATTTCTTTGGCCACTTTCCATGACCTGCTGTTCTTCCAAATGTCTTTCAGCTTATCATTATCCGCGCTAACCAGATCCTCCATGACAGCTATTTCCCCGGTTTCAACGAACTGTTGTCTGAAGAGCTCGACTTTTGGTACGACGGACTGGAAATAATTAAGGCCTATGGAATCGAATGCAGCGTCCACTACCATTAGTAACGCATTTGCATGCCAGCGGGCGCTTGCCAGACAGCGGTCGCAATGTTCGTGAACCATGGGAACCTGCCTCATATAACCTTCTATAATTCGTTTCAAAACAGGCAGGTTTTCAATTGTGTTCATATTCATTATCCGCCATCATATCCGCAATCCATCGAAGCAATTCAGATAGAAAATTGAAAGGAAAAAATAGACGCTTAATTATACACTAAATATATCCAGCTTCCGCATGAAAATATATGTATGAAATGTGTTGCATAATGATTAAAAGATAGTTTATTCTTTATACAGAGTAATAAATTTTAGTGGCGAGGGGATAACATGTCCGGACATTCAAAGTGGGCACAGATCAAGCGGCAAAAAGGCGTGGCCGACTCGCGGCGCGGCGCCATGTTCACCAAGCTCACACGCGAAATTATAGTAGCTACCCGGCAGGGTGGCCCCAATCCTGAAGGCAATTTCCGCCTGCGGCTGGCTATTCAGAAAGCGCGTGAAAATAACATGCCCAAAGATAATATTGAGAGTGCTGTTAAAAAAGGTTCAGGCGCTGCCGAGGGCGCAGCGCTGCAGGAAATTACACTGGAGGGGTATGGGCCGGCAGGTGTGGCAGTTATGCTTGAAGCTCTTTCCGATAACCGCAACCGCACAGTGCAAGAGGTCAGAAGCACTTTTTCTCGCTATAATGGCAGCCTTGGCGAAACCGGCTGTGTATCCTGGATTTTTGAAAATCAGGG
>JAQUQM010000025.1 GCA_028716085.1 Dehalococcoidia bacterium | reverse complement strand
CATGGATATCAGGTCGGTGTCGCCGCTTTTTACCGCATTTTCCATGGAAGAAACGTTACGCCAGCCGCCTACGGCGAAAAGTGGAACCTTGCCCATAACAGGCCTGATCATCCGCGCAGCTTCGACGTTGTAGCCTTCGGAGAACCTTACGGACTCCTGCATTTTTCTCAAAGCCGGTTCTATTTGCGGCCTGGCCGCCGGGTCGAACATTGACAGCACCTCGGGTACCGGGATATCGCCCCGGCACACATGCCATGTCGACAGTGCCGTAGTGCCGCAGCTTACTTCCAGCCCGTCGATTTTCAGCTCCGCCAGATATTTGGCGTAATTAACAGCAAGGGAAGGAGTAATCCCCGGCGTCCGCGTATAATCGTTCGTGTTCAGCTTTACCAGCAGGAGCTTACCCTCAGGCAATACTTTCCTGGTTGCCGAAATGATTTCCCGCAGCAGGCGGAAGCGGTTTTCCTCGCTGCCGCTCCAGCCATCCGTGCGGTGGTTAAAGTAGGGCGAGAGGAACTGGTTGATCAGGTATCCGTGCGCGGCATGAAGCTGAATCCCGTCGGCATCGGCTTTAACGGCGAGTTCCGCTGCCGTTCGAAAGGCGTCAATGATTTCCCCGATCGACTCTTCAGAAAGGGAGTTGACGGCAAATGGATCTTGTCCCCCCGTGGGGTTATGCACAACGCCTGAGTAACCCAGTTGAAATACAATCCGGCACCCGTGTTCATGAACGGCCTCCGTAAGCGCCTTCAGGCCGGCAATCACGGTATCGGTATAAATCACGGGCTGATGTATAAAATTCCTGCCGGAGGGATGAACTGCCATATGGCTGGAGATGATTAATCCGACCTCTCCCCTGGCAAGCTTCGCGTTCTTTTTAATGGCAGCGTCGGTGATGGAACCATCCTCGGCGGCCAGGTTGTCCTCGCAGGCTGAAAAAACGAAGCGGTTTTTGAGTTGCAGATTTCCCAGTTTAAACGGGGTGAATAAAATAGACATGAAAGAAACCTCGCCCAGGAAGTCTATACGAAAATACGTAAGGATGTCCAGCAGCCGGTATTTGAGAACCAGGACCGTCTTCCGGCTTTATGTAAAAGAGAACGGGCTGACTCGTAGAGTCAACCCGTTGGAGAGCCATGTTTACACTGTATCCGGCCGGGTGTCTCAGCTGTAGTTTTCGCCTGGTTGCACGTCTTTTACGGGTTTACACGTATAGCCTGGGTTTTTACATCCTCACCCGCGGGATTGAATGCCCTGAGTGTATAGGTGTGTGTCCCCAGACCCAGGGACCATGTAAGAGTCTGGCTGCCGGCTGAAGCTACTGGGGAGCCGTTAATAGTTACGGTAGCGGCATTGTGTACTTCCCACCGCATAACCGCGCTGTGCGCACCGGTGCCGGGAGGAGCATTGATGATGTTAGGGCTGATATCAAAGACAACTATATTGGGGCGTAAGGCGGGTGCCGGAGTCGTAACAGGCGGTGGAGTCGTGGAAGATGACGACGATGTAACTGAAACAGTCACGGAAGAAGTTACCGAGCCTGCTGAGTTGCTTGCCGTTAACATATAAGTGACAGTGCTGGAAGGCGTGACGGAAACAGTGCCTGCAACCGCCAGGCCGCTGCCGACGCCCTGGTCGATCTGGACGCTGGTGGCATTGGTTACATTCCAGATCAGGGTTGCCGTCTGGCCGGCGGTGATGCTGGTCGGGCTTGCCGTAAATGCAACTATGCTGGGGGTGGATGTGGAAGTGGTCGTTGACGTTGTTGAAGTAGTGGTGGAAAAGGGCCATGTTGTGCAGGACAAGGACAGGAGCAATAACGGTGTTAATATAAGTAACTTTTTCATAGCAGCCTCCTCTGAAATTAGTAGCCTCTAAGTATTGATATTGAAAACGTAATTTTCCGCAAAATAGTTTATATGGGTTACACTTCGCCTGAATGCTCAGCTTCCATTTTACCAGAATATTGCATTTTTGTGCGCATGTTTATCGGGTTTTGAGTAACACCGTAACGTGAAGAGGCAGGCAGAATCAGTTATTGCGCGCCCTGCCCCTGGCCAGCGACGCGAAGATGCCGCCGAAGCAGAGCAGGCTGAAGATGATGAAACACACCTGCGTACAGAGCATGAACTGCGGGTAGAGCACGGGAGTAATCTGCACGTGGCCTATTACCACCGAGATGACCAGCATGGCTATGCCCATGCTCAGCATCTGGCCGATCAGGCGCATGGTAGCCAGCGTGGCGGAGGCGATGGACAGCGCCTTCATCTCCACCGAGCTCATGATGGCGTTCGTGTTGGTAGGGGAAAACAAAGCAAAGCCCAGCCCCAGTATCAGCAGGCTCGCAACTATATAAGGCATCTGGGTGTTGCCATTGAGGAATACCAGCATAAGCAGTCCCACCATGGTGAGCCCCATACCGCCCGATGCCAGCAGACGTGCTTCGAACCTGTCGGATAACCTGCCTGTCAGAGGTGAGAAAAATGCCTGCATCAGCGGCATGACCAGGATTATCAGGCCGGCTTCACCCGGCGTCATCCCCTTGTTATATTGCAGGTAGAGGCTGAGCAGGAAGGTGACGGCAAATGTGGCGGCATAGTTGACCAGGGCAGCCAGGTTGGACAGGCCGAAGACGCGGTTATGCATAAACAGGCGTATATTGAGCACCGGGCTGTCCACCTTGAGCTCATGCATGACGAATCCGGCCAGAATGAGTAGGCTGGCCGCAACGGCAGCATATCCATACCAGGCAGGCAGCTCGGCGAAACCCAGCATTAATGAGATAAGGCCGGCGCCATAGATCACCGAGCCGGGCAGGTCGAATTTTTCTCCACTGGCTTCGGCCCATTCCCCCCTGATCATGCAAAGCGTCATGACAACGGGCACCAGGCTCAGGAACGCAATCAACCAGAAGATGCTGCGCCAGCCCAGGGCCTGGGTGAGCAGGCCGCCCAGGAAAGGCCCCAGCGAAAGGCCCGTGTAAACGCAGGCGATATTGATACCCAGCACCCGCCCGCGCTGCTGCAGTGGGTAGGCCAGGACCAGCAACGCCGTGCTGGTGCTGAAGATCATGGCGCTGGCTACTCCCTGCACCACGCGGGATGTTATCAGCAACGCTATGCTCCCGGAGACGGCTCCCACCAGCGCGGAGAAAATATATATGGTCAGTCCGCAGATGAGCATCTTTTTCATGCCATGGATGTCAGCCAGCCTTCCCAGCGGGACGAGGAATACGGCGGTGGTCAGCAGCAGGGAGGTCGCAACCCAGCTCAGGGTGATGGCGTCCGCGTTGAACTCCTTGCCGATGAGCGGCAGGGCGATATTGATAGACGACGTATTGAACGGGGATATGAATGCGCTGATGCTGGTGATGATTAAAAGGGCTGTGCTGTGACGGGGTAGAACAGATGAAGGCTGCCCAACATTTTTATTCAAGTCTGTATCAGCAGGCATGATCGGCGATAATAATACACAAATATAGAATGTATCAACAAATAAGCAGTTCCCGCTTTAGCAGAGCCGTATACTGAACTCAGTAAAGCTGGTTTATAGCTTTGCGCCGGATTAACAGGCTGGGCGCGTTATAAAACCGGCTATTTTTTCTTTAAGGTGGATATTTTCAGCAGTGAATACAACCCGCAATACCCGATGATGCCTGTGATCAGTGCGATCAGCCCGACAACGATAAGCACAATCATGGCCACCGTGCCCCAGGAGCTCTGGAAATAGACGCCCAGTCCGATTAAAACGATGCCCAGAATGATTCTGATGATCCGGTCCGCTGTACCCTCATTTTTCTGCATATCTCCCGCCTCCTTACTAAATTTTAAAGTTGTTGCGCGGCCCAGTCAATAACATTTTTCATCCGGCCCGCCGGGCACCCTGAGAATTCACCCCCTTGACAAATAAAATAACATATGTTATATTACAGATGTTATATAAAAGGATTTTAAGCATGCCGCCTGAGATTACTTTTACAAAAGAGAAACTGCTGGAGGCTGCCTTCAAGATTATGAGGAGGAGGGGCAGGGATAAGCTCACGGCCCGCTCCCTGGCCAGGGAGCTGAAATGTTCCACCATGCCTATTTACTCCTATCTGAAGTCTATGAAAAACCTGGATCAGGATATGGCCCGGAGGGCTGTTGCCCTGATGCTGAAATATCAGACGACGCCACGCACAGGCCGGACGTTCTACGATATGGGGCTGGGCTACATTCAATTCGCTAAGAAAGAAAGGCACTTATTCCGCTATCTCTTTGTTCCCGATAAAGCAGGTTCCCCGCGCCGTGTCCCCGCCACAGCTATGAGGGATTTTGCTTTTTCCAACCTTGTGCCCAGGATGAAGGCCGATCCCCAGTTGAAAGGCCTGAACGAAGAGCAGATGCAGGGCATCGTCACCAAGATGTGGATTTTCACCCACGGCATCGCTGTGCTGGTTAATAACAGGTCCTTCGATCTGGATAATGATGCATTTATCGAGGAGCTTCTGGCTGAAACCGGTTTTTGCGTTATTGAAGGTGAAAAAAATAAGCCGATGGTAAATAGGAGGCAGTCATGAAAGTTATGGCACTGAATTCAAGTCCGCGTGTTACGGGGCAGAGCAAAACCGAGATGCTGCTCACCAGCCTGGTGAAGGGCATGCGCGACGCCGGCGCCGAGGTCACGGTGGTCAACCTGCGGCAGAAAAAGGTCAACCGTTGCCTGGGCTGTTATACCTGCTGGACCAAAACACCCGGAGTATGCGTGCATAAGGACGATATGGCGCTGGAGCTATACCCGCAATGGCTCGAATCTGATATCGCCGTCTATGCGTCCCCCCTCTATTACTATACCTTTAACGCGGAGATGAAAGCCTTTATGGAACGCACGCTTCCCGTATTGACGCCGCAGCTTAGAAACAAGGGTGAGGTCACTTCACACGATCTGCGCGGCGGGCATCCGGCGGTCGTCAGTGTCTCCACGGCAGGTTTCCCCGAGGAATCCGTCTTCGATGCGCTCTCCTACTGGCTTAAGAAACTTTACGGCCCTGTGCTGCTGGCTGAGATCTATCGTCCTGCCGGTGAGACTCTGGCATATTCATCGAAAAAAGACGATGTCCTGGACGCCATGGAGCAGGCGGGCAGGGAGCTTATTACAGGGAAGAAGGTCTCGCAGGAAACCATGCAGCGTATCAAGCAGCCTATTGCCGATCCTGCTGTCATAGCAGCCATGGCTAATATTGCGTGGCAGTCGCTCATCGATAAAAAACTGGCCCCGGCGGAGGCGGATAGGCAGGGCAAATACGCCATGCGGCCGGACTCCATCGAAGTGATGATGACGATGCTGGCCTTTGCCTTCGATCCGCGCAAAATAGAAGGCAGAAAAGGTACGTTGCAGTTTAATCTCAGCGGCGCCAGGCCCGGCTCTTTCTATCTGGCCACTGACGGTGTCGTCTGTATCCCGAAGCAAGGACAGGCCGTTAAGGCCGATTGTACAGTAAACGGCCCGTTTGAAGTCTGGGCTGACATCATCGAGGGTAAGGCCGACGGGGCAAAGATGATGATGGAAGGCCGCTATAAAGTCGAGGGTGATCTCTCACTGATTATGTGCTTTGGGCAGAGCTGATCCGGGACCGGGGTATGAACGTCCGAACCTCAATATCCCCCATATCCGATAGCCGGGCAAACAGGCGGGATTGGAGAAAATGAGACTTATGTCCTTACATTTTGCAGAAGGATGCGGCAGAATATATTTGGTTGGATTTCAACCTGATAATTCGATGCTGTGTGAGGCAAAGCTATGCTGTTACTGAGAAAATTATGTATCCTGATCGGCGTATTTGCGCTGTGTGCGGCGAGTGTTCTGGCGTTTAATTCAGCTCCCGTCAGAGCAGCCGGACCTGAAAAGGAAAGCAAACCGTATTCCACTTCGTGGGGTAACAGCGCGCCGGGAGGAACGGCCGCCAGCAAGGGAGCCTGGGGCAAAAGCAATTTAATGACTAACTGCGCCACCGGCTGGGGCAACAGCACCTGGCTGCAGTGGAAAGATAAATAGTTACTCAGCAAAGACATAGCCTCGCCGCGATCCGTATAATTCATGCAGGCTAAAATTCCGGTCTGCCTTGTTGTATAATTGTGCACATTTGATCGGCGAGGCATTCAAGTGAGCACAAGCAATCCTCCTCGTGTAACTGCTACAGTATGGACTATCCTCAGTGTCGTCTTCCTTGTCGCCACTGTCGTCTTATTCTTTGCGGACATCGGCGGTTGGGGTTACGCCTTGATGTTCTTCAGCCTGATCCTGTTCATCGTGGGGGTGATCGTTGCCATTATGTACGGAAGCCGCGCAGGGAAGCTGACTAAGCTTATCTCACCCGGCGGGCACCTGGTGCACTGGATATACGCGCCGGAGGAATGGAAGGAGTATGCGGAGGAGGAGTTCATCACGCAGAAGGCGTATAACAAGATACTGTTCATTATCATTGCCGTTATTGCACTGGTCTGCGGCATAGTTGTTTTAATCGCCACGCGCAATGAGGCGGGCATGTGGGTCATGCTGAGCATGCTTGCCCTGATAGCGGTTATCGGGTTTGTGGCCTGGTTCACGAGCTGGTACAACTACAGGCTGAATATGTCCTCGCCGGGAGAAGCTTATCTCGGCAGCGAAGGCATCTACCTGGGCAGGCAGCTCCACCTTTGGAATATGCACGGCGCGTTCCTGAAGTCGGCTGACTATATAGAGGGAAATGTGCGCCTGCTGGAATTTAAATACCTGGCGCCGGCGCGTTACGGCCTGCAGGAATACAGCGTGCGCGTACCCGTGCCGCGAGGTAAGGAAAAGCAAGCCGCAGAACT
Source organism: Dehalococcoidia bacterium (assembly GCA_028716085.1). GTDB lineage: Bacteria > Chloroflexota > Dehalococcoidia > GIF9 > UBA5629 > JAQUQM01. Next base: position 18,093 of record JAQUQM010000025.1, on the reverse strand, counting down.
GGTTACAAAGTTACAAAAGATGCTGGATAAAGAGGCGGATAAATAACAAGCTTCATGCAGGGCAAGCGACCTTTTTTGTATGTGCTATACTAACCTGAAAAATCCGGAGAAGGATTAACATGATTTTTTTATATGTGCTGATAGGTATTGCGGTTCTTGCCCTCCTCTACCTCTTTATGTGCTATTTTATCGCGGGCACCATAATTCATCTGAACAGGCAGCCCATTCCCAGAAATCCCAAATATTACGGCATGGATTTTGAAGATATAGAGTTCAAGACGTCCGATGGTGTAGCGATTAGAGGATGGCTGATTCCAGGCGTTCTGAATAAGCTGGTTGTCATGACCCATGTCGGCGGCCTTACCAAATACGGCTCGACGATATCATATAAAAACCTGACCAAGCTTTATAACAAGGAAGTGGAGTTCCCGCTAACAGCACGGCATTTGCATGACGCGGGATACTGGGTGTTGATGTTCGATTTCCGCAACCACGGGGAAAGCGGCGCCGATCCTGACAGGGGCATAGCGGGTGTGGGGCTGAAGGAATACAGGGATGTGGTGGCGGCCATGGATTATATTAAGGGCAGGGACGAGTTGAGAGACATGAACGTGGGTTTTGTCAGCTTCTGCATGGGGGCCAACTCGACCATTATCGCCATGAGCAAGGAGCCGGACGCCTTTAAAAACGTCAAATGCCTCTTCGCCATCCAGCCGATCTCTTTTGAAGTTTTCATCCGCACCTACGCCAAAAAGCTGTTTACGCCCGTGGGCGCAAAACTGATGCTGCCGATGATCAAGAAATTTGTTGTCCGGCGCGGCGGTTACCCACTGGAGACGATGTCACCGGGAGCCTATGTAAAGGATTTAAAGGTGCCGACCAGGTACGTGCAGGCCAGGAATGACCCCTGGACCGAGCTGAGCGATATCGAAGGATTCTACGCCCGGACTCCCGATAATCCCAAGGAGTTTTTCTGGATCGAGGATACCACTCACCGTTTCGAATCTTACACCTATTTCCAGGACAAACCGGAAGTCATGCTGGAGTGGGTTAAAAAATGGGTATAGGCCCTGGCGGGCTGGCTTAACTTTTGAGGCTGCTCAGGTACATACATATGGCGCCGCAGGCGGCGACGTTTAAGGACTCGGCTTCATTATCTTAATTGTGGGGATTTACCATCAAATAAAAACAGGTAACAGGGTAACGAAACATAAGGCCATTAATGACAACAGATTTGTTATTGCGATATGGCGTTATTTTACACCGTCTTTATTTGCTAAACAGCTTGCCCTTGAAATATATCGGAATAGCTATTATTACAGCAATAACCATGAAAATCCACCACGTCCATACAGGCAGCCAGTATGCTAATAGCACCCCTACGCTAACGCCACCAATAACCTTAGCTGTGATAAATAACACAAAGTAGGGAGTTGATAGCTGTTTTAACTTTTCTATATTTTCACTATACCAATTCATAATGTTAACCTCCTTATTCTGTTGTACTAGGATTTTCTCCAAGTATCCTTAGCAGATATGATTGTTGCCAAGCTATTATTTTGTTAGGAAAATTGGTAACAGGGCAACGAAATACAAGACCATTAATGACAACCCTAGTGGAACGCCGATAAGTGCCCACTCTTTCGAGCTTATCCTGAGGCGGCCGGCGGCGACTATGTTAGGAATATTGCCGGGGATTAATATTCCGCCGGATATCAACAGGGCTATTATCGCACTTACTATCTGAGATAGTGTCAGGTTGGGATTTATTTCTATGGCAGTTAGAGTGGCATTATCAAGGAAAGCTGAAAGCAGATTTGTCCAGTATAAGGCCATGGGCGGCGCAAGATTGAGGAATAATTCGAATAGCGGTTTTAAACCATCCCCTAAGAGTATCAGGGCGAAAATAAATATATATACTTTAAGGGCCCGTATTACTATTCCTTTTACACTCTCCGAGTATGGTTCTCCCGCTTCATGATGGATGGATACCCTGCGGCCAATCAGTATTGACGCGGCCAGTGCAAGAATAATAATACCCGGTATTATATAGATACCAAAATTTTGGAGAGGGAAAAGAAAACCTGCATTGTAAGGAGGTCCTGAGAGCTTATATACCATTATGGTGGATAAAGGTTCGCCTATGGGGGTAAGGCCGGCGCCCAATCCTATCGAAAAACAGCAGAAAACCGCAATCTTGATTTTATCTTCCCGCCTGACAGGGAGAACAAGAAGAACCTCGGATAAAATTACTGCGGTGACGATTACGGACAGGACACTCGAAAATAATCCGAGAAGCGATACCAACAAGAAATAAAATAATCCGGGGCTTAATTTAGCGAATAATCTGATAATTGGCGGGTATAACTGACGATTGAAGTAATGTGTCAAGAGTCCGAACACGAGAACAACTTGAAATATGCCAACGGGCAGTCCTCCAACCGTCAGCGGCGCTTTGATGGCATCTAAAACCAATCCCAGGGACCAGCTCCCGGAAATGGTGACAGCGGCAAGCCCCATGATAAGAAAGAACAGCTCTAATTGATCGTTAACAATTTTGATAGCGAATGGAAGGATAAGGGTTAGCACCGTAATCAGAGATAACAGGACTGTTGCATAAAGAGGAAGTGCCTGGGGCAGGTATTCAAATGACATAAGATACTACCGCAACATAATTTGAGCTGACAGGCATAAAAGCAAGAATATGATTACTCCTGACTTTGCGACCTGATTAAAAGCACAGGTACGGTGGAATAATGCAATAGTTTGTCGGCGATACTGCCGACAACCCAGCGGGCTATGCCGGACCTGCCATGGGTAGCCATGATAATAAGATCGAAACTATTGTTATTAGCATAGTCGACCAGGCTATCCGCTATTTTACCTTCAAGCACAACAGTATTAACATCAATACCTTTAGAAAAAAGACGCTGTTTAACGGTCTTCATGTACTTTTCAGCGCCTTCCTTTGCGTATTGCTCGATCTCTTTTAAATTTTCCTCATCAAAAACAACGGCTCCGTAAAACGGCATTTCATAGTGCTCGACCACAAAAGCTGCTTCCACCCGTGAATTCCTCTTTTGAGCGATATCCTCAACATAAGGAAAAACACACTCGGCCAGTTCCGAACCGTCTAAAGGCACCAGAATTTTGTTAAACATAATCTCCTCCATTATGGCCCGGATATTCTAAAACACTATACAAAAACAGACTCCCCTCGTCGCCGTTGTCAAAGTAAGTTAATGATCACTAACATTTTAAAATAGGAGGGGCGTCAAGTCAATCGATGTTGAATCCGATGCCGGTATGTGTAAATCTCATTTTGATCAGATGGCTAAGCGGCTTGCGGTGCATACTGAATTGGGCGCGTTGGCAAAGCCGCTGACATGTCATGACGACCGCCCTGCGTACTATCGTTCAATGCATTCTGAAGCGCTGACATGGGAACGATATGTCCTGATAACATCTTCCAGACACAACATGCCTATGGGCCTGAGAGGATGGATCTCATCCAATACCGGTAAATGACTGATATTATTGCGAGTCATGCGTTCGAGGGCGACATCAAGATATTCGTAAGGGTAGCAAACTATCAATTTGGTGCTCATGATATCCCTAGCCGATTTGGACATCCACTCGACTTTTGGCACCTGAACGATATCCAGGTTCGCTACAATACCTATAATGGAGCCTTCTTGAATTACGGGCAGCGCATCGAGACGCTCGTCTTTCATGAGTATCTCCATTTCTTTCAAATTAGTATCAGGATTAACAGCTGCTTTAATAGGGTGCATTGCTTCGTTGACTGCCAGTCTCGTCAGCAATGGAACCGAGTACTCGAATTTATGTGCAGGTGAAGCTGCTCTATTTACGACCTGATTTTCGTATATATAGCTGTTCCCTGATGAGAAATATGCGAGGACAACAGCTATCATACAGGGAGCCAGCAGAACATAGCTGTTTGTCATTTCACTTATCATTATCATGATTGCCAATGGGGCTTTGGCGATGCCTCCAAATAATGCCATCATACCAACAATAACGAATGCGTCAGGACTTGGAGGAATGATCAACGTGAAATCCTTGAGCAGCCACCAGACAATCCCGCCTACCATTCCACCGATTACCAGACCGGGCGCAAATACTCCACCGCTTCCTCCGGAACCTATTGATAAGCTAGTGGCGATTATTTTGCCGGCTAGCACTCCAACCATTAAATATACCGGGAGGGCTGCGAAATTGCCATATATTCCCAGTTGGACCCACCCATATCCCTGCCCAAGTACCTGGGGTAAAAACATCCCGATTATGCCTACTCCCAATCCGCCAATGGCAGGTTTTATGTAGTTCGGGACTTTTAACGACCTGAAAATATTCCGTATTTTATAGAAAGTTCGTCCGTACAGCATGCCTACCAGACCACATGCCAGCCCCAATAATAGGTAGCCGATCAATTGAAGAGGATTTTCAAATGCAAGGTCTGGCGGTATGCTGAAAATGGGGGCCCAGCCATTAAACGATGCAAATATGACGTAACCCGTGATCGAGGCTATGAATGAAGGAAAGATAGCGTCAGTTTCAAAGTCGCGTCTATAGAGTACTTCGGTGCCCAATAAAGCCCCACCGAGGGGCGCTTTGAAGATGGAGCCTATACCGGCGCCTATGCCTACGGTTAACGCTATCCTCCGGTCGCGACCATCAAGTCTTAGTGCGTCACCCAGTATGGACCCGAACCCGGCTCCTATTAAAGCCACCGGTCCTTCCCTTCCAGCGCTTCCACCCGATCCAATTGTTATTGCTGAGGCAAGCATCTTGATGCCAGGCACACGGCTGCGAATATGGGCGTTCTTATTATGGAAAGCGTTGATTGCCGCGTCTGTGCCATGACCCTCAGCCTCAGGCGCAAATTTGAAAACGAGCAGACCGCTTGCAAGGCCCCCCAGTGTAGTAACCAGCGGTATGGCCCAGAGCCTGCTGATTGCTGTTACAACAGTTTCACCTTCGCCTCCCGGTACCGGAGCTGCATAACCGGCGAAATAACCCATCAGTAGCTGCGAAGCCCATTGTATGAGCAAATAGAATAAGATCGATCCGAAACCTGCCACGAGACCGATCAATATTCCAATTGTCAGCCATTTACGTAAATACCCGATATCGAGAAGGCCGGTGAATCGGAAAAATGTGTTACGGAAAATATGGTATACGCGTAATATATGACTAATAAGTCGTAAATAGCTTTTGTAAAGGGATATTTTTAAAATTTTCAATAGCGGTACCTAAAAGCTGAGCTGGGACAATTACATTTAAGGGTAACCAATTTACCCTGTTCAACGCAAGATGTTATGCATGTCCCGGCATTATATATCACCGGATGCTATAAATATATCACATCCGATTCATGATTCAGTGCAATAAACAGCAGCAGATATTCCTTTAGATGACGGGTTATCAAGAAGTTCTGTTTCACATGTTCTCTGCCGTTTTCCCCCAGTTGGGATGCTAATTCAGGGTTGCCAAGTAATTGTTTCAATGCATATGCTGCCCCGTCTACACTATGGCAAAGCAGCCCGGTAAACTTATTTATTATCTGAAGGGGGATTCCACCGACTGCACTTGCCACAACCGGCTTGCTTTTCCACAGTGCTTCACTTATGGTCAGTCCGAAACCTTCCTTTAGTGATTTCTGCAATACCACGGTAGCCGCTCTCTGTAATGCATTTATATCGATATCGCTGCCGGGTGGTATTAAAAGTACCTTTATATCCCGATGACCGTCAGCGTGATTCCTGACGTCGTTGAGGACTTCGGCACTCTCCGGGTCGTCGTTAGCTGTGCCGCCAGCCAGGATTAGTTGACAATTAAAACCTTTTCTGACCATTTTGAACGCCTCTATTACACCGATCGGATCTTTTAAATAGTCGAACCTGGATATTTGTACTACCATTGGCTTGCCCGGATCAAGGCCGTATTTATGGAGCACCGCTTCGATCTCCCCCTTCGATAATTCCTTGTTTTTATCACTTAGTGGATCAATCGATGGTGAGATGAGGAACTGCCTGATGGGCAATTTGGGGGAGAAAGCCGGAGCGGAAAAAACAGCGGCATCATATTTGGCAACGAAACGGTTCAAGAATTCCCACACACGCTGATCGGGATGTGATACATCTATATGGCAACGCCAGATCCACTTGCCGCCTACGGCCGATCTCTGAGTAATCAAAGCAGATGGCTGTGGATCGTGGATAAAGAATATGTCGGCATCCAGTTTCATCCTGCGGATATTGTTTTCGTTGGTGTTCAAAAAAATATCAAATTCACTTTCCGTGATATGCTCCTGCCTGCCGTGAAGCGCGTTATGGAACTTTTTAGTCACGTCAAAGAAGGTATCATCTCCTGTAATCACATCCCAGCTCACATCCAGTCCCAGTTGATTCACTAGAGGGACCATTCGGGTAAGAATCTCCGCGACACCCCCGCCGGAATATGTGGAGTTTATATTCTGGACTTTCTTTCCTTGAAGGTGATTGCCCAGTAATTTCAATTCATCAATCACATTTCTGCCGACAATGGGCTCGTAATCATCGATTTTGGTTTTGAACTGGTTTTTTAACTCAACATTCATGTTTTTTCTATTTGATGCGCTTTTCTATGTTTTGGATGATAAATGACCGCATCGTTTCAATGGTAGAAGTGTACGGAACCAGCCCGTCAATTTTATCCGCGAGATCATTTTCCCCGAAGGAGTCCCTGATCCAGACTGAAAAATCGTTTGATATTTTTTGCAGCCGGAGGCGTGATTCAAATATATGGTAATAGAGAGAATCTATGGTGATTTTTCGCAACACTTCAACAAACTCACGGAGATCCGAGGCAAAATACGGCGTGGGGATCACTACACTGTTTGATTTAATGAAATGGAAATCATTCTCCGCCTTAGCCTTTTTGGAGGCGGGATTGGCTGCAATATATTTTTCGATAACCGATACGATCGTCGACTTCAGTTCCTCCAGGCTGAAATAGGCAAATGTATCGATGTTGGCCAATTTCTCCGAAAGCACATGGTCATCCAGGGAATCCTCGACCCACAGGGCAAAGTCATTGGAAGGTTCCGGGGTGAGGAATTGATGCTCCTCAAGGAAATGATGTGTATGGTAGTAGATGACAGAATCCGGAGCCGATTTCAAAATATTCACCAGTTCGGTAAGATTTCCAGCTTTCAAGCCTGTCAACTCTTTCAAGTGCAGCCTGGTGTAGAAACGGAAAGGTTTCTCTGCCTTTTTTAGGGGATGTCCGTAGTTGATCACCGTTTCTCTCACCAGTTTGCTGTTGGGCACGATGACAGTATGCTGATCCGGAGTTTTAATCTTGATAGTCCGCCATGTCATGTCAATGACATATCCTTCTTCACCCGTGCTCAATTTGATGAAATCACCCTCCCTGATGTTGCGGGCAGCCGCGATTTCAAATCCTGAAAATACATTCAGGATAATGTCTCGAGAAGCGACGACCGCAATCAGTATAGCAGTTGCCAGCAGTAATATTACCGGTGTGAGCGGCCATCCCCAGTAATCAGCCAGTATTAGGACGCCCAGCATAAGAATTGTCACTCTTAGGCCGTTTGTAACGAATCTTCCAGGCGGTCTTGGAGATTTGATCTCCTCAAGGAAGATATTGACCAGCCTGTTTGTTAATATTAAAAGCAGCCAAATAATGGAAATGATGAATATGCTGCCAATAATTTTTCCCGCTAATACCTGTGCTTCGTCGGATAGTGAGGAAAACTTGATTGCTGCAGAGGCGCCCAGCAACATAAACCAGAAAAAGAACGGACCCCTGGAAGTCTGGACAAGTATTTCCCTTCCTCCCCAGCCGGACTTGATCAGCAATTTGTTCAGTCGTTTATAAAGCACCCTGCGCGCCCACAGCCCGACTATGCAGAAAGCCAGGAAGACGGCCGCCGGGACGGCCAGGGTGACCCAATTCTCTTGAATCCATTCGAACATTTTTACAGCCTAAATGATTTTCAATAATTCAGCAAGAAATAAATTGACCTCTGAGGGCGAATTCAGATAATAGTCAGCGGCGGATACCTGGGAACCTGCCCCTACCAGGATGGAAAGTCCGTCAAGATCATTAACCGCTTTGAAAGCGTCTTCATCCGTCAGATCGTCACCCAGGTATACGGGCAGCACCTGCCCTTTCTTACGTGAGGTGGCAAACTTATCGTAAACCAACTGAACAGCATTGCCTTTGTGCCAGGGGACAGCCGGCCTGACCTCATGCACTTTCTTGCCGGAAGTTGTCTTTACCTTGCCCAGTTTGCGGGCGGTGCTGACGGTGTTCTCGAATGCCGAAGTGACCTCCGTCAGTTGATTATCGTCAACCATCCTGTAATGAACGCTCAGGGTCACACCCTTATCTTCAACTATCACACCTTTTATCCGGCCCAGGGTCCTCTTAAGCACAGTGCCCATTAAATGCATTATGGAACCGAGTTCCTCGGTAAGAGGATGTATAAATTGTATTCCGGGTCCTTCAATCTCGAAGCCATGGTTCCCGGCATAGATAATGCTATCAATGCCGACCCGCTCTTTTATGTCGGACAGGGCGCGTCCACTCACGACGCCAACGAGCAGTCCCGACTTATGGGCCAGACTGCCCAGCAGCTTCCTGGTTTCATCAGAGAGAATTGCCATCTCGGGGCTGTCCACAATGGCTGTCAACGTGCCATCATAATCACACAGCAGCAGCCTGTTCTGTGACTGCCTGATCCTCCTGTAAATGCTTTCCCATACATTAAAGACATATTGCATGCCGTAAATGACTCATATTGATTCTATTTTAACCAACTCTGTAATGATGTCTGCAGCCCAGCGATAGATATTGTTCTCGCACACTTTGTGCCTCAGGCGAAGCATACGTTTTTTCTGAAGTTCTACCGGCATCTCGATTGCGGTATAGATAGTCTCGGCAATTTCGTCGACTGCGTATGGATTAATAAGCAGGGCCTCGTCCAGTTCGCGCGCCGCGCCCGCAAATCTGCTAAGTATCAGAACGCCGGTTTCATCAACGCGGCTGGACACGAACTCCTTGGCCACGAGATTCATACCATCATGGAGCGAGCTTACGATGCAGAACCGCGCCATCCTGTTGAATGCCCGCAATGTAACGGGAGATTTGTGTTCCTTGATGTACGTTATGGGTTTCCAGTCCGTGGTCTGGTGTTTACTGTTGATCTGCTCAACCAGGTTATCGATCTCGTCGTTCAAATCCTGATATTTCTTGATTTTTATACGGCTTGGCTCAGCGAGCTGGAAGAAGACCAACTTTTTCTTGTATTTGGGATACCGGGTCAGAAGCAGGTCCACAGCCTTCAGCCTTTCGGGAATTCCTTTTGTATAGTCGATGCGGTCAAGTCCGATTCCTACAATTTCGTTGGAGAGGCCATACTTCTTTTTTAGCGCTGTCATTTCCTGTTCGACTTCCGGTTTCTGAACATTTTCGGAGATCCTGTCAAAATCAACACTGATAGGGAAAGGGGATACAAAGGTCGTGTGATCGGCGTGGCTCACCGAAAACCTTTCGTAGTCGATCCTGCATTCCAGCGTCCTGTCCACCGTATCGAGGAAGTTGTTGCGGTGATATGCGATGTGAAAACCGAGCAAATCGTTTCCCAGTAATCCGTAAAGGATTTCGTTCTGCCAGGGACAGATTCGGAAGGCTTCGCGGTTAGGCCAGGGAATGTGCCAGAATTGAGCAGAAATGATGCGATGATTCTTGGCTTTGAGCATCCTGGATAGAAGCGTAAGATGGTAGTCCTGTATGAATACAAAGGCTTTGCGCCCTCCTATTTCATCTAGCACGGCGTCGGCGAATAGCCTGTTCACGTATTTATAAGTATTCCAATCATCCACATTGAATTCAGGGCGCTGGTAGACTATATGGCATAGAGGCCACAGGGTTTCGTTGGAAAAGCCGAAATAGTATTTGTCCACCTCATTTTCCGTCAGCCACACCCGCCGTAAAGTATAGTTTTGCGTGTCAGGGGGAACCAAAACGCGGTTACGGGCGTCAACTACCTCCCTGTCAGCGGTTCCGCTGCCGTGAGCCACCCAAGTTCCGCCGCAGGCCCGCATGACCGGGTCCAGGGCTACCGTGAGGCCGCTGGCGGGGACGATACATTCAATTTTGTCGTTTACATGGTTGTGAATATAGGGTTCTCTATTTGATACTACCACGAAGAGGTAATCTGATAACTGATCTCTTACCAATTGTTGTAAAGAGTCCTGAGTCCACATCCGCTTAGCGCTCCTCTTATTCCAAATTGATTGTATATCATTTATCGACCGCTAGCCAAGACTCCAAGATGTATTTCAAGCTGCCAACAATGTCTTATTGCCAACTGTCCAGACCCGGTAGAACCTTTCCTTCAAATTGAATGCATAGCCGCCTAGGGCCCAAAGATTTACTAACCCCTGTATCAAGGTGAAAAAAATAATTGCCATTGTGCCGGCGTTCCTCATTTTTCCTCTGCGGAAGACCTGTGACATGCTCTGGATATAGCTGTTGATTGTATTAAGCGTATCCTGATTGAGGGCGGAATCCCCCATGCTGATAATTTCTGCGATCACCTGAAATGCCACACCGTGGCTGTTTTCGATGTGTGAAATATGCCGGTCAATTAATTCATCCAGGCCAAGCGGTTTAACCGCGTCCTTCAAATTGCTTTGATCCAGATCGGCCAGCAATGTACTCTCCACATGCTTCAAAAGAAAATGAAAAATGTCGCTTTTACTGTTGAAATGCCTGTAGATTGCTGCTTCTGATAAATTTGTCTCCATGGCAAGCCGCTTTATAGTGACGTGCTCGCTTCCGTATTTGAGTATCAATTCAGCCGCAGCGTCCGCAATCTGTTTCTGCCTAAAACCAGTTTTCTCCTTTTTTTCGACCATAGTATTTTGCCGGGAGTATCACCAGTTGCAGAGCATCCTTCTTTTAATGCCCAGGAAATGAAACGTTTCGATCTTCTTTGTATTGGGTTTCCGCTTCCGGATTATTATCCTGTCTCCTGCCGTTATGATGTCATCGTGCTTCACGGAACTTCTGTGCGTGAACCCGGATTTAATGAAAATCTGCCTGATAGTACCGGTTACCAGGTCTATTTCCATATCCGACACTCTGCCCACCAGGTCACCTCCGGTATCCAGGACCTCTTTACCAAGTATTTTCTTTATCAGCATGACTCACCTCGTATGTAAGTAAATGTTCACTAACATATTACACTATACTATAATGGCTTGTCAAAAAGGATAGGGCCGTTAGGGAAAGGGGTAGAGATGGGTTGCCAAACGGAACAATTATGGATCCGGATCGGCCTGCCTGTTCAGGTTAGAGAAAAACCAGTCATAGAAAGCAGCCATTTTGGTCTTATCGATCAGAAAAACGAGCAGAGATGTCATTGCAATGCTAATCAATACAACAGAGTACGCAATATTTTGAATAGTCTCACCGCCAGATATCCCTTGTTGAAAGGGGATCGAGGCAAGGACAGCTGCAGCCAATCCCCTGGGAATTACAGCTGACAACATCGAAGCATCTGATACCGGCGTTGATTTAGCTACCGTGAACCTGACAATAGGCATACGAATGACATATATTATTATAGTTAATATTAGACCGATCAAAAGCAGCCACCAGTTGGCCAGTCGCAGTGAAATGCCTATATATACGAAAAATAGAGTTTTCAAGATAAATACTAGCTCGGAAAAAAAGGCCTTTTCGTCTATAGTCAGCTCACTCGGGTCCGAATACACAAAATTGCGTAGTCTGGGTAGACGGACCGATCCTATGTTGCCAAGGGTAATCCCAAATACCAGTGCAGCTACAGCCCCGCTGTAGCCCAGCCATTCTGCTATTCCGAATACGACAAACACGAATGCTGCAGTGGTAAATGTGGAATTCTGAAGATTCCGTACTTTATTCAGGATCACCGACCATCCGGCCGCGCTTACCATGCCCAGCGCTATTGCGAGAGTAAAGGAAGCGATGACTTTGCCTATTGTCAAACCAATGTCAAATTCAGTCATATCTCCAAGTTTGGCAATTTCAATTAAGCTGATTGTAGCCAGCACGCAATAGACATCGGATATTGACGATTCCAGCAACAATACAGCTTTACCTTCAGCATGCATTTTAAGCTTATTTAACATTGGGGCGATTATGGCCGATGAAATTGCGCCAACCACCGAAGCAAGTAAAAGCGATCTAATAATTCCCAAATCGGTCATAAAAAACCCTGCAGCTCCAACCACAATCAGTGTTAAAACAAATGATATCGTGCTAAGCATAAACGTTACTTTATAGGTTTTCCTCAATGCAGAGATGCTCAGGCCAATTCCAGCGTCGAAGAGGATCAAAATGAATGTAATTGTTGTAAATACGGGGCCGACCGCACCAAAGTGAGTGGGGGTTGCAATATTAAATAACGGCCCCAGTAAAAGTCCTATGATTACCAGAGGCAATACATCCGGTATCCGCGTCTGCCTGAAAACTGCCTCAAATAAATGAGCAGCGAAGATCAATATACCTACTAATGCTATGACTATTGCTGTATCGTGCAATGGTTAGGGATTCCTTTAGTTGGTTATTGCTGGAGATAATAATAACCAACGTAAGTTAACATTAACTCATATTTTATCCAGTATGGAACACTATTTCAAAGTAACATATTGTGACGCGATTTCGAGATTGACATAAATTGACAAGGAGATATTGGGCGTTCAGTACTGAATTAAGTCCTTGCAGCAAAAACTAGTATTTATAATAAAACCAGGGTAAGTATATTATCAAGCATTGAGTCTAACGTTTATAAACTCATTCATATTTGAGAAAGCACAACATGTCCCTGTTCCCTGGTAAACAGGTCAGGCTGGCTCAGACTCAATTTCCCCCTCGTCGGTTTTTTTACCGAAAATAAGGACACCCAAAGCTGAAAAAACTACCGTCGTTATTATGACTGCCATAATCATGTCAGGGTAAACGGAGCCATTTGCTATACCCGCAGCAACTACTATCTGTACCAGCACTGCTGCAGACTCACCCCTGGCTAACATCATAGTTAAGATGCCTTTGTTGGATAGTAATGTGTGGTTGCCTATCGAAGTGAAGAGCACCGCAATAAATCGGACCAGCAGCAATGTTAATGCCATAAAGATGCCCAATGCAGCTAACATGGGATCCCCGAAGGTAATTATCAATCCGAGATAGATAAAAAAGAAGGTTTTTATGAAGAAATAAATTTGGGCGGTAAATCTTTTCATTATTTCAGTAGCTTCAGCAGTTCGTTTGAGTTTAAGTAATTTACCCACGCTGACTCCGTTTCCCAGGATCAGGCCGAAAACCAGAGCGAAGATAACGCCGCTGCCGTTTATTTTTTCGACGGCAAAATACAGAAGGAAGACGACAGCAAGGGTCAAAATATCGTTATAATCTTCATTTTGCAGCAAGGTCAGTATCCAGAGCCACAGTAATCCTGTAATCACTCCTACTGATAATCCAAGAAGAAACTGTGTAAGTATGTCTACGCCAACACTTGATAAGGCAATGCCGGCTTCCCCGGCAACAATGGACTTTAATAGGACCAGCGCAATTACAATTACCACGGGGCTGTTTAATACAGACTCCAGGCTCAAAAGCGCTGAGACCTGCTCCGGTACCCTTGCCCGGCTCATCAGCGGCATTACTATGGCCGAGCTTGTACCGCCTACGATAGTACCAAGCAGGATGCTGTCCAGCAGTTTCCAGTGAAAAAAGTAATAGGCCGGGGCTGCAATGGCAGCAATGCTGAATGCCACACCGAATAATACCAGGATCAATGTTCGAGGTGCGCTGGATAGAACCCTGGTGAATTCAAATTCTATACCGGCGTTAAATATGATAACTACTAAAGCCAGGCTGGCAATCAGCTGGGAAAAAGGTGCTATCTGAGCCGGGTCAATGATTTTAAGCACGGGGCCTATTACGAAACCTATTGCGAGAAGAATCAGTATGTCGGGGAAATTTGTTTTCTTAAAAAGGAAATCTGCAAGGAACCCAATAATGAGGAGAATCCCGATCAATCCGAATACATCTATGACGGACATTTTTTTAGTCTTTTTTATCTATTAGACCCATTTTCAGTGTGCTGAGGATGGTCTTGAACTTATCCTTGGGATTGAAGCCGTAGTTGCTCAGTGTCCAGATATTAGATAATCCTTGCATTACACTGAATATCAAAAAGGCCACTGCGTCCAAATCGATATCTCTGCGCAATTTCCCTTTGCTAACTTCTTGTTTTAAGATGGTTTTTAATTTCTCGAGGTATCTTTCTATAGTATCGTAAATTCGCCGGTTTAATTTATCATCGCCAAGGCTAATTATTTCCGCGATAACCTGGAAAGATACCCCCCGGCGCTTTTCGATAGCCGAGAGATGGCGCAGGAGAATAGTTTCAAATATGTCACTATCGGCATCACCTCCGATGGTTAAGTCGGAAATCAGGCTGTCCTCTATATTTTCCACAAGCAAATACAGGATTTCCTTTTTACTTTTGAAATGCCTGTAAACCGCCGCCTCTGTAAACCCCACCTCCTCGGCAATCCTCCTGACCGTCACATTTTCGCTGCCCATTTTAATAACCAGCTTCCGTGCCGCATTTACTATTTGCGCTTTCCGTGGAAGATTGCTGTTCGATTTCCTATCCATCAAACACCTGTTCACATAATATCATAACAGAGATTACCTTGATTTTCAGCTACTTAACGTAGGTAAAGCCTTTGCTTTCTGTGAGACAAAACGGATGATTTAACACCGGATCGCTTTAGAATTTTATGAAAAACGATGCAATGATCAAGCCAAGAATCATGGGGATGGCAATTATAGCAACTGTTTTCAAGTCATGTTTAATATATTGATAGCGCTTATCGAGATCCTCGGAGGACATGTACAATTTACCTGCAGCGGCAACAGGCGCTTTTGCGGCGGACTTAAATGCGGGTTGATTACCAGCCAATTTAGCGCCCGTGCCGGCAGTTCCGGACAGATTCTTTTGGGCGAGCTTTTTCCGTTTCTTTTTACTCATCGCTTATTCTCCTTATTCAATTCAGCAGCTAAAAGGATTTAACAATAAAATGTTAAGCTGCAACTAAATCAGGTTCCTACACTGCGAAATAACATATGGATTACGAGCAGTTTCTTTGATTAGAGACGTGTTCTCCCGCAGATTAATGTAAGTATACGTTGACTAACATTATATTTGTTGCAGTGATATCAGTCAATGCATGGGTCTATCTTTAAATAGTCGTTAGTGTCAAGGCCGTCGGATGATATTAAAGCATCGGTTTTAGGCGATGTTCAGGGATTACTTTTGGTTGGGTCGATGTTTCGGTTATGTGGAGATGTGGCTGCTCAGGTACATACAGATGGCGCCGCAGGCTGCGACGTTTAAGGATTCCGTTTTTTCCCTGATGATGGGAATTCTTAGTCGGTAATTCGCTATCTCAAGTAATGACTTCGAAAGTCCCCCTGCCTCATTTCCCAGCGCCAGCAGCAGCTTAGCCCGGCCTTGAAGCACAGATATATTTTCATCGCCCCGCAGGTCCGCCGCTACCAGAGTATGCCCCTTATTTTTTAATATCTTGACCAGTTCCAGGTAGCGTGAAGTCCTTCTCAGCCATAGCGACAGCACCGTGCCGGCGGCGGCCTGGACGCATTTAGGTGAAAACGGGTCGGCGCACTTATCGGTCAGTATGGCTCCAGCGTAGCCGAAGGCTGCGGCCGTGCGGATGAGCGTGCCCACATTTCCCGGGTCCTGTATATCTTCCAGCACCAGGATTTTGTCTCCGGGAAAATCAGGCAGTCGGTCTGAGTATGTTTCCAGAGGCAGGCGGACTACTGCAGCGATTCCCTGGGGCGTTTTGGTGGAGCAGATCGAATTCAGCTGGCTCAGGGTAACGATGCGATTGACGTACTTGCGATAGACGGGAGGTGGTTCTTTGGCGGATACAATTTCTATAATCGCAGCCGGATCGCTGCTGATAACCTGGTCGATGGCGCGGGAACCTTCGACAAGAAATGCCCCGGCTTCCAGCCGTCCCCTGCCGGTTGCCAGGCTCTTATACCACTTGAGGGGCTTCAATGAATGTGTTTTATCATCCGGTTTTCGCGACATTAAATTATCACAGTCTGCCAAAGATAATTCATAAACGCTACTAATCTTGAATATAAAAACCTAAATGTTTCCAATTCACGATGATGTACTTTGCATCTTTAGCTATAGACTCGAAATTCTCTATTATCTCAGCCTTAAACTTACGATAACTATGATCAGCGCCAAAACATTGGTCTAAAAGAAACCGCCCTCTAGTCAAACGAGCTATGAAATGCTTCATTCTGTTCTCATCATTGCTATTGTACGCAAGGTATTCGTTCAGTAGACGGCTTGTTGCATTCCTATAGTTACCTTTGGCTTCTAGGATAATTCTGTCAGGAATTTGAGTATCTTCCCTTAACAACTTAACTAGGATTTCTGCTGATATTTGCGCTTTAATTAGCGACTTCCTTAATAATTGGAGTTCTTTTTCGTGTTCTTTCTTACTCTGCGATTTTGATACAGTGGTTGCTTCCTCTGATAACTCATTGGGTTGGTTTATTCGCTTAGACCCTCCCTGCTTTATCTTAGGAAATAGTACATAAATAACGAGCGCTAAAATGGTTAAACCAGCTAAGATAAAGAATAATACCGGAACCCAGATAGGAACTACGAATAGCGGATTAGTAGACATTGCCGCAAACCCCAACCCGACCAGTGTGAGAATCACAATAACAAGTGTGACAGTATTTTCCCCACGTGTCATGATTTTCTATTCTACCATTGAGGCTACCCATTCGGGTAGCCCCTTAGCGAATATTGAAAATGATACACTACCAAAAATTCAAACTGATCCACTACCCTCCCCCCTTGACGATTATATCACGACATGTTACGATATATCGTAATATATCAAGGAGGGGCATACAAATGAGTTTAATGGACAAAATGATGGAGTTCATGGCAGGGAAGATGAGCAAAGAGGATAAACAGCAAATGATGGACAGGATGATGAAAGAATTTTTTACCGGCATGACGGTGGAAGACAAAAAGAAGATGATGGCTGAAATGATGCCCAAAATGATGGAGGGTATAAACATGAAGGACATGATGCCCCAGATGATGGTGGCAATGATGGGTGGCGGCCAATCAGGCCAGGGCTGGATGTCCAGAATGATGGGCATGATGTCCGGGAAACAGAGACAAAGTGAACAGGATGAAGGGAAAAAAGATGATGCTTCGCAACAAACGGGTACAAAACCTGCATCAGCTAATACTGAGTTTTGCCATGGCCACGGTATGAGGCCGCAGATGATGCTGGAAATGATGCCCCACTGCCTTGAGATGATGCTGCCCTGTATCCCCAGGGAGAGCAGGACTGAATTTATCCTGAAGATGTTTTCTGTTTTGCTGGAAAAGGGAACCGCGGGGATGTCCGATAAAGAAAAACAGGAGTGTGCGGATAAAATTGCGGATAAGCTGAAGACGATCTGAGATCGAAATATATCTAAGAGGTGAATGAAATGTTTAGAAGAGGTTTTTTTGATCGCGAGCACCATTCGAGGCTATTTGAGAAAGGTGACTTAAAATACGTCATCCTTGACCTGCTGAAGGACAAGCCGATGCATGGGTACGAGGTAATGCGGGCACTGGAGGACCGTTTTCACGGTTTCTACGCTCCCAGTGCCGGTAGTGTCTATCCTACATTACAGCTACTTGAGGATTTGGGACACGTGAGCTCGTCCGAGCAGGACGGGAAAAAGGTCTATACCATCACTAAGGCCGGCAAAGAATTTCTTAAGGAACGCAGCGATACCATGGATAGGATTAAGGCCCATATGTGCGAATGGGGGGCCGGCGGCAACCGTGAAGAGTTCAATGAGGTTATGCGGTCGATAGGCCACCTGGTTCGTAGTATAGCGCGCAAAACCCGGCGCATGGATCCCGAAAAAATGTCACGTGTCAGG
>JAQUQM010000024.1 GCA_028716085.1 Dehalococcoidia bacterium | reverse complement strand
CGATGCGGGAGAGAAGCTGTCCGCGCGTGAGCTTGAGATACTGAAGCTGGCTGCCACGGGCATGGCCAACAAGGACATTGCCCTGCACCTCAAGATCAACCTGCGCACGGTGAAGGGTCACCTGGCAGATATCTTCTCCAAGATGAGGGTCAGCTCGCGGACGGAGGCGGTGATAACCGGGCTGAAGGCGGGCTTCCTCTCCATCGACGACCTTCAATAGCATGCCGCTATGAGCGCAACGATGAAAAACAGCGTCCCTGCAGCCAGGCGCACCAACGTGGTCCCCCATTTCTGGGTGCTGGTCATCATGCTGGATTTCTTCATCCTGCTGTATAATTCCAGCTTCATCGATATCACGGGCTGGTTCCCCTGGGGCAAGGAGCTGATGGCGGCGCAGGGAGTGACCCTGTTCGTCCTGAACTTCATCTTCCTCATCCCCATCGTCTATGCCAGCATTGTCTTCGGCCTGCGCGGCACGCTGTTGACCTGGCTCACCTTCCTGGCAGGCGTTCTGCCGCGGACGCTGTCCGAAGTACACACGATGGAAGAAGCACTGAGATTCGCCCTGTTCGCCGTGCTGGCGCTTTTTATGGGGTTATTGATTTCGCTGACGAGGAACTGGACGCTCAGGGAGCGGGCCATGCAGAAGGAGATGGCGCCCCGGCGCTGGCATTCCGTAAGCAAGATCCTCAAGGCGCAGGAAAACGAGCGCAAGCGCATTGCGCGCGAGCTTCACGATGATACCATCCAGGACCTGCTGGTTATCGTAAACCATGTTCATGCCATCGAATCGGGCATTCACGGCGAGCTCTCGCAGGACGTCAAAAACCAGGTGGAGCGCATCGAGAACGAGATGCTGCGCGTGATCGACAGTGTGCGCAAGATGAGCCGCGACCTGCGCAGCAGCGTGCTGGATAACACCGGCCTGGTGCCGGCCCTGAAATGGCTCGCCGAGAGCCTTTCGCAGGAAAGCAGGATTAAGGTCAATGTGACGGTCAACGGGAAGGAGCATAAGATCAGGCGTGAAGCCGAGATGCTCATTTTCCGCATCGCCCAGGAAGCTATAAGCAACATCAGGCAGCACTCACAGGCAACCGAGGCGGAGATAACTTTGGATTTTGCCGCGGATGATTTCAGGATGACGGTACATGATAACGGCGGCGGCTTTTGCCTGCCCGAGAATATCGGCAGTGAGAGCGCAACCGGTCAGCTCGGCTTGGATATTATGAAGCAGAGGACGAAATTGCTGGGCGGCAGGCTGGATATACAGTCGGAGCTCGGACAGGGAACCACAATCACGCTGGAAGCGGATATTTAGAGCCTATTATTTCCATTGTTGTCGCATTAATCCGGGAGATTGCCGCGCCCCGATTGTATCGGGACTCGCAATGACACTTGAGCTTGTATGTCATTGCGAGCGCAGCGAAGCAATCTACTGCATGGTATTAAAATGGGCCAGGAGATTGCCACGCCCCGATTGCATCGAGGCTTGCAATGACGGTTTATTTCATGCTTTGGATTTTGAAATTTGAGTTTATTTAGAGCTTAGGATTTAGAGTTTAGGATTTTCTTCCCTTGTTTGGAATTTGGCGCCTGGATTTTGGAGCTTAAATGCAAGGGCGGGGATGAAGCCCCGCCCTTTTTATACTCCAAAACTGTTATGGCAATGTAGTGAAGGTTGCAATGGTGGACGCCCAGGTGGTGCCGGCCGCGTTAGTAGCCCAGCATCTATAATAGTATTTAGTATTGGGCGTTAATCCCGTGCTGCTGCCGGAGAAGGGTCCCACAGGCTGGGTATACATATATTTCACCTTCTGCCAGTTGGCAGGATTGGGGCCGCCATCCGTCGTGCCCCAGTATATACGCACGCTGGGATTTTCTCCTCCGGTGTTGACGATCTCCCCGTTCCAGGTAACGGAAGTCCTCTTAATGTTAGTAGCGCCTATACCATTGGTAATCGCAAGGCTAATGCCCGATTCTTCAAAAACCTCATCATATAAAGCCGATAACAACCATGTTGTACCCGAATCCGGGGAATAGTATTCAGTTCCTCCCAGATACGTGGGATTAGTTCCGTTAATCAATACAGCAGGCCAGTTGATCCCTTCCCCTCCAGAAAACCTCCACACATATGCATATTGCGTTCCTGCAATCAGAGTTGTGCCGGGAGAAAAATAAAAATCACACCATATCGCATCGCCAAGAACTTTGCCAGGGATGTCTACTGAATTAATAGTAGCTGTACACAGGTCACTGCCTGTTGGAAGACCCTGGGCGTCGGTTGCCCTTATGGAAAGAGTTAGTATTCCATCTGCAAATGATGTCCCGTTACGATATAACAACAAGGATACTCTTTCAACGCTATGATTAACCGATGGTGTAAAAGTTTGAGTCTTCCATAAGGTTGTGTGCACACCGCTGGAACGGATATTGTCCCAATCATAAAAGTACTCATATCGTGTTAAACCACTTGAAGCGGTGATAAACTTTGCACTAGAAGGCGCCCAGGCCGAGCCGGCCGAGTTCGATGCAAAACACCTGTAGTAATAATCAAAAACATCGAATAAACCGGAGATATCCTTAGAGAAACTACCTGCCGCTTTGACGCCCAGGTTTTCATCATGTGCCCAGTTCGCCGGATTGGTACCGCCGTCGACCGAGCCCCAGTATATATGTACCTCCGGGTTCTCGCCTCCAGTACTGGTCACCTGGCCGTTTAATTTGGCCGAGGTGTCTTTGATGTTGGAGGCGCCGGTGGAGTTAGTTACAGTCGGTGCGGTTGGCCCATCAGGCAGGGTGGTAAAGCTGGATGTGCTGGGAGCCCAGGCCGTGCCCGCCGAGTTGGAAGCCCAGCACCTGTAATAGTATGTCGTATTGGGAGTCAGGCCGGAGGTTGTACCGGAGAAAGGTCCCTGAGGCAAAACATACATGTACTTTACTTTTTGCCAGTCCGCCGGGTTGGTGCCACCATCAGTCGTACCCAAGTAAATACGCACACTGGGGTTTTCCCCTCCTGTGTTGATAACGTCGCCGTTCAGTTGGGCGGATGTAGTTTTAATATTGGATGCACCGGCAGAATTATCTATAAAAAGGGATATCGGCACCGGTATCATGTCTGTCCAGATACCATTCTTGTAATGAACAATATACCCATAACCTCCGCTGTAAGGACCATCAGCGCCAGCGTAGAAATCGTTCCCTGAAGTGCCCCACAACGAGACGTAACTGCATGTACTGGGAATTTCGCTCCAGATCGTGCCGTTATAACGGATTATATTACTGCCGTATCCGGCAACGATAACATCGGTGCCAGAACTTCCCCAAACAGACATACACACTGATGGGGTTCCTGGTGGCACAGACATGACACTCCAGCTATTGCCATCATAATGCAGTACAGAACTGTTGTTGCCTACTGCGAAAATATTGTTTGTTGAACTACCCCACACACTCCACAGTTGCCTGACTGAGGGGACCGGCACACCACTCCACTGAACGCCGTTATAGTGAATAATTATTCCCTGGCCATTAATATCATAGCCGACAGCAAAAATGTCATTAACAGCGCTTCCCCAGATGCCTGAAAGGAAAATATCTCCGGTAGGTCTCCATATCACAGTCCAGTTATCTCCGTTATAATGTAATACGCTTCCATATTGTTCAATAGCAGTAATATCATTACCTGAACTTCCCCAGATCCCACGAAGCCCACGAAGACCTGACGGTATACTCTCATTTAAAAATACGATGCCGTTATATTTAAGAATAACTGCTTCGTCCGTGGCTTCCGTGCCACCCACCACGTAGAAATTGTCTGGAGAGGTTCCCCAGATTCCGTAGTAAATACCTCCCCTCTGAGTCATAGCCGTCCAATAAGCATCGTTATATTTGCGTAATACGGTGCCATTCATACCAGCAGCAAAAACATTGTTGCTATCCGTTCCCCAGATAGCATAATAAATGCACGGATTATCCGTTGCCATTGCTGTGGGCAAACCTGTAGCAAGGTCTGGCGCAAGCGATAAGATTACCATGAATACCAGAGTTATTGCTGAGATCAGGTAACGGAAGCTCACATTTTTGCCTTTCATGCTCCTGCCCGTAATTCCCATTGTCCTCCTCCTTGAAATAGAATGGCCGGCCAGTAAAATATGGAATTTGCTGGAGTAAATCCGGTTATTTAGATACCACTGTAAAAGATATTATCAGCTTCCTATATGATTGTCAATAAGTATATCCTACGCAGTGGCAGAAATACTACGCCGCAGGGCCTGTATTTATATAATGCTATTGAGCCAGGAGATTGCCGCGCCCCGATTGCATCGGGACTCGCAATGACACTTGAGCTTGTATGTCATTGCGAGCGCAGCGAAGCAATCTACTGCATGGTATTAAAATGGGCCAGGAGATTGCCACGTCGCCTCCGGTTCCTCGCAATGACATTAAAGGATGATGGTAGGACAGAAGATTGCCGCGCCCCGATAAAATCGGGGCCGCAATGACGGTTTATTTCATGCTTTGGATTTTGAAATTTGAGTTTATTTAGAGTTTAGTTTTTAGAGTTTAGGATTTTCTTCCCTTGTTTGGAACTTGGCGCCTGGATTTTGGAGCTTAAATGAAAGGGCGGGGCTGAAGCCCCGCCCTAATATTTAATTTCAGAATTTATGGAAGAGTGTTAACCGCTGTGCTGGTGGGCGCCCAGACGGTGCCCGCGGCGTTGGAAGCCCAGCACCTGTAATAGTACGTCGTATTGGGTGTCAGCCCGGTGCTGGTGCTGGAGAAAGGCCCGGCAGGCAGGGTGGAAATGTATTTCACCTTCTGCCAGTTGGCAGGATTGGTGCCGCCATCGACCGTGCCGTAGTAAATGCGCACGCTCGGGTCAGCCCCACCCGTGCTGACGACCTCGCCGTTCCAGGTGATGGATGCCCTTTTAACATTGGTAGCGCCTATGCCGTTGGTAACCACGGGCGGCGAAGCTCCGGCCTGCGTGGTGAAGTACGCGGTGCTGTCAGCCCAGTCCGTGCCGGCCGAGTTGGTGCCATAACATCTGTAAAAATACGTTGTGCTGCCGGCCAGGCCGGAAATTGACTTTGAGAAGCTTCCCGCCGGCTTGACGCCTATGGTTACATCGTTAGCCCAGTTCAAGGGATTGGTGCCGCCGTCGGCCGGACCCCAGTAAATATGTACTACCGGATTCTCGCCTCCGGTGCTGGTCACTTTGCCGTTCAGTTTGGCCGAGTTGCCTCCAATATCCGAAGCGCCGGTGGAATTGGTCACAGTGGGCGCGGTAGGTCCTGCAGCCACGGTGGTGAAGCTGGCAGTGCTGGAAGCCCAGGAGGTACCCGCCGAGTTGGAAGCCCAGCACCTGTAGTAATATGTGGTTCCTGCAGTCAGGCTGGTGGCACTGCTGAAGAAAGTTCCCACCGGCAGTGTATAAAGGTACTTGGTTTTCTGCCAGTTCGATGCTGTAGTGCCGCCGTCGGTCGTGCCGTAGTAGATCCGTACGCTGGTGCTCAGGCCGCCCGTGCTAACCAGCTCGCCGTTCAACTGGGCGGACGTCTGGCCTACGCCGGACGCGCCGGTTGAATTGGTTACCGTGGGAGCAACGGCCGGAGGCGCAGCAGTGGTGAAGCTGGCGCCGCTTGCCGCCCAGGTCGCCCCGCCGGAATTGACCGCGTAGCACCTGTAATAATAGGTGACACTGCCGGTCAGCCCTGAGATATCCTTGAGGAATGTGCCTGCACCCAGCGTGCCAAGGCTTTCAACATTCCCCCAGCTCGATATTGTGGTCCCGCCGTCGACAGTGCCCCAGTAAATGCGCACCGTGGGATTCTCGCCTCCGGTACCCGTCAGGTTGCCGTTGAGGCGCGCTGCCGTCTCAGTCACATTCGTGGCCGCAGTTGTGGAAACAGTGGGCGGACTTGCGCTACCGGTAGCAAACACCACATCATCACCGTAGACAACACTTGAAGAAGGATTCCCTAGGGCCACGGCCCGGTAGTGATATGAGGTATTGGGGCTGAGAGTCGCTAAACTGGCAGAGAAGACACCTGCGGCAAGCATTGATTGATCCGGTGTTGTATTGCCGTAGGTAATGCTTGTCCCGTATTCAAAGTTTACGGTTGCTGATGAGTCGGCGCCGAGTCCGGTAAGGGTCCCCTGCAGGGTGGTCGATGTCGGTGTTGTGCCGGTCGGAGCATTGGTGGTCACGCCGAGCGGGAGTATAACTGCAGGCGTAGTAAAGCTCGCGCTGCTTGAGGCCCACGCTGCACCGGCGGAATTGACCGCGTAGCACCTGTAGTAATACGTGGTGCTGCCCGTCAGGCTGGAGACGTCGGAGAAGAAAGCGCCTGCGCCCAGCGCACCCAGGTTCTCGTCATTCGCCCAGCTCGATATTGTGGTCCCGCCGTCGGTCGTGCCCCAGTAAATATATACCGTCGGATTCTCTCCACCGGTGCTCGTCAGGTTGCCGTTGAGGCGGGCCGTGGTAGTTGTAACGCCGGATGCGCCCGAAGCGTTGGTCACGGTGGGAGGGACGACTGCAGGAGGAGACGTGGTAAAGCTTGAAGTGCTCGGCGCCCAGTCCGCTCCGGCGGAATTGACCGCGTAGCACCTGTAGTAATACGTGGTGCTGGCAGTCAGGCCGGAGATATCCTGGAAGAAAGCGCCTGCGCCCAGGGTACCCACGCCTTCATCATGCGCCCAGCTTGATATCGTGACCCCGCCGTCGGTCGTGCCCCAGTAGATACGTACGGCCGGGTTCTCGCCTCCCGTGCTTACCAGGTTGCCCCAGAGGCGGGCCGAATTCGACGTAATGCCATTTGCGCCTGTTAAATTGGTCACATCAGGTGGCGAAATCGTAACAGGAGACGTGGTAAAGGTGGCGCTGGGAGTAGCCCAGCTCTCTCCGCCGGAATTAACGGCATAACATGTATAGTAATACGCGGTACTGGCCGTCAGGCCGGAGATATCATATTCGTAAAAGCCTGCGCCTTTCACGCCCAGGTTTTCATCGTGCGCCCAGTTCAACGGATTGGTCCCGCCGTTGGTTAGGCCCCAGTAAATATGTATTGTTGGATTCTCAACACCCACCCTTGAAATGTTATAACTTATCTTTGCAGAAGAAGAAGTAACTAACGTTGCTCCCAGACCGTTGGTCACATCAGCCGCGCAACCAAGTGTTGTGAAATTAAAGCTGGACGGCGCCCAGGCCCCGCCCGCGGAGTTGGATGCATAGCACCTGAAATAATACGAGGTGCCGCAGGTCAGGCCGCTGATACTCCTTGCGAAAGCGCCCGCGCTCATATAGCCCAGGTATTCGTCATGCGCCCAGCTACCTGCCGTGGTACCGCCGTCGGTCGCACCCCAGTAAACATGCACGGTGGGAGTCTCACCTCCGGTGCTGGTCAAATCGCACATTAGTTGCGCGGTTGTCATGTCGATACCGGCGGCTACACAGTTGATCGTCGGAGGTACAGCCGGCGCAGAGGTGGTTGTAAAGCTCGCGCTGCCGGCTGCCCAGGCAGCCCCGCCGGAATTAACTGCGTAGCACCTGTAGTAATAAGTGGTGCTGGCCGCCAGGCCTGAGACGTCCTTATAGAACGCACCCGCGCCCAGTGTGCTCAGGTTCTCGTCATGCGCCCAGCTGCCTGCCGTGGTCCCGCCGTCGGTCGTGCCCCAGTAAACATGTACGGTTGGATTCTCGCCGCCTGTGCTCGTCAGGTTGCCGTTCAAACGGGCGGAGGAGCCCGTAACGCTGGTTGCGCCGGAAGCGTTGGTAACTGCGGGAGCCACCGGTGCACCGGCAGTAGTGGTAAAGGTTGCGCTGCTGGAAGCCCAGGATGTGCCCGCAGAGCTGGAGGCCCAGCACCTGTAGTAATATGTGGTGCCGGCGGTCAGGCCCGTAGCCTTGCTGCTGAAGGTGCCCACAGGCAGGACATACATATATTTCTTTGAAGTCCAGCTCGCCGCGTCGGTGCCGCCGTCGGTCGTGCCGTAGTAGATACGCACGCTCGTCTCAAGTCCATTCGTGCTGACCAGCTCGCCGTTCAACTGGGCCGAGGTCTGCGTGACGCCGGAAGCGCCCGTGGAATTGGTCACCACGGGAAGCGTGGCCCCGGAGGTTGTGGTGAAGGTAGCGCTGCCGGGTGCCCAGCCTGTGCCCGCCGAGTTGGTCGCCCAGCACCTGTAGTAATAGGTGGTGCCGGCAGTCAATCCATAAACGGTGCCCGCGAAGGGTCCCGCAGGCAGGGTATACAAATATTTAGGTGTTCCCCAGGCGGCCGGGTCGGTGCCGCCGTCGGTCGTGCCCCAGTAGATGCGCACGTCGGGATTTACCCCGCCGGTGCTTACGATCGTGCCGTTGAGTACGGCGGAGGTTGTGGTTATCCCGGAAGCCCCGGAGCCGTTGGTGACCACGGGAACGGTCACTACCGCCGGGACGAAGAAGCTGGCGGTGCTGTCGGCCCAGGCCGGGCCGCCGGAATTAACCGCGTAGCAGCGGTAGTAATAGGTCATGTTGGATGCCAGGCCGGATAGGTCCTTGGAGAAGTCCCCTGCACCGTATGTGCCCAGGTTCTCATCATGCGCCCAGGCGGTCGACACCGTGCCGCCATCGGCAGTGCCCCAGTAAACATGCACTACCGGGTCCGCGCCGCCTGTGCTTGTAATCTCACCGTTGAGCCGGGCGAAGGAAGAGGTGATATCGCTGGCGCCCGTGGAGTTGGTTACCAGCGGAGCCGTCACTACCACACCCGTTGTAAAGCTGGCGCCGGCAGCGGCCCAGGCGCTGCCCGCCGAGTTGACGGCGTAGCACCTGTAATAATAGGTTGTATTGTCCGTCAGGCCGGAGATATCCTTGAAGAAAACGCCGGCGCCCTTCGCGCCCAGGTTTTCATGGTGAGCCCAGTTGATGGGTGTTGTCCCGCCGTCGGTGGTGCCCCAGTAAATATGCGCCACGGGATTCTCGCCTCCGGTGACGCTTACCTCACCGTTGAGGCGCGCCGACACTGTGGTTACACTGGTTGCTCCTGCGGCATTGGTCACCGCGGGATTACCCACACTTCCAGGAATCCCCCATTCTTCAAAATAATGATCCGAACCTTCATTTTTTATCCAAGATGCCCCAGAATCAGGTGACCAGCAATGATCCCCCCTCACATACCCGGAATCTGTATTTTTCATTAACACAGCCGGCCAGTTGAACTCCTCTGAGCCAGAAAATCTCAAGACATACGCATATTTCGTTCCTGCCACAAGAGCAACGCCGGGTGAAAAATCAAAATCATAATATGCTGCAGTTGCGGCAGTAACTTCAGTAATGCTCGATGAATTAAGCGTAGCGGCACACAGATCAACGCCAGTTGGAACGCCCAATCCATCGGTGGCCTTTATGGAAAGAGTAATGGTTCCATCGGCAAACGTTCCTGCCCGCCACATCTTCAGCCGAATTTTCTTGACAGTATGGTTAACTGAAGGAGTAAAAGTTTGACCCTTCCATACAATTCCACTCACTCCGTCACCACTGATCGTATCCCAGGCGTCATAATACTCATATCTTGTTAATCCGCCGCCCATAACCTCCTCGCTGCCCCAGCTGCCCCAGGCGGGTTCGGGAGATACGAAATTTCGCAGGAACACCCAGTCCACGGAAAGGCCCTTGGAGGGCTCGTCGGTCCTGATGTAAATATATCGCGGCGTGGCCACCGGCCTGGTGCCGGTTACCTCTGCGCCGCCGTCCATGATGTATTTATCGTAATTCACGCCGCCCACGTCATACCTGCGGTACTCAGCGGTGTGATAAGCAGTATCCCCCGCTACGGCCAGGTCGAAGCGGCTGGATGCCGTATCATCGGCGGAGAGGGCGAAGAAATTGCCCTCTTCAAAATACCACCTGAAGGCGGCGGACATGTATTTTTCCATGTAGGTCGCTTTTGTCGTGGTGAAGCCTACCATCCTGCTGGCGGTACAGGCCGCTATGGAGTCCAGACGTGCGCGCGTATGCAGTGCATAGCCGCTGCCGTAGGTGCCGATGCTCGACACATATTTCTGGTCGTCCGCGGAGTTGGTCACCGTCAGCGTGCCGCCGGATTCGGATATAGTCCCGCCCGCCCCGCCGCTGCTCCATCTGCCCGCGGTATCCAGTGAGCCGTCGTCAAAGTCGTCGCCGAAGACGAAGGTGTTCCGTATATTGGAGGAGGTAGCTGCGCTGGCATTGCCGTAGTAGCAGTAGAACGTGGCTATCGCCGGCGCCGCCGCAACGGAGTCCAGCTCCACCCAGACAACTGCAGATACGCCGCTCACATAGCTTTCCACCCAGTAGTCGAGCAGGGTTGCGCCGTCCGTCCTGGTGAACCGGATATCGGCAAAGTCGTCCCTGCAGTGGTTATTCAGATAAACCGTCCCGGCTGAATCGGTGCCCGATCCTTTGTAGACGGTGACTTTCTTCTGGTAATTGGTCTGCGCACCGGCGGAGGAGCCGCTTACCGATACCTGCTTGCGGTAGCTCCAGCCTGCAAGCGTGCCGCTGCTGTCGCCGCCGGTGGTAAAGGAAGCCGAGGCGCTTGCCCAGGCCGAACCGGCTGAGTTGGATGCATAGCACCTGTAATAATATGCTGTGGAAGCGGTCAGGCCTGCAACATCTTTATAAAATGTGCCGGTCGCCGTTAATCCCAGGTCCTCGTTATGCGCCCAGGCGGCCGGATCGGTGCCGCCGTCCGAATCGCCCCAGTAGATAATCGCGGTGGGATTCTCACCTCCGGCATCGGTGATCTGGCCGTTAAGCCTGGCCGCCGTGGCGGCGATATTGGAGGCGCCCGATGCGTTGGTCACCGCGGGAGCAGTGATGGTGCCGCCGCCCGTCTCCTCGGGTCCCCAGGCTCCCCAGGCAGGCTCCGGTGAAACATAGTTGCGCAGGAAAATATAGTTGACAATGACCGCCTTGCCGGGGTCATCCGAATTGATTTCAATAAACCGCGAGGTACTGATGGGCCTGCCGCCGTATTTTGCGGCGCCGCCGTCGATGATGAACTGGTCGTAATTAATGCCGCCGGAGGCGAAACGCCTGCACTCGGTGACATGGAAGGTGGTATCCGCGGCAACGAGCATATCGGTCGTGCTGGCAACGGTGTCGTTGCCGGAGAGGGCAAAGAAGGTGACGTCCTCCCAGTACCAGCGGAAGGCTGCCGTGTGCTCCTTGTCGTTATAGCTGCCCCTCTTGGTGGTGAAGCCGATCAGCCTGGGGCCGGCGCAGGTGATTATTGAATCAAGCCTGGCCTTGGCATGAAGGGCATAGGCATTGGTATAAGCCACCTGGCTGGAGACATACTGCTGGTCGCCGGCGGGAGCCCTTACGGTGAGCATCCCACCCGCTTCGCTCACGGTGCCGCCGGTGCTGCTGCTGACCCAGCGGGCGGTATCCAGTACGCCGTCCTCGAAGTCATCGCCGAAAACAAAGGTGTTCTGTATATTTGAAACGGCCGTGGCGGATGCGTTGCCGTAATAGCAGTAGAAGGTAGCGGTACCCGGGCTTATCGGGATGGAAGTGAACTCTATCCACACTGTGGCTGAGCTGGAGGTGGCTGATTCGATCCAGTAATCGAGAAGGGTGGAGCCGTCGTTTTTGGTGAACCTCAGGTCTTTATAATCCTCGGCGCAGTTGGAGCCCAGGTACAGGTTGGTGCCGGAATCCGTGCCGGTGGTCCTGTTGACGGTGAGCTTCAACTGGTAGTTGGGGAGTGCGCCGGCCGTCGAACCTGCAATAGTGACCTGCTTGCGGTAGGTCCAGCCGGGGATAAAGCTTGGGGCCGCCGACGCAGGCGACGGCAGGATTGTCACTATCAATGACAGTAGAAAAACGACGTCAACAAGTAATCTGAAAATACTGGATCGCTTCATGGCCCTTTCCTCCTGCAATACATTGGATAGAGAGGTATTATTTGAATTTTGTGCTGTCTTGCGCCTGTTTGGCGCATAGTATCACTTTCCCATATGATTGTCAATTGAACCACCGGTATGCCCATCAAATATTTTTCTTAAAAAGTTTTTGTAGAGAGCCGCCTGATGGCGCCGACATCGATTTGCTTGCGCAGCGCATCGATGCAATATGTGACGATGATATCCCCTATTCTCATATGGTAGATGTCGTCATAGATTTTCTCGCATCCTTTGGGCTGCGGGTTTACGGCCAGTGATTTGAGCGTTTGTATGACCTTCCTGTATTCTTCGCCATTCAACCCGTCGAGCTCCCAGCGCACCAGCCTGCTCCTCAGCCTGACCTGCCACTTAGCTTTTTCGCCCGCGCTCATACTCATACAGGGTTACTGATTCATTTTCCGGCGCCGAGAGGGCTTCCCTCATGGCAAGCAAATCCTGGAGGTCCTCTATTTTCTGGACCAGCGCCTCGTATTTGTCATAGGGGGTGAATACCGCCTTGGGTTTGCCGTGCTGGGTCACGTACATGGGGGTCCCTTCCTCCTCCAGCTCGTCTATCAACCTGCCCAGTCTGGTTTTAAGCTCGGTCACGGTTATGATTTTTGTCGACATAATCGCCATCCCCGAATTCGTATTTTGTTTCGTGCCATAAATAGTACGATATTTCGCACGATTTTGCAATAGCCCCGTATTGATGGGGGTTACGGATAAGTGTGCAAATACTCTTTTTTCTATTGTTCAACCTGCCCGTCCGGGTATATCCTTGGCGGGGGCGGAAGATTAGGTACCCAGGGCCATGATTGAGTACCTAATGTGCTCGAAAATTCTCCAATAGTTAGGGCAAAGCGACCCATAAAATGGCTCGTGTAATTATCAGTTTGCATAAATTCAGTATAAACAAGAATCTTATAGTGGCCGGTTTTATGAAATACAATCTTCTTTGTGATAGGCAACCGCTGTCCGCTTTCAATTTCGCCTGAATAAATTTGATCCCCATCCAAAGCAACCATTCCGTCAGACAATAGCAAACGGGCATCGACTTTAGGACAATACCCTACGGAATATAAGGTGCAGGTTAATTCAACTTCTTGATTCATCAGAGGGGCATAAGGCAACGATAGATCAACTCTATAAGGATAAGGGGGATTGTTGGCTGCGTTATTGGCAGCACATCCGGCCAAATGCAGCACACTAACCAAACAGAGAAGTACCAGGAAATAACCTGATAATTTATTCGTCCTCATTTGTGCAATCTTATATGCTGGTACGTTTATACTTCCTAGATATTAAAATGGCCTGTTAGTGCCCCCTGCCGGGCGGATTTAATACCGGGGGAGGCGGGAGGCTGCTGTCAGGAGGAAAATTATCAACTGGTTGCTTAGGTTTCCCTGTTTTTGAATCTATACTCCCAACGATTTGCGAATTTGGCCAACCAAATGAACTTGTGTCTGTTCCGACTGTCAGAAGTATCGTCTTTTGATCACCCCATATATCTGTTCCGCTGGCTTTATGTTTAGCATACACCCAAACCATGATAAGACCGGTCTCTTTGATCGCTATCTCCGTAGTAAAGGTCACAGGTTGATTGGCAATCAGGTTTACTTGGCTTGTTATAGTCTCTTTGGCAACTCCGACAGCGTCTGAATCGTGGCTCCATGCTACATATACTGTTGTATCCGGTACATCTTCCAGCGAGGATATTGTATATGTAACCGGTATAACTTCATTGACCACTGGAGGATGAGGTAGAGATATCCTATCCACAAAGATCGGACCTAAATGAGGCGCATTAGCACCATTCCCGGTAATATCAGCAGCAGTTTGGGGATTGGATGCTGAACAATGCAGACTTGCCAGAGACACAGCACACACAACTACAGCAAATATTGTTTTTCCCAGGATCATAGACCGCGCGCCACCACTTCTGGTAATACTACTTATACTCCCCTTCACGAAATCCTCTATAACGGTTCCTCGCTTTTACCAAACCGATCTACCTATATGCATTATACGCAATAACATGCCAACCATCAATTGTTATTTAAATATACTCATGTTGGCAGTAAATACACAAAAGGACTGTTTCTGCAGCGCTTAGACGTTTTGACGCTATGATGTTACAATGTTTACTTCAGGAGGTGTTGCTATGGCCGTCCAGAGCAAACGGACCACAATTTACTTGGATCCCCACCTGCATAAAGCGCTGCGCCTTAAGGCTATCGCGGTTTCACGATCGGTTTCGGAGCTGGTGAACGATGCCATAAAGGAGGCGCTGTCAGAGGATGCCGGGGACATTACCGCGTTTGAGGTAAGGGACAGGGAGCCACTGATCAGCTATGAAGAAATGGTCAAAAGGCTGAAGCGTGATGGCCGGATATAAAATCTATTTCAGAGAATCGGTTGAAAAAGATTTCAGGTCAGTCATCAAGAATGATATTAAGAAAATCCTCCGGAAAATAGCGCTTCTGGCCTCCGAACCACGGCCGCAGGGCTGTGAGAAGCTTACCGATCAGGAAAAGTACCGCATCCGCCAGGGACGATACCGCATTGTATACTCGATTCAGGATGATGAGCTCACCGTGTGGATTGTAAACGTCGCCCACCGCAAAGATGTTAATGATTAATGCCAGTTTTATTACTTAGATGGGATGACAGTACCATCTTCGGTTATTCCAGCAGGGACGTGACCAGTATTCGCTTTTCTAAGTCCTTCCTCTAATATTCGTTCCTCTTCTTCAGTCATATATGTTACCGAGCCATCGATCCCCACCTTTTCGATTCTTGGCTTCGGATGCCATATCGGATTTGCCTGGCTCCATACTGCAGCGGTTTCCGTTATCAATGTATACATAAATTGCTCGTATGTCGATGCTCCCATCCCGCTATCCCACTCGGCAGGGAAGTAATATTCAACCCCTATTTTGTAATCCCCAGGCTTCACCGGTCTTACCATAATTTGCATTACTACAGTTTCTCCTCGAGACATAGCACCTGACCATGTAGTGTCCCCTCGCGTCAGATCAATACCTTCAGGAAGATTAATTTTAATATCTACATGCTTATGTTTATCAGCCATCCATACTGCTGCTTTAAGGGGTTTTTCCTGGTTAACACATGGCGCGTCGTCAGGAAAATAAATAAAGGTACGAGAAGTGTAGTAACAACTATGTTGTATTAAGTCTGGTATGTCATTTTCAGTGAAAAATACATTATTCGTATTATTGTCATGCGAAGCCATATAGGCATCCATCATCGGCTGATAATGCGACTCCTCTGTTACTGCTTGCTTTGTATTATCTTCAATGCCAGGATCCCTAACCTCAGCACAGCCTGACACAACCGCAATGAAAATCATCATACCTGCTGATAAGCTCGATAGAATATATTTCATTTTTCCGTTTAATATGGGCAACAAGTTCATTGATACCGGATCACAGTTCCATTTTCACAGAGCGCAGGTGGCACATAACCCCTGTTGCTTTCTCGCACTTTTTCCTCAAGAATTCTTAATTCTTCCTCGGTCATTAACGGTCTATCCGCACCGGGACCTATGACCGTGACTCCAGCATACTTGGAAGGCTTGGGCTGCCAGAACGGGCTTGCACCCCAAAGCGATTTACTCCCAGTGGTGATAAAATATACATACGCACGATACTGGGATGCCAGAATGTGAATAGATGGCTGCGCCGGATAAGAAAGTGTGGCTGTAATTTTATAGTCACCGGCCCTGATAGGGCTAAATATGATATCTATTTCTTGAGTACTGTTACCGGCGACGTCACCAGTCCATCTTTTATCACCGTTTACCGGCTCAATCCCGTCGGGGAGACTGATTTCCAAATTGATATCCTGTAAACTGTATTTGGTCCACAATATAATTTTCAGCGGCGACTGCCGGTTGACCATCGGCGCCCCATTGGGAAAAGAGATATAGATTTCATAATAGAGCGGGGAGTTAAATGCATTATAAGATATATTATCACTTGCTACGACAATACTTGAATCCGTTTTATTGGCAGAAATGTATGCATCGATCAGCGAGTTGTAATACGCTTCGTCATCAATTGCCAGTTTATCATCATTCGCGTTTTCAGTCTTATCAAGCCGGGCATTATCTGAAATCATGGGCAGGCATATTATCAGTATAAAAAACAGGACAATTCCAGTTCCGTATAAAATTTTCGGAAAAACTGCCATATTCTTATTCTAATGATCTTCGTATTTGCATTATAAAGTCGCGCCCTGTTTTCCGTCAAACAGCCCATAGGAATATCATACTGATTGAAACATATAATGATATAGCGTATTATTGAGAAAATGAAACCATACTCACAATAATTAACCAGATAAAGAATGAAGATCGTAAAATGAATTCAACGCTAATAACTCTAGCCGTTTTATTATCACTCACCCTCGTGCTGGTTGCAGGCTGTATGCCGGCAACCCCTGCAGCGGAGGAAGCGCCTGCATTTGTCCTGAAATGGGGAGGCGAGGTCACTGAGGGCGTAAAGTGGTTCAACCCCAGAGGCGTCGCCGTTGATTATTTGGACAACATTTACGTGACCGATGGGAATAATAATTGTATTAAGAAGTTCAATGGTTCAGGCCAGCTCATAACCCAATGGGATAGTTCCAAAGGCAGCACCAGCCGATTCTGGTCTTCATTTCTAAACAAAATTTCGATTGACCGTTTTGGGACAATCTATGTTACCGGAGCAGGTATAGATTCTTCTGTCCATAAGTTTAGCAACTCTGGTAACTTCATCATAAGTTGGGGCAGCCGTGGAAACCTAGATAGCCAGTTCTATGATGCGCAAGGTATGGCCTTCGATTCATGGAACAATATTTATATAGCTGATGCGGCCAATCATCGCATTCAAATATTCGATAGCTCAGGAAAATACATCACTAAATGGGGCAGTGAGGGCAATGGCGATGGTCAGTTCAATTATCCATGTGATTTAGCAATCGATTCATCTGATAATATCTACGTGTCGGATACATATAACCGTAGGATCCAAAAATTCAGCAGTTCGGGTGATTTTATAACGAAATGGGGTACGCTGGGGAGTGGTAAAGGTCAGTTCTCTCTGCCTCTTGGTATCGCAATTGATACCAAAGGATATGTGAATGTATGTGATCTTGGAAATTTCTGTATTCAGAAATTCAACACCACGGGTGAATTCATCGCCAGATGGGGCAGTGAAGGAACAGGTAACGGCCAGTTCAAGGGTCCCAGTGACATCACCTTTGATTCGAAGGGATATATCTACGTTCTGGACAATCAATTACATAATGTCCAGAAGTTTGACCCGAATCCAAAGGCATCTATCACGGATAAATACGGCCCATGGTTTGTCTGGACGGTAATAGCAACATTACTGGGGCTAATAATAGCGGTGTCCTTCCTGCTGATAAAACGCTCCACACATCATTCTCGCTAAAACATGAAGGTTAAAAAAAGCGCCGCTAGGCTAAGGTATGCGGTAAAATTAGTTAATGCCGGGACGCTAGACTATTTTGGAATATTAATATGCTTAACAGTTCCATCCGGAAGTACCAGCGTGCCATCCGGGTATAAAATACTGCCGTCAGAGGACCTTATGCTACCGTCCTGCAGAATTACGGAGGTCGCTGTTTTCGGTCCAGTCTTCTTAACATTCTCTAAAAATATTTTCTCTTCCTCTGGTGTACTAAACCTTATATCGCCGCTGCTTGGTATTGAAAGAATCGGTGTTGATTTCGGCATAGGGCGCCATGATGGTTCCCTGCCCCACTTGGACGAATCCTTATCGACAAGTGCATAAATATATACCTTATTGGCTCTTCCTGATATACCCATCTCACGCTGATCAGGGTACGAAAATAAGGTTTCAATTTCATAATCACCATATTTGACAGCTCTTACTACCGGGGCTAATTCCATTACCCCAATGATATCCCCTGACCATTCCAGATCGCCGCTGATTAATTCAAATCCATCGGGAAGGTTAATTCTTATGCTCACATTGTTCATCTTACAATCGGGTTTAATAAGGAATCGCAACTCAGCTGCTTCATTCAATCTCGGTGCTCCATTAATAAAAGAATAATCCGCGTAATAAGGTGCCATCGGCGCACTGGAAACTACTGCAGACGTATTCTCACTCCCGGTTTGAACGCTTGAATTATCGGCTGGAAAAGCACCAGATTGGGTAATAATGTCACTGCCCACGCACCCAAAACCTGTAAATAATGCCAGGAGAACAGGTAAAAAGAGCAGCTTTTTAAAATGTATAGCCATGTCAGATTAACCGATTTTAATAATGACCAGCGCTATATTGTCAGCTATATCTATAATCAAACCTTCATTAAAGTTATTCAGATTAATTAGTGGCGTTATCAGCTATATTAGTTTTAGAAGTTTGATTGTCTCCAGTGTTTGGTGCACCCCTAATAGTACCGTCCGGCAATAATGCTGCCGTCCCTATTTTTTTCAAGCTTTCTTTGTAGTTTTTGTCGAAGATCGCCTGTTCTTCAGGCGTCAGTTTATATCCCCTTGCTCCATTGGGATTAACAGGTGTCAGTAAACCTTTCGTTTTTGGCGGTTCGCGCCAAGAGGGAGGGCCATATGTAAATTCGCATTTGGAGGAATTTTCAGTTAACAGTATATTCATACTGTAGGTAGTACTAACGGCGCCATAGCCACAGTCAGGCTGGTCCGGATAAGATAACTCTACTCCTATTGTGTAATCACCTGCTCTAACGGGCCTGACTACAATCTTGAATTCCTTGTTTTCCTTTTTACCAAAATCGCCAGACCACCTAAGATTTCCACTCACCAGCTGTATTCCAACAGGAATTACAAATGTAACACTTGCATTTTTTACATTACACGCAAGAAAACAGACAACAAATTTTAACTCGTCTGCCTGGTTTAATCGAGGCACGCCATTAGTAAATGAAGAATATATATGTAAAGGGAATTCGCCAGATGCAATTACATGTGTATCCATCACTGTATTATCAGAAGAAATCATCGAACCCTTTTCATATATTTCCTTATTATTTTCATCGTTTAATAATTCACTCGGCTCGGCCTGCAGCTTTTCAGTTTGTTGTGCCGATCCCCCTTCTACACAACTGCACGAAAGAAGTACACAGGAAATCAGAAACATTACACATATTAGATAAAAAAGCTTTTTATCTATTGTTTTTACTACCTGACCAACATTTCTGTCTTTCAACATTGCTACTAACCTGATTAACCTATATGTATTATATTCAATTATTCTCAATATTCCAACATATATTCTTCTTGTTCAACGCTTAAAATTGACACCGTCTTTGCAAAGATGTTATTATCTTAATGCATATGGTTACAGCATATTCGAACATAGCTCCCAACCACACCAACAACTGGTGGTGGCGCGGCATGCTTTACGCGTGTCCGGGAGGACATTGCCTGAAACCATAAGCTGACAGCTAATTACCATCGCCACACACAACCCTCCTGGATAACCAGGAGGGTTTTTTATTTACCCCAATTTCAGCAGGAGAAAACAAAATGAACCGACATAACAATATAAAGAATAAGGCCGCCACCGGCGCAAAGGAGGTTTAACATGTACTATCCACCATTAGAAGAGGTCAAAAGGCTGGCAGGCTTCGGCAATATCATACCCATCTACCGCGAGGTGGTGGCCGACCTGGAAACGCCGGTCTCTGCCTTCCTCAAGGTGAGCCGCGGCGACCACTCCTTCCTGCTGGAAAGCGTGGAGGGCGGCCAACGTCTGGCGCGCTACAGCTTCATCGGCACCGAGCCGCGCAAAATCATCACCATCGATAAGGACGATACTTCCGACCCCCTTATCCGTATCCAGGACGAGCTCAGCGAGTTCAAGCCCGTGCCGGTGCCCGGACTGCCCATCCTCTGCGGCGGCGCCATCGGCTACCTGGCCTACGAAGCCGCCTCCAGGTTCGAGGAGCTGCCCTCACCCCAAGCCGACCCCCTCGGACTGCCCCTGGCGCTCTTCATGCTGGCCGATACCATGCTGGTCTTCGACCACGTCACGCACAAGATCATCATCCTCAGCCACGTACACCTCAATGGCGATATCGAGGCAGCCTACAAAAAGGCCACGGACAGGATCGATGAGCTCGCAAACAGGCTAACTCAGCCAATACCCCAACCGGAAAATTCAACCAAACAAAAACAAAGCAAAACCGACAACGCCATCACCTCCAATTTCACTAAAGAAGCCTTCCAGGAAGGCGTCAGCAAGATCAAGCAGTATATAACCGCGGGCGAGGCCATCCAGGTGGTGCTCTCACAGCGGCTCTCCCGCCAGACCACGGCAGCCCCCTTCGATATCTACCGCGCCCTGCGCAGCATCAACCCCTCACCCTACATGTTCTTCCTGCGCCTGGGCGATTTCCATATCATCGGCGCCTCCCCGGAGACGCTGGTCAGGGTGGAGGGCGACACCGTGATGACCCGCCCCCTGGCAGGCACAAGGCCGCGCGGCGCAAACGAAATGGAGGACGCCGACATGGAGCAGGAGCTGCTGCGCGATGAGAAGGAGCGCGCCGAGCACATCATGCTGGTGGACCTGGGGCGCAACGATATCGGCCGCATCAGCGAGCCGGGCACGGTACAGGTCAGCGAGCTGATGAACATCGAGCGCTATTCCCACGTTATGCACATGGTGACACACGTGCAGGGCACTCTAAGCTCCGACTGCACCGCCTTCGATGCGCTGCGCGCCTGCTTCCCGGCCGGCACGGTGGCGGGCGCCCCCAAGATCCGCGCCATGCAGATCATCGCCGAGCTGGAGCCGGACAAGCGCGGCCCCTACGCGGGAGCAGCGGGCTACTTCTCCTACAACGGCAACATGGACGTGGCCATCGCCATCAGGACCATGGTCATGAAGGGCAATACTACCTACGTGCAGGCGGGCTGCGGGGTGGTCTACGACAGCGTTCCGGAACGCGAATTCGAAGAAACCCTAAATAAAGCGCGCGCGCTGCTCAAGGCGCTGGACCAGGCCGAGGGCATCGCCGCGGGGAGGGACCATGCTTATATTAATCGATAACTACGACAGCTTTACGTACAATTTGTACCAGTACCTCTGCGAGCTGGGGCAGAACGTGACCGTGGTGCGCAACGACAAGTCCACGGTGAAAAACATCGCCCGCATGAAGCCGGAGCGTATCGTCATCTCGCCCGGGCCGTCCACGCCGCTCAACGCCGGCATCTCCAACGACGTGATCAAGGAGCTCGGCGCCGGCCTGCCCATACTGGGCGTCTGCCTGGGGCACCAGTGCATCGGCTACAGCTACGGCGGCATCGTGGTGCAGGCAAAGCAGATCATGCACGGGAAATCATCGCTGATACACCACAACGGCAACGGCCTTTTCAACGGCCTGCCCAACCCCTTCTACGCCATCCGCTACCACTCGCTGATCGTTAACCGCGATACGCTGCCCGATTGCCTGGAGGTGACCGCCTGGACGGACGACGGCACGGTGATGGGGCTGCGCCATCGCGATTACCCCGTGGAGGGCATACAGTTCCACCCCGAGTCGTTCATGACGCAGGGCGGCAAGGACATATTGAAAAACTTTCTGAACATGAGGAGGAATTAAAATGATCAAGGAAGCTATCGTTAACCTGGTATCGGGAAACTCGCTCACCCTGGAGGAAGCCTCCACCGTGATGGAGGAGATCATGGAGGGCAACGCCACCCAGGCGCAGCTCGGCGCCTTCCTGGTAGCGCTGAGGCTGAAGGGAGAGACTGCAGAGGAGGTGGCGGGGCTGGCCAGCGTGATGCGCGCCAAGTCCCGCAGGGTGACCGTATCCGGGCCCGTAGTGGACGTGGTGGGCACCGGCGGCGACGGCTCCAATACATTTAATATATCCACCACGGCGGCCTTCATCGTGGCCGGGTCGGGCCTCAAGGTGGCCAAGCACGGCAACCGCGCCATGAGCAGCCGCTGCGGCAGCGCCGACGTGCTGGAGGCGCTGGGAGTTAAAATCGAGCTCAGCGCCGACCAGGTGAAACAGTGCATCGAGGAGGTAGGCATCGGCTTCATGTTCGCACAGGCCTTCCATCCCGCTATGAAGCACGCGGCGGCTCCCAGGAAGGAGATCGGCATCCGCACAGTGTTCAATATCCTCGGACCGCTGACCAACCCGGCCGGGGCGCAGTATATCGTCATCGGAGTGCCCTCGGAGGAGCTCGGTGATAAGATCTCACTTGCACTGTGCCACCTGGAGGTCAGGCACGCCATGGTGGTGCACGGGCTCAACGGCTTCGATGAGCTTTCCGTCTCCGGCAAATCAGCCATCTGGGAAGTACGCGACAGCGAGGTGGTGAAATCGCGCCACTATATACAGCCGGAGGACTTCGGTATAAAGAGCGCCACCGATAAGGACATGCTGGGAGGAACTCCCGCCGAGAACGCGGCCATACTGCGTTCCGTGCTCTCGGGCGAGAAGTCGCCGCGGCGTGATGTGGCGCTGCTCAACGCGGCGGCAGGCCTTTACGTGGGCGGCAGGGCGGACTCGCTGAAACAGGCCGTGAAGCTGGCCGGCGAGATTATCGACAGCGGCCGCGCCAGGGCCAGGCTGGAACAGCTTGCCAGCTACAGCAGCAGCCTGCAATAGGGAAGCTCAGGGATAAACCGGATGATACTGGACGAGATAGTCTCACACAAGCAGGTGGAGCTGGCGGCGGTCAAGGAGAAAACACCGCTGCCGGAGATAAGGCAGCGCGCTGCTAAAACGGCGCCTCCGCGCAACCTGGCCGCGGCACTGCGGGGCAAGGGGATGGGGATCATTGCCGAGGTGAAGAAGGCTTCGCCCTCGCGCGGCGTGATCCGCCCCGATTTCGATCCCGTGAAGATCGCACGCGCCTATGCCGCAGGCAGGGCAGCCGCCATCTCGGTGCTGACCGAGTCCCGCTATTTCCAGGGCAGCCTTGACTATCTTCTGTCTATCCATAAGGCTCTGGGAGCCAAAAGGCCTCCGCTGCTGCGCAAGGACTTCATCTTCGACCCCTACCAGGTCTATGAGGCGCGCGCTTACGGCGCCGACGCCCTGCTGCTGATCACGGCCATACTAACGTCCCAGCGCCTGCACGAGCTGCTCTCGCTCAGCCGCAGGCTGGGCATGGAGTGCCTGGTGGAAGTGCACGATGAGGCGGAGCTCGAGATAGCGCTGCAAGGCGGTGCTAAAATCATAGGCATTAATAACCGCGACCTGCGCACCTTCAAGACGGATATCAACGTCACCACACGGCTCAGGCCGCTGATACCCGCGGACAAAATAGTGGTCAGCGAGAGCGGCATAGGGACACGTGAAGACATCCGGGCGATGCAGAAGCTCGGCGTCTCTGCCGTACTCATCGGCGAGGCGCTGATGTCCGCGCCGGATATCAAGCGCAAACTCAAGGAGCTGTCATGACTCTGATCAAGATCTGCGGCCTGACCGGCTTAGAGGACGCGCTGAGCGTGGCTCAGATGGGCGTCGATATGGCCGGGCTGGTCTTCTTCACGGAGAGCCGCCGCAGGATTTCATTCAAACAGGCCGCGGAGATAATCGCGGCGCTGGGCAAACTGCCGCGCAGGCCCGCCATCGTAGGCGTCTTCGTCAATGAAA
The DNA here is from genome assembly GCA_028716085.1 of Dehalococcoidia bacterium. Classification (GTDB taxonomy): domain Bacteria; phylum Chloroflexota; class Dehalococcoidia; order GIF9; family UBA5629; genus JAQUQM01. Next base: position 1,909 of record JAQUQM010000024.1, on the reverse strand, counting down.
ACGCACAGACCGTCAATGAGACGGCGCAGACGTGCGGGCTGGACATGGTGCAGCTCAGCGGCGATGAGGGCTGGGAATACTGCCGCGACCTGGAGAGGCCGTTTATAAAGGTGATCCACGTTTTAGCTTCCACGGGCGCGGCGGAAATCGTGGAACGTATCAACATAGGGCGAAGCATGAATTTCAAACAGCCGTACCTCTGCATGCTGGACACCATGGCAGGAGGCCTCTACGGCGGCAGCGGGCAGGGCTTCAACCGTGAAGTGGCGCGGCAGGTATGCGCCACGGTGCCCGTGCTGATCGCCGGCGGGCTCTCCTCTGACAACGTCGCTGAGCTCATACAAGATGTAAAACCGCTGGGCGTGGACGTCTCCTCCGGCGTGGAGACAGACGGGCGCAAGGATATGAACAAGATACGCAGGTTTGTCGAGGCCGTCAGGGCGGCGGAAGCCCCGGGCGGGGTCTGGCAAAGTTTACCCCCAAAATATTACAGGAAAGGTGAGATCGATGTTACCTGATAAGAAAGGCTACTTCGGCGATTACGGCGGCAGGTTCGTGCCCGAGACGCTGATACCGGCGCTGGACGAGCTTGTACAGGCCTACAACCGGGCTAAGGAGGACAGGGAGTTCCAGGCACGCTTCGAGGCGCTCTCACGCGACTACTCCGGCAGGCCCACGGCGCTCTATTATGCAGAGATGCTGACGCGGCACTGCGGCGGCGCGCAAATTTACCTCAAGCGCGAGGACCTGGCGCATACTGGCGCGCACAAGATCAATAACGCACTGGGACAGGGGCTGCTGGCGCAGAGAATGGGCAAGCGCAGGATCATCGCGGAAACGGGCGCGGGACAGCACGGCGTGGCCACAGCTGCCGTGTGCGCCATGCTGGGCATGCAGTGCGTGGTCTACATGGGCGAGGAGGATATCAGGCGGCAATCACTGAACGTGTTCCGCATGAAGCTGATGGGCACCGAGGTGCGTCCCGTCTCAACGGGCAGCAGGACGCTCAAGGACGCCATCAACGAGGCCATCAGGGACTGGGTGAGCAACGTGGGCGACAGCTATTACCTGCTGGGCTCCGTGGTGGGGCCGCACCCCTACCCGGCCATGGTGCGCGACTTCCAGTCGGTCATCGGCAGGGAAACGCGCGAGCAGGCCATGGAAAAATGCTCGCGGCTGCCGGATTACGTGGTGGCCTGCGTGGGCGGAGGCAGCAATGCCATCGGCATCTTCCATCCCTTCCTCGAAGATAAGGAGGTCAGGCTGATAGGCGTGGAGGCCGGCGGGCTGGGGCTGGCAACAGGCAAGCACGCCGCTTCGCTGGCCAGGGGCCGCACAGGCGTTTTACACGGCGCCAAACTCTACCTGCTGCAAGACGGTGACGGGCAGGTGATGGAGACCCACAGCATATCGGCGGGTCTGGACTATCCGGGCGTGGGGCCGGAGCACGGCTATTTAAAGGATACGGGAAGGGTGGAGTACGTCAGCGCCGACGATAAGGAAAGCCTGGAGGCCTTCCAGCTTCTCTGCAGGCTGGAGGGTATCATGCCCGCGCTGGAATCGGCGCACGCCGTGGCCTACGCCATGAAGCTTGCGGGCAAGCTGAATAAAGAAAAGGTCATCGTGATTAACCTTTCGGGGAGGGGCGACAAGGATGTGGGCACGGTGGCCGACGCATTGAGGGTAAAGCTATGAGCCGCATATCTTCAGTCTTCAAACAGGGCAAACGCAGGGCGCTGATCGCTTATATCACTATAGGATATCCTGATATTAAATCTACATTGGAAGTATCGGAGCTTCTTGCCAACGAGGGCTGCGACATCATCGAGCTGGGCATCCCCTTCTCAGACCCGCTGGCCGACGGGGTCACCATCCAGAAGGCCACACACCAGGCGCTGCTCAACGGGGT
>JAQUQM010000023.1 GCA_028716085.1 Dehalococcoidia bacterium | reverse complement strand
AACAATGACGACGGGAAGCCCCTTTTGTGCCATTTTCAATGCCTCAATCTCGCCCAAATACTTGGTAGTATAGTAAAGTGGTGCTATTTTCTGAACATTGAAATCTGCATTTTCTTTTGCGGGATGATCTTTACCGTGACCACCCAGTGTTACGACACTACTTGTGTAAACAACCTTTTCCAGACCGTGTTCCAGAGCTGCTTCCAGAGCAATTTTTGTTCCCTCCACATTCACGTCATAGAAGTCTTTTCTGGAGGGTCCCCATAATTCGTAGAGCGCAGCAGTCTGATAGAGTGTGTCGCATCCCTGCAAGGCTGCTTTCACAGAATCCTTGTCACGAATATCGCCATAGGCTTTTTCGACGTCCAGGCCGTCAATACTCCTGGTATCGCTGCTCTTTCTTATCAGAACCTTTACTTCCTTCCCATCCTTTAGCAGTTCCCGAACCAGTGCCGAACCCACAAAGCCGGTAGCTCCTGTAACGCATGCTTTCATCTTGCCCTCCCATCCAAACACTTTTCTATTTCATTAATTCTATAGTAGCCGTACAATAAAGACAACGCAGTGAAGAGTTTATGCAACAGAACCTGTACCACATTCCTATTGACCTTGTTCTTTCTTGAGACTATCCTCTTGCGCAACTCAGAACAGAATAAGGAGAAATCCAATGTCCAATGTGAACGGGATTACAATCAAACTGGCTATTGAAAGCTTCCTGTTAACCTGCAAGTGGAAGGTAAGTTGTATCACTAAAATGTAACAAAGGTACTATTGAAGTATATGGTAGCCAGGAATATGGTCAATGGACATACAGATAAGCTATGGATAACCAGGGATGGTACCGCATTAAAGGATTCAACTGTAGGGACACTATTCATTAGGCTGGCTAAGAGGACAGGAATAGCGGTTCATCCTCACTTGCGGAGGCATACATTTACTACTTTATAGTTGAAGAATGGTGGAGGTAGCTTAATATTGCAGAGGTTATTGGGACATACAACGCTTATGATGACAAATAGATATTATCAGACTGTGGGCTGCTATGATGCGGTGGAAGCGTATAAGAGATATTCACCAATTGATTATATGGGTAAACCATAACTTGCTATCTGGCAATACAATAGGTTTAATTGATCATCACAATACGAGAATTCGGGCATCAAAATATCCGGATGCCCGAATCTATTCAAATGTAAAAGTGTTGTTCAGTGCTGCCTGGTTTAGAGCACAATTTTATAAATCTGTATTTCTAGGCTTTACCTATGCGGTACATTTTTGTCCCGCATTTCGAACAAACGCCTTTAGTCGCCGGTTTACCGTTCTTCATTTTGACAGCTTTGGTGTTGCTCATTTCTCTCTTCTTGCGGCATTTCATGCAGTATCCTATCATTGCGAAACCTCCTTTTTATATCTGAGGGTAGCATAGTTCATTTAAATAAGAAATGTCAATGGATAGACAATAATTCTGCAAATATATTCTCCACGGAATGAGATCAATCGGAGGCATCGGTTTTGTAGTAATCAGGAATCACTAGTAAATATGTCAAATTCCGCGTGAGTCATTATGATTGCCCCATATTATGGCTGGGTTATCCATATTAACTTCATTGCAGATTCCGGATGGACTGAGAATCCAGCTTAGAAGCCAATAAACTATTTTTCGTCCTTTTCGTTTTATAAGTCAATAAAACAATGAGTTCTTCAAATCCAGAGCTTAGAAAGGTCGTAATATTTGTTACCTTTAACACACCCGGCGATACTTTATTTCAAGTTTAGGAGGGGAATAATATGGTAGTACAACAATTCTTAATGACTAAAGAGGGAATTTTAAAGCTTGAAGCGGAGCTTGAACACCTGCGTGACGTGCGCAGATTCGAAGTGATCGAGAACTTACATCTGGCAAGGGAGAATGGTAGTACCAATGAAAATGCCGAGTATGACTACGCCAAAGATGAGCAAGGTCAAGTCGAGGGAAGGATCCTTACCATCGAAGGTATTATCAAGCAGGCCAAGGTCATAGAAGGGGCAACTAACTCTCGCAAAGTGGGCTTTGGCAGCAAAGTTTCACTTCTTGATAAAGACAACAAAGTTGAGCAATTCACAATAGTGGGTCGTGTTGAATCTAATCCTGCTGACGGTAAAATATCGAATGACTCACCGGTGGGCAGGGCCCTTCTGGGGCATTCGGTGAAAGATAAGGTTAAGATTCCCACGCCGGGTGGCATAATCAAATATACAATTGTAGAAATATGCTGAGCCTGTTGTGACTACTCAGCACAAACTGGTTTATATATTGCGATTAGATTAACAGAATATGAAGGCAATACTGAGGAATATAGCAATCGGTTATTATTAAATTAAGGCCTATTTTGTATTTCTTTTACCCATTGAGCTATCTTCTTATACTTCGCCTTTTCATAGAGACGCGTGCTGTGCTCTTCCCTTGAAACCAGGTAAGTTAGCTCTTTTTGTAGTTTGTGATAACTCTCCAGTCTTGCGGGGTCTAATTCGTCATTGTCTACAGCTGCTCTAACTGCGCAGCCGGATTCGACATTGTGGCTACAGTCGCTGAACCGGCATCCTTTGGCCAGCGTCTCAATATCGAAAAAGGTACCCTGGAGATCTTCTTCACCAGCCCACATTTGGATTTCCCTCATGCCGGGTGTATCAATCACCATTCCACCGCCAGGAAGAAGAATAAGCTCACGTTTGGTTGTAGTGTGCCTACCCATATGGTCATCTTCTCGAACTTCTCCAGTACTCTGCTTCTCAGTACCAAGCAATGCATTAATGAGAGCGGATTTGCCTACTCCTGAAGAGCCAAGAAATGCCACTGTTTTTCCTTTGGTCAGGTAATTTCCCAGCGCATCCAATCCAAGCCGTTCCCTGGCGCTTACAGGGTGTATAGAGATACCTGTGGCAATATTCTCAACATTACGAATATAAACATCAACATCCGGGCACAAGTCTACTTTATTAAGAACAATAGCAGGAGTAGCTCCACTGTTCCATGCAAGTGTCAGGTAACGTTCAATCCTGCGAAGGTTGAAATTTCTTCCACCATCAAGGCCGCTAACGATGAAGACGGTATCCACATTAGCCGAGACAACCTGTTCTTCGGTACGTTCTCCCGCAACTTTCCTGGAGAACTTGCTTTTTCTCGGCAGTATGGCATGGATTATACCCTTCCGCTCATCAACAAGCGGTTTGATAATCACCCAATCTCCGACAGCCGGGTACTGGTTTTCTGCTCCGGCATGATATCTCATTTTGCCTGATATTTTGGCAGTTAATTCGCCATACTGGCTAAATAATTGATAAGAGCCTTTGGACTCTGAAATGACTCTGGCAGGCACTGAGCCAGGCAATTTCAGCTTTTCAAACTGTTCCTGAAAAAAAGTATCCCAACCTAATTGCTTAAAATACTGCAATGATTCTGAGTTCATAGCATATCTATTATATACTAGCTTGACCATAAACCTTTGGCCTTATATCGTCGCAGTATCGTTGGAAGGAGTAGTAAAATGAATTCTGCAACGATAGTAAAATCGCAGACTGGGACTCATAAGCCCCCCGTCACCGGTTCAATCCCGGTCGCTGCCACCAGTCCTCTTAAATCCCCTACACTTGAATCTATTTAAGCAATTGTACTGCCGGAGGTATCCACGATTTGTCTATCACGGGTGTCTGTGGCCAGTACAGGCGCAGCGTCAATGAAAAACCACCACTGGCCGGGGTCGGCAGCCAGTTGGGCGTTTTCGCGGAGTCGGGAGAATCGCGCTGGATGTAGATGTCGATCGAGCCGTCGGGATTCTTCAACAGTGGCGGGTCGCTTAATGAGCCCAGGCAGTATCTATTAATCGGATTGTCTGCAAACAGGATTTTTTCATTATACATAGAAAGCGACCAGAAGCCGTTTACCGGCGGTATACCATCCTTATCGAAATGAATTACATACTTGTCGGTGCTTGAAAACCTGGCTCCATCGCCACTGGTTGCTGCCGAGGCATAGAAAGCGTCATCAGTTAGATTAGCTCCCAGTCCCCGGTAAGCTATAGCTGCTCTCAGTATGTAGTTAGTTTTGTAATTGCCGGTATCGTAGGAGAGTTGCCAACCGTTCTTGATAGTACCCATTCCCCCGGCAGGAATTCCGGTCAGAGCGGACTGATAGCCAGCTTGGATTGCCGACTTAACTCCACTGTCCAGCCCCGCAAAATAGGACTTATAGTCAACTCCAGGCTTGATGCCTATCTTTGCCATCCTATCCAGTAGTGGCGCATCTGCTTGATACGGAGGGTTTTCAACCATCAATTGGCAAACAGAATTGAAATAGTTGGCTGCATCCAGGGCCAGCAACTGGTTCAGGGGCGAAACCTTGGGATTGACATTAGGATCGACCGGAACATTAGCCGGCGGAACATAATTGGTGCCCCATGCAGAGAGAGGCGTCAGCTTAAGCTGGTCCTGAAGTTTCGAGACGTTCTGGTAGTCGGAGGGACCGGTACAGGCGATCCGGCCTACTATCCAGACCCATCTGGTCGAAGACTTCATCTCTGCAATGCCATCAGGTAATTTGCCGCTCCAGTTCGGGCCAGTGATGGCAAAATTACCAGCCCCGGTACCGGTAGTGCGTGAGCCGGGTGAGGCAAAAGAGTCCGTCCATAAGTTAAGCATGGGCATCAGGTAGTAGCGGCCCTGAGTGTCCGGCAGAGAAAGGATAACAGGTTCTTTCCCGGTATCAACCCAGGCTGATGAATAAAGCGTGTCGGCATTGGGGTTTACAACATTAACAAAAGTCGCATCAGGAAATACCTTCTTGTTGCCGAATTGGTTGGCCGGTGACCCATACGCATTAGGCGCCGGGACTGCCGTAAAGACCTGCCGGGTCAGGTCCATTATGACGAGCGGGAAGCCGTATACCGTGGCGTTAGAGGCGATTTGCTGGGCTTCCTGGGGCTCAATGGTTTGCTGAACCGGTTTACCCGCGGGAGCACATCCCGTCGCTGCAGTACTTGCTGTGATCAACAAAACGCTGAGGATCAGAAACGTTCGCGGAATTATGTTTTTCATATAACCATTATACTACGGTTATCAAGCATTTCAGTGCAGCCACCGGTTCAATCCCGGTCGCTGCCACTAATTTTATTGTATGCCGGGTTTCCTGTTTAAAGCTGACCGCTTCACGACTTCTGCTATGCGCCTTTTACGTGTTTCGTCCGTTTTTGAGCTGCTTACCCAGCCGACATACATATTTCTATAGCTGTTGGCGAAATTCATAAAATTATTCCAGGCTGTTGAATCTTCCCTCAACGCCTTTTCCAGGTCGGCAGGCATTTCGTCTTTTATCCTGTTGGTATAAGCTTTATCCCAGTTGCCGTTCTTCCTGGCCTCTTCAATCCTGGCCAACCCCGCTTCAGTCATCCTGCCCCTGGCTATCATTTGTTCAGCTTTATCTTTGTTTATCTTCGACCATACGCTGTTGGATTTGCGGGGCGAATATCTCAGGATAAATTTATCCCCATCTATGCTTTTCAACTTGCCGTCGATCCATCCGAAACATAGAGCTTCCTCGACGGCGTCATCGTGACTGACGGATGCTTTGCCAGTATGCTTTTTGTAATGCAGCAGCCATATCTCCTGCGCGCTGGAGCTGTTCTCCTCCAGCCATTTGCGCCACTCCTGCCTGCTTTTACAGTGGAGAGCTTTATCCGCGTCCATGTTGGCCCATATTATACCGTGCTTTTGACCTTTGAATTGTGATATTTCTCCCGGTTTTTATACACAGTCCCATGCGAAGTGGAACAGAATAAAGGTATAATTAGATTAAAAAAAGAAGGTAGTTAAGTTTGAAGAGATTAATAGAGAGATTCGGGAAATTAATAACAGCTTCGTTCTTCATAATGGGACTGGGCATATTGCTTTTCCTGCTTACTCCGCTTTTTTACGGGCAGTGGGGAATAGATACAGACCTGATCGGGTTGATCATCTTTACTACAGGATTGGCAATACTGCTGATTGGAATAATCCGCAGGAAAAAATTGCACGGGTGGAAGGCAGTTGTTCTGGCGATACTGGCCGGAGTTTTATTGCTGCCCCTGATACCACTGATCGTAACTTCGATTTACTATGCTATAACAGGCAAACCAATGGGCGGGTGAATTTAGCTAACGTGCTATCTTAGCCTCTGTTATTACTACAGGGAGTGAAATCGACGGGTCGGGTTCAGTCGTTAAAATGAGCGTTAAGTATCCGCTCGTTCCACACAGGTTTTCCCCGTATACATGTGAGAGGTCGATATCTACCTGATCAACGTAATTGTCGTAAGAGACATCCAGTGCCTCGAATAAGGGATACGAATAATTCTCGGGTGCCGCTGCTAGCGGGGTGTAGTTCACCCAGAATCGTATGAATGGTTTATTATCCGGCGGATGAATCATCGATGGTAAACCGATCTTGGCGGTAAACCAGCTGTTCGGGGGGATATTCACCTGATAGTCGCCGGTTAGAAGGGTAGAGAAATATCCATCATTAACATTGCCTTTTGTTTTGGGCAGAGATTCAAGTTCCACGTATACAGATTCCTTATAAGTGTTGCCGCCTTCAAGGTAAATATTATCCCAGTATTTGAATACAGGGTTCCCTGAACACGGAAACGGGATGTCCTGCCCCAGGCCGGGCTCCCCGCTTTTGAAATTTACCGTCCAGGCGGCGGTCGGCGCCTGTTTGACTAAATCGAACAAGGTTTCCGCGTAGGTCTTGTAAGTAGCCTTTGAAGGTATACGCGTTACCAGCGGTCCTTGCGGTCTTGCAGTTATCGAGGGTATTTTAACGGGCAGTTTTGAAGTACTCAGGCTCATGGGCACAGGTTTCACCGTCACGGTGACGGACTTTGTGCTTTTGCCCGCTGAGTTAACGGCAGTCAGTGTGTAAGTGGCATCCGCCTTTGGTTTTACTGTCTTTATACCGCTGTTGCCTACATCACCTATGCCCCCGTCTATGGTGACACTGTTTGCCCCGGTTACATTCCACTGAAGCGTAGTTGGACTGCCTGCCCCAATTTCTGGCGGGCTGATGCTGAATTCAATGAGCGGGATTGCAGAAGTACTGAGTTTTACCTCCGGAATCGATGAAATATTGATACAGGCACCGAGTAATGTGATCAGACACAGCGCACACAGAACGTACATTCTTCCCATCACGCACCTCTCATAATCATACTGCTGACTAACCTACTATATTGCTTATACAGGTTAATGTCAATTCAATTATCATCGGGAATATTACAGAAGATTAACCGCTTTGTCCGCCCGGTTAATTTTAGATGAAGTGCGGTAATATAATCCTGCAGCCGGGCTTAAAACGCTGACTGTATGAAGCGATATGGCTTACAGCTTCAATTTAACCCTCATGTTGTATCTCAGGCTCAACAGCATGCCGACCAGCAGAAAGGAGGCCAGCAATACCAGCACTATCCCGCTCTGGTAAGGGTAGAGTACCGCATTCTGCAGGAAAACCGCACATACTGTACACAGTACGGGTAGGACAAGCAACGCATACAGTAAGAAAATGATTGTCCTGCTGACGAAATTCATTTTCTTCAGGCTTTTTTTCAGGAATAATTCCATGATATAGTCGCCGGCAAAAAACATCAGTATTGTAGAGAGGAAGACGGATATTTCCGGTATCCTGGCAACCAGGTACGCCGGGATGGAATCAAATGCAACTGAATTTAAAACCATTTGAAATCAAAAGGCCTCCTTAATCAGTGTGCGGCATTGGGGATAGCCTCAGCGGCTATAAATATGCAGGCTGTTTTCTTATCAACCCTTCGGATCTATGAACTTCACGGGATCGGTCGCATAAAGCACGGCCCGTTCGCAGGCCTTAAGGCGGTCCTCGTGTGATTTAAGGTATTCGGGGTCGTTGATCATCTTTATAAAAGCTTGGCGGGACGGATACTGTACCAGCATGACATAATCCCATTCCTCGTTACCCTGGAGCAGCTCACCGGCTTTGCCGAGGTATAGAACCTTTCCTCCTATGTCTGCGACAAAATGGCCGGCTGCCTTTGCATAGCTTGCATAATCGGCTGCGCCGCCGGGCTTGAACTTCAGCAGGTTCAGCATCACTACAGGTCCTTCCGAAGTATTTTTTGCTAACCTGCGGAACTCTTCGTCATTGGATTTGATCGGGCTCATTTTCATACCCCCTTTTCTTTGAAGTATTAGAAATTGCGGATACCCGTTATTGTATCGTTACTGAGGGTGTAATCATATCAATCCGTGTAAAAGTGGGATGCAATTGGCTTTCAGGAATATATCTGCCGGCCTCGCGGACAATTGCTTTCAAAGTACCTGCGTCCAGTTCGTCATGAAGCGGAATGGTTAAGGTCTGCTTGTTACCACCGATTTCTCGTCTGAGTGTAACATGGCTCCCTTTCCGGGAATGAATCTGAAAATCAAATGTCTGAAAGATTGATATTACTTCTGATCCGGAAAGATGCCTGAGCTTAGGCGACACTCGAAGGCTCCAACTCCAATGTAACCAGCAGGGATGGATTGGGTGCCAGGTCGAAATCGGCTGGATTTTCGCCTTCCAGATGTAATGCTACCGCTTCTTTTAGGTTGGCTATGGTTTCGTCAAGGGTTTTCCCCTGTGTAACAACAGCTATTTCATGACATTCGGCAATGTAATGATTATCTCCCTTATAAACAAAAGCCTTTATCGAATGATGCATAATTCTCCTTGTCTGAGCTCATTCCAACAACCTAATTGTAATTAATAACAGGCAATTGCTCAACATTGGTACGAATAATATGTATTAGTGAAAAAGAAAATGCCGGGTTAATGCATTTTGTCCCTGTTATCATTTTTTCAAACTGTTTTCGATGGGACGTGAGAACAGCAGCACAATTATCACTGAGACAAGACCATTGACCGCTGCGGATAAAACTATTGCCCAGACGGTCATTGCATACCAGCTTATGCCTATATTGGAGAGGAACGAAGAGGTCAGTCCCGGTACGGGGGCTGTGGCGGATGTAAAGAGGTTGAGCGCCTGGCCGATGCTTACGCCGAGCGCAACGGCGCCGCTGGTGAACACGATCCTCGATGCCTGGCCCAGTCCGGCCGCCCATCCTTTATGCATATGCTTTACCAGCCAGCAAATGAACAGCGCCATGAAGGCGTCGCCGGTGCCGGCGAGCATCTCGACCCACACCCTTCCGGTGAATATGGATGCCGAGACGCCCTTGATGAGCGCGATGACGATGCAGAAAGGCCACGGCAGATAGATTGCAGCCAGGGTTGCGGGTGTGGAACCAAGGTTGGGATTACCTACAGTGAGCGGGATATTAAACAGGGGCAGGACAACCGCCAGGATCGCCAGGATGAGGGCGTAAATCCAGACCATTTTTGTTTTCATATTTTCCTCCCCGTAAGAAATTTATCGGTGTCGCTCATTAAGTCCGGTAGTCATATTATCCCCTTGCCGCATAACCGTCAATACAACACCGGGGATGATCCCACGTCATTGCGAGCCCCCCATATGTCATTGCGAGCCCCGATGCAATCGGGGCGTGGCAATCTCCTCGATGAATTGGGATTCGTCACCATCCTCTTATGATATAATTGTTGCTGAAGATTAAATATGAAATATACGGTAATAATCAGAGAAGCTCCGGATGGATATTACATTGCAGGCTGCCCGTTGGTTCCTGAAGCTCATGCACAGGGTAAAAGCTACGATGAATGCCTGAAAAATATCAAGGAAGCACTGGAGCTTTGTATCGAATATCGAACCGAGCGCGGGGAAGAAATCCCGGATGAAAGCAAGTCCAGGCAGGTGCTTGTCACTTTATGACAGGTTTGCCGGGCTTCAGGCTGACGTATTGAAGCAACTGGTTATCTCAGAAGAAGCATTCTTGAAAGCAATAGGGCGAAAGCATTAATCAGACGGAAATAGATAATTATAAACTCCATCTCAAACGTCATTGCAAGCCCTCTCCCACATGTCATTGCGACCCCCAAAATGTCATTGCGAGGAGTCCCGATATAATCGGGGCGACGTGGCAATCTCCTCCCTGAACCTCAAACCACCGTGCATTCGATGCCCAGTTTCCTGCACGAAGAGACCAATTGCCCTGCAGTCCTGGCGAAGAATTGATCGCTGAGCTTCTCGTCCAGCCCGTGCTCGTGGTACACCCGGTCGGCATAATGGTAGTTCATCCTGTCGACAATTAAGTAGTCGGCCTTTCCGGCCAGAACTGAAGCGAGGCCTTCCGCGCCGGGAAGCATGGGCGCGATCATGGCATAGGTCCGGATGTCCGCCTTGTGCAACTCATCCAGCGCCTTTATCCTGGTTTCGATCGGCGGCGCGTTAGGCTCGAACAGCCTCCTGATGCTATCGTCGGTCGTGGTGATGGTAAGCCCCACTTCGAAATCCTTTGCCCCTTTGAATATGTTCATATCCCGCAGGACCAGTGGGGAGCGTGTCTGCACCGCTACCGGCCATTTATGCTCTTTGAGTATTGCCAGGCATTGCCGGGTCAGCTCATATTTCTTTTCGAGCGGCTGGTACGGGTCGCACACGCCGCTTACCCAGACACTGCCGCGTTTCTTCCTTGTTATTTCGCGCTCCAGCAGGGCAGGGGCATTGACCTTAACATCGACGAACTCGCCCCATGGTTCTTTGTGACCGGTGAACCTTTTCATAAAGCGCGCATAGCAGTATGAACAGCCATGCTGGCAGCCTACGTAGGGATTGATGACGTAGTCATAGATCTGCGATACTGATAGGATGGCCTTTGCCTGGATTTCCCTTACAAGCATTCTTTCATGCTCCATATGGTTTCTGATTAAGATATTATACTCAAATCTTCCTTTTCAGCGGGATGCCTGGATGGGGTGAAGGCTCATAAGAGATTTAGTCCGGTGGATGGGATAAAGGGGTAGCTTTTTACAGGGGCTCATTTTGGGGGAGCAGGTCACTATTAGCTCACAATTTGCCACCCAGGTAACTTTGCCAGATATCATCTAGAAGATTTTGAGGACGGGATGGTGGTATTGACGTTGCCGGGCGTATAAGCAGTATGGGTTGTGACAATTCCTCCACAATTTTATTTGCTACATTGCCGTACACCCTGCGATTAACACCGGTGCGTCCCTGAGTAGCAATAGCTACCAGGTCAACATTCTCTTCTTTGGATACTTTCATGATGGTTTTTACAACTTCCCCGGTTTGGGCCCTTTCGACCCTGGATTTTACATTCATTCCTTTCTTCTTCAGCGCGGTCATCGTCGTCTTGAGGTAATTTGTTGATAGTTTTTCCATCTCTTCCCACATATTGTCCTGGTATTTCTTCCAGGTCGGGTTGATAGGGCGTGAGCCGTATGATGGCACGATCGGTGGTTCGCAGATGTGGAGGAGCAAGACTTCCCTATCGGTCTTCCTGGTTAATTCCTCAATATAAGGGAGAGTAGATTCGGAGAAAGGGGAGCCGTCGACGGGAACTAATATCCTGTTGAATTCCCCAGAAACTTCAGGGGATTTTGATTTTATTAAAAGGACGGGAATTTCGGTGCCGTAGAGGACTTTCTGGGTTATACTTCCAAACATCCACTTTTTAGCCTTTGAATAACCGTGTGAGGCCATGACGATCAAGTCTATTTTGTTGTTATTGGCGTATTTAACTATTTCCTCTGCCACGTCACCATAGCTTGTATCCGCGGTAGTTTTTATTCCTTCTGTATTGAGTTCTTTAGCATTAGCTTCCAGGTATGATGTGAAAAGGCGGTCACGTCTGTCAACGAAAATAGTCAAGCTGACAGCAAAAAGCGTCACCTGGCTTTTTTTAAGCTTTGCTATAATTTTAGCGTAGGGGAGAGCCTTTTCAGCCAGCTCAGAGCCGTTCAAAGGAACCAGTATTTTCTTATATGCCATGGCTACTCCTTTCCGGTATAAAATTAATTATATTCTAATATATCTGTGGTGATAATGCTCATTCGCCTGCAGTGGCTGGTACGGGTCGCATACGCCGCTTACCCAAACACTTCCCCGTTTCTTGCTGGTCATTTGCCTCTGCAGCAGTGCTGGTGCGTTGACTTTGACATCGATAAACTCGCCCTACGGCTCCCCTGTGCCCGGTGAACCTTTTCATAAAGCGCGCATAGCAATAGGTGCAGCCATGCTGGTAGCCTACGTAGGGATTGATAACGTAATCATATATCTGCGATACGGACAGAATGGCCTTGGCCTGAATTTCCCCGACAATCATAATTTCATTCTGTAGATAGATTTTAGACGTGACAAAGCCGATTATCTCGTAGAATCACTTATCTGAAATAAATATAATTACGTCTTACTGAATAGTCTGGCTTCGAATATCCAGACAAATCTCGCCACATAAATTGATTAGCATGCTTTGCCACTTTGTATGATAATACGTAGGTTCAACCCACTCAACTTTTTTAGGATTGTTTACCGCAGTTGAAATATCAGTATCTATTTGGCTAGCCACCTTAATGCTTTGTTTTTCAATAGAAGTCTTATCTGGATCGTCCGGCGAATGCACTATGACAAGAGGAGTAATTCGATGTAAAGCTGAATCTCGCCAATTGATAATCTCTTTAAAGAATTGTTTGAGTGGAGTGTAACGACCATAAACTGAAATTCCGATCGGTTCAAGCTTTTTCCAAAATATTTTGTTTGAAAAATCCTTTTGTTTATTTGTTAAATCAAGATTGTACACATCGGACAATGTTATCGCACATGCGTCTAGCAAGGCCTTACATGATGAAAAATAACCTACTAATAGCGACCCAATGAAAATAGCTGATTGAAATAGGTTAACGCCATTTTGTGAATCACTAATATTTTTAGCATACAACTCAATATCAGACATTCTACGGCAGATGTTCTCGGATAAGGTTACGGACTTATGTTTAGTAGCGGTATGGACATCTTGAAATATTGAATCAAAATAGTCATCCAATTCAATGAAGCAACTGGGTATTTCAATATTCAATAATTTATAGCAACTTCTGTTGTAATAATAGCTTCTCATTTCATAACTGTTTAATTTGCTTTAGGCGAGTATGTATTTCTTGATTCATGACACCATTCTAGTGGAAACAATGTCTATGAATCACATAGCTGGATATACGCTTCTTTTGCTTTTTGTGGGCACTAATTTCAACTTCTTTCTTTGCCTTTATTTATTACCGTATATAACAAAAGAGAAATAAGCCTAATTTTAATTATCGGATACTCCTCTTATTGTATTGACAATTTTCACTATCTTATTAATAATTGTCTCTGGTTTTTCATTTTCTTTTCCCAATATTTCAAAATCCTTTTTTAAATGAGGATAATCGGGATACAGCGAATCGAATTGGTCTAATACTTTTTGCCATAGTGCTTTAGCAACGAAACCAGTCGCTCCAATAGGCACCAATTTAATTCCCATATTTTTAGCAATTTGGAACTCTTTGTATAGTCCATCAGCGTCTACCAGCTTACCGTGTTTTAATTTATTACCGAATAGGAAGATTGCAATTCCAGCTGAGGATATCATATATTCTCTGTATTCTTTCCTGAGATCCTGTAAAGATTTGGCTCCAGTACTTACTTGTGGAAATGGCCTTAGTTCAAGGTATTCATCAAGATGCCTATTTTTACTTGAAAATATATACTCTAAACAACCATTTATTACGATACTACCTATCCCTTTGCCGAAACCGGAGACAATTTTGAATTCTTCCGATACAAGCTTATAAGCTAATGAATGAACAAATTTTTGTGCAAGTTCGTTGTCCCATTTCCCATAATCATCTGCGCTCCCAGATATAAAAATTACATTTCTTCTAAACGAATCTCTGATTCTCGATAGAATCTCAGTTATCTGTGAATAGTCGTCTACTAATAAACCCTCAATTGAATAGCGTTTAAGATCTTTTATTATTAAATCCTGTTTTATTTTGCTGTATTCATATTCTTGGTCGTTACTGAAAGAATCTTTACTCACTCTTTTAAAAAAGCAGAAATGTTCTCTTTGGTTCGTTCCAAGTAGAGCTCTAACTCGAGCTAATATTTGGTTAAGATTTGGATCATCGAAACTGAATCCGATAAAAAGAAACGTCTTTGATACAAGATCACCCTTTAGTGCAGTCGAAAAAAGTGCCCTGTGCTCGCTATATAATTCATAGTCATCCTTCGAAATTATAGCCTCATGTGGCTGGGAAATATCTCCATGCATTTTATAGACAATAGCATCGCTTTTTGGGCGGCTTATCGCTAGATTTGGTTGTGATATTTTGACATCTGGCGTCTTCCCTGCATCCGATAGAGCTTCTTCAATTAATTTATCGTAATTAGAAGTCCAATAGATTTCAATTGGCATTCTTGCCAATAGCCGGTGATTTTCGGTCATAACTGAATCTCTTGTAAATTTATCAATTAAAATTTGATTTATTCTTGACCGATTACCCCCTTTTTCATTAATATGAAATTGCGTTATTGCTACCAAATCATGCTCTTTATCGATATCGAGTCCAAGATCCTCCGCTATATCCCGAAGTAGCCCTTTCCAATCGACAAATCCGCTTGCTTTCGATAATCCAGCCCCTGCAAAAATAACTGCATTCTTTTGTCTTAAAGCTTTTGTATAACTTTTTATAAAAGTATTAATTTTTTGATTTGTCATTTTCACTTTACTACTAAGAGAGCAGTTTCTTTAGATTCTCCCAATTCCATCTGTAGAGTTCGCCAGCATTTGCTACAGCAGTATAATTTCCCTCCCTATATCCTATTATTTGGACTAATTTTTTCCCCTCCTCGCGAGCAATTTTTACTTCTTTCAATACTCCCGGAGCTTTGTAAGTATTAGGTCCAACCATAACTATCACTACATCACTACGTTTTATTCTATCCCTAGCTTCCTTTTCCCAATTCGTTTGGGGTGCAGCTTCTTTCATCGACCAATCTGATATCTCAAATGGGGAATCAGCGTTTTTTGATTGACCAACAATAAAATCCTTTGTTGCCTTATCATTGTCATAATCGAAGCTAATAAAAACCCGTTTTTTTGCTGCCATCTATGCACCTCCATGAATTGAGTCATAGATATTATACATCTGCATATTTCGGAATGGAATACCCATTACTAATCAAGTTGATGAGCCTAATTCCCCCGTGTCACTGTCAGCCTCGGCGGATATTTACCGCTCAGACTCCAAAGGAACTTTCCGTCCTGGTAGAGGTCAAGGTAATATCCCCGGGTGCCGGACTCGTTGGTGGCGGATGTTGGTGAAAAGGTTATTTGCTGCAGTGCGCTTGTGCCGTCGTAGTCAAATGTGAGCTGGTTCATAATTTCGTCAGACAGCCCCGCCGTATCCCTTCGTGCGTTAAGCACGTACTTGCCCCCGCTCCCTCCGCTGAGCGTAATGCCGCCGCTCACTTCCTGGCCGGTTTTAGCAGCAGATACACTGTCCACGCCAATATACCATCCCGCAAAGTTCACAGCCAGCGAGCCGGTGGACGGTTTGGGTATGACCGTCAAACGCGGCGGGTAGGCGTTGGGCATGACCCAGACCTGCTGTCCGTCACACAGCAGGTCGATCCGGTAACCGCGCGTATCCGCTTCACCTATGAAATACGAGGGGGCAAAGAAAATCTCCTGCGCCGCTGATTTGCCGTCGTAGGTAAATGCCGTTTGAGACACGATCTCATCATTGCCCCGGTTTACATCCCTCCAGATACGTATCCAGTACTGCCCCGGGCTGCCGCCTTTCAGGCTTATCCTGGCGGCTATCCGCTGCCCCGCATTCGCCGTGCTGATAACCCCGATATCGCTGTACCATCCTTCAAACCCTATCAAAAAGGAGGCAGGCTTATCTATGGCAGGAATATCCGGCGCGGGCGTGGTGGAAGTTGCCTTCTGTATGACCCTGACGATGACCGACGCCTGGGCGGAGCCCGAGGAATTCATTGCCACCAGCCTGTATTCGACAGGTACGACGAGGCCCGACTGCGACCTGAACTGGATGGAGTCGGTGGGGTTCACCTGCGCGACCCCGATCGGAGAGACCTCGCCGACGCCCTGGTCTATATTTATATGAGTAGCTCCCGAAACATTCCAGTTCAATAAAACCGTCGTGCCCGCCGCTATATTCGCGCCGTCGGCCGTAAAAGAGTTGATCACGGGCAGCGGCCCCTTGCCGGCAGGTTTTAAAGGCGTGACCGTGACGCCGCCCCTGACTACCTGGTAAATCAGGGACGGCTGGTTGACGTATGCGGCGTCATTGAAAAGGAACGTGATGGCGTATTTCTCGGCAGTATCTACAGCGGTAAGCTCGGAAACGATGATACCCCCGACCTGCGGCTCGCTTACCTGCCATTTCCCCGTGAGGTATTTTTGAATTACAAAGGCATGGCGCCTGCCGCTCGGGCTCTGGCCGATGGCCACATATACGTCCGATGCCGGCACGCCCCAGGCGCGCCAGAGTGAACAGAGCAGCGTCGAATAGTCCTTGCAGTCGCCTTTCCCTGTATCTATTGTCTCGGTGGGGCGCTGCCAGTATTCAGTTACATTGGTATCATAGGACACATGGCCGGCAACCCAGTTCTGTATCCTGTGGAATTCGTCCCAGGGATTATCCTCATCCTCCAGGATGGCCTTCAGGCTCTCCTGCACACGCGCATCGCTCACCGTGATCAGCCCCCGGGGGTCAAAGCCAAGGTTTGTATCACTGACCGGCGCAACCCTCGGCGCGCAGCCGGACGCAATGGTAGACATGAGGGACAAAGCCAGGATCAGACTGAATTTAGACAAGCTCATTTTTCAATTATCCGCAGCCTGGTGAAGATTCGAGGGAAGCGGCAGATAATATTTTATCCCTTTTTGCAGCGGCAGGCGTTTTCCTTTATTTGGCGGCGCTGAATTTAATCACGCGGTCAAAAAGGAGCTCCGGATAGGCCGGCCCCACTTTCGTCGCGGGCTCCAGGTAAGCGCGGAACCCGATAAACGCGGGCTCGTCGAGTTCGACTCCGAAGGCGCCCGGCCCGGTCGGCACGGTCACGCAGGCTTTTTCGGTGCCGCAGTTGCGCGCAAACTTGCAGACATACAGGTATTTAGCCATCGGGTTGCCGGGCAGGTAAGCCTCGGCAGTCCCCTCGTACTCGGTGCTGTAAATGCCAGCCACGCCGTTCCAGCCGGCTTCACCGTAGAAGGTGCAGTTTGCATAGGTGGCCTTGCCGGTGGCGGCATGGTTGACGCCGTAGACGATGATGAACTCATCGGGATTATCAGCCAGCTTCAGGGTGTCGCAGCGCGTGTAAACGGTGTCCCGGCTTTCCCCGGCAACATATGTTTCTGTCTGCACCGCCTCGTAAGATTCTTGCAGCCACACATTGGGTATAAGCTCGTCGGCCGTAAGTCCGCTGTATTTGGCCAGGATGGCCTTGCGCAGATCATCGAGGGCAGGCTGGAAATCCACTTCGGTCTTGCCGGTGCCCCTCACCTTAATCTCGGGCGCAGGGAACAGGTCGAGCTTTCCTCCGGATTGGGGCGTTGCTCTGAGAGCCGCGGTTATGGTGCTTGCGTATTCCTCTCCCGCTTTTTGATCCGCACAGAGCGTTATGCGCTGTCCGAAAACAACGGTATCATACTCGGGGCCGATACCCAGTTTGACCATCGAGCTCGGGATTACATACGTATTGATGATGTCCTCGGAATATCCCGCTGCTATGGCGGCGCTGCGGATGCGCCGGTCGGTGCCTTTATCGGCTGTAATGATGATGATGGTGTCCTGGTTGAAGGGATTGCCCTTTGCCCCGTTGGGCGTTCCGGAAGTTTTAATGGTGAGGTTGTTCAGCGGGTCATTGTAGCTGGCCCAGATCCATTTTTGCTTTCCATCTTTTTCATAGTATTTATTGAAGATGAAACCGCAGTAGCTGAAATATACGCATTGCGGAGGGGTCTTGGCGACCACCACAACCGCTTCGTCGGGATTGATCTGCCATCCCTGCAGCAAACCGGGCATACCATATAAGAAATTCTCAACTTGTTTGGAAGCGCCGGCAAGCTGGCTGACATCAGGAATGACTATATTGTCCGGAATAGCGCCGAAAATTCCCCTGTACAGCGCGCCCGCGTTGTTGCCGGCCGCGTTGGCCAGCCTTCCGGCCTGGTACAGCCTGATGAGGTCCACGCGTAGAAACGGCGCCAGCTTTAAGCCGAAGTCGTCCTTCTGCAGCGCGGCACGGAAGGCGTCGATATTGCCTCCTGACGCCGCGGGAGCATTGCCCGCCGGGGCAACGGCCGAGGGGGCGGTGCCTGATGGGGCGCACGATGCCATGACAGATATAATGACGAGGAAAATAAGTGAAGCTGATGCAATACGGCAAAGTCTCAACATCGGTTTTGTCCTCCTTTTCCCTGCCTCGTTGTGCCTGGCCTGCAGGGAATTAACTACTAATCGAATGCCCGGCTTACTCAGATCATTTTTTCCGTGTTACCAGTACTATAAATACTACCGCCGCCAGTATGGCGCAAACGAAATCCAGGATGGCATAGGTCATGTCATTTGCCGTGAGGCTGTTGACGCCGAAGAGGACACAGGCAAAGAAATACGCCAGAGGAAAAAAGATATTGATGTTGCGCGTCTTTTTGATCAGTGTCTCGTATAGCTGGAATGCCCACCCGATGACAGTCAGGATAAGGCCTGCCAGATACATAATTTCTACCTCCCCCTGAACAGTATGAATTTATCTCTATTATGCCCCTTGTCCCCTTACCATGCAATTCCTGCCGCCCTCTTTGCCGCTATATGCGGGAAGTTATAAATGCAGCAATTTCTTTCAGGGCTTCCCGGCACTCGGGAAGGAAGGGAAACCCGATGAAATCATGCCACATGCCTTCCCAGACATCCAGGTGCACCTCTATGCCGGCGCGTTTCATCACACGCTGAAGCCTGGCGCAACAGCTCAGCAGAAGGTCGCGCGTGCCGCTAACAATTAAAACCGGCGGGAATTCGGCGGGATAGTCGGCATACAGCGGTGAAATGTCCGGGTCTTTCCAATCGGTGTTGCCCGCGTACACCTCAGCCGGCTTGCCCAGGTTCATTTCATACTGGATCAGGCAGTCCCAGCCTTCCAGCAGGTGGTAGGAGTCTCCGGTTTTTGTAATATCCGCCCACGGACTGCTCAGCGCCATAACTGCCGGCAACGCCATGCCTCTGCGTGAAGCCCGAAGCGCAGTGACCAGCGACAGCGCGCCTCCCGCCGAATCGCCGCACAACGCCAGGTTTTGTGGACGATACCGTTTGATCAGCTCGCCGTAAACGTTGAAGCAGTCGTCGGCGGCTGCGGGATAGGGATGTTCGGGAGCCAGCCTGTAGTCAACGGAAGATATTTTGATACCTGCGTGGTATGCCAGGGGCGCTGTAAACATCAGCAGGCTCAAGGGATCACCCATCACATAGGCGCCTCCGTGAATATAAAAGATGCATTTCCCCTCATTTGAAGTATTGTAATTTTTCGGAACAATTGTCAGGACCGGCACACCTGCGATCTCCGTACTCTCCAGCCGTTCCACGAATTTCTGCTTTGCCTCGTCGATAAGCGGTTGATACAGTTCGGCGGTGGCCTTTCTGACATCCGGCATATTGTCGACTGTCGGATCCGAGGGCACGATCACAGCCTGATCGCGCTGGTAGTCCCGTGCCTGCCGGCTGACGGTGTCGGAAACGTAAGTCTTGAATTTGCGGGGCTTTGCTGCATCACCCTGGCTGCTGATATTTTCCGTCATGTTTATATTCTCCCCCTCAAGTGCGATGCGCAGGATAGGCCTTCATTTTTTAAAGCGTGCCGGTTATGTGAGCGGAGGCAGGTTTTTGCGGTATTTCGGGGACAGGATACCGTTGGCAAGGTAGTCGGCTAGATAGTTCGTCACTTCTTCGAGTGTTAGCGGCCCGCTGGCGGAGAACCACATCCTCACGTAGTTGGCCGCTCCCATGATGGCAAAGCTGGTCAGCCTGGGATCGCATTTAATGAACGCCCCGCTCTCCATCCCCTCTTCAATGATGCTGTATAGAAGGCTGTCGTATTCATCCCTGAGCTTGACGATGGCGCGCCTGTGCTTGCCGGTGATAAGCGGTTCGGGGCTGACGATCCCGCCGGCGAAAGGCAACAGGGCGCTGTAAAACACGGTGGCGTGGTTGGCAATTGCCTGGCGCAGTTTATTTTCAGGCGCCTCGTTGCTCTCAACAATCTTCCTCAGGCTATTGATGAAACGCCTGTGAAAAACCTTGATGGCCTCGAATAATATCTCCTCCTTGCTGTCCCAGTAGCGATAGACCCTGACCTTGCTCATGCCAACGCTCCCGGCTATCTGGTCCATGGTCGTGCCCTGGTACCCCTGCTTGCGGAAAAGCTCGGAGGCATTCTCCAGTATCTGTGCTTTGAGCTCCCTGTATGTCGGTGTTCTTGCCATATGTGCTAAAACCTTCCCCCGAAGTTGAATTTGATAACCGGCCGATAAGCTATATCAGTATAACAGAACCGCGCAACCCGGTGTATTGACAGTCCTGCCGCTGAAAGTGGTATAATGCAGAGTAACCCATTAGTACACCAGTGAGTTACAACTCAAATTATATGCAAAAGGAGAGGTAAGATGACAGAAAATCCGGTCAAAATATACAGTATCATGGCATGCAATGTTTACTGGGATTTCGAAGGGGCGCCGACAAAGAAAGAGCAGCATAAATTCCTGGTATCCTTCTTCCCGGGGGATGCGGTAGTGCCGGACCTGGTTGAGAAAATATCGGCTTACGGGCCGGACGGCTACACCATAGAGTTCAAAAACCAGATGTTCAAAAATACCAACCTGAACGGCTGGATTTACGACCGGTTCCTCAATTTTTACTGGTACATGATCAACCTGCCCACCGGCTTTATCAAGGAAGGCCAATACACCATCGAGGTCAAGTGCAAGGATGGCAGCGTGGAGAGGATGTCCCGCATGCAGAAAAACGCGATCTCCGACGCCATGGTATCCGCCTACCTGAAAAACAGGGACAGGATCCTGAACTCGTTCAAACCTTCCAGGGTGCACCCCATGCCTGCCTCAACTCCGTTGAAGGATGTCGGCCTGGGCTGGCTGACGCTCAAGGACGTGGCCGGACTGGACGCCTACTATGTGACGCGCCTGGCAGAGGGCGCGACCACCCAGCAGATCGATACACAGAAGCTGGTATGGTGGGACAACATCTACCTGGAAAGGCTGCGCAAGAACGACCCCAGGGCCGGCTTTAATCGGGGCGCCGTCACCGTCACCAATGATCTTAAACCGGGCAAGGATTACGGTTATTTTGTGGAGATAACGGACGGCAATATTGCGCAGGAGGCCAACATCTGCATCTTCCAGCCGTTCCAGTTTTTCCAGACCCCGGTGAATTCGCCCCAGGCAGCCAACGTAGCCGGAACATAAAAAATTTCAGAGTACAACCTCCCTTATATAATAGGCAGGCTGACCATGGTCAGCCTGCTTTCTTTTTGCGCCATCCTCAGCGTCATTGCGAAGAGTCCCGATCCATCGGGACGACGCGGCAATCTCCTGTCCGAACACAATACCGTGCAGTAGATTGCTTCTCCCGATGTTATCGGGATCGCAATGACATAAGAAGGGACAATACCGTGCAGTAGATTGCTTCGCCCCGATATAATCGGGCTCGCAAAGACATAAGAAGGGACAATACCATGCAGTAGATTGCTTCGCCACGATATAAGCGGAACCCGTAGTGACGGATGTATTCGGGTGGGTAGCGCCGGATTTATTTATAGAACTTCAATTCGGTGCTATGATTAAACTGGAGGTTCGGTATGCAGCCTGCAAGCAAAACAGTTGTGGCTTACTGGGACTTCTATGATTCCGACAGCGGCCGGCTCCTTGAGAAAGACCGCAAGATCAATCAATCCGCCATGCCTTCACAGGGAGCGCTCATCACCAATATCCCCGGCAAGCCCAACGCCGTGGTCAGGCTGTTTAAATTCAGAGGCGCCAAGGACGGCCTGCCCTGCTACGACGTTTACGTCTGAATAAATCAGGCCTTCAGCTTCTCTTTCAATACGGCGCTGCAAGCGCATTCAAACAGATCAATGTCGATGCGACATAGAAGAACCATAGCGGATTCTGATATATTTTAGTAAAGAAACACAATCCGTGATTTTGAAGAAGGAGAAGTATGTCTTACAGTATTCAGACACCTGCCGAAGTGCTGGCCTGGGGACAGCAGAATAACTGGATGTTGATATGGGCCACCGATGATTACCGGATTTGCGCCTTCCTGGCAACCGGCGGCAACATCGTGGAGTTCTCTTTTGAGAAGAATAAGGTCAACGTCAGGACCCTGCTGTCATACACCTGCAAGTAATGGTTCGTGCCGCCCTTGCGGCTTCGGCGGATGTTTAACTGTCCACCCGGCTCCGACAACCGGCCTGTTCATCCATGCCGGTTGAGCTGTAAACAGACAATTAAAAAGGCGGGGTGGTGAGTCACCCCGCCTTTACGGAGGTATTTTTTAGGAGGCGTTCTGGTACCAATGATCAGTTAACCTGGCTATGGGGTACGCGCTGCGGAGCACCCTGCGGCTTTTCAGGCTTGGGCAGTTCAAAATTGGGCTTGGTGTCCATCCATGCTTTGTAAGCGTCGTATTGTTCCTGTGTTATCTTGCCGTTCTCAAGGAGCTTTTCCATTACCTTCGGATTTATACAGAGCAAGGCTTTGTTGGGATTGGGATTGGCGGCCAGCCATGCCTTGTACTGGTCGGACTGCTCCTGGGTGAGCTTGCCTTCGCTGACCCACTTGCTGAACCTGTCGTTGATGCCTTCCTCGCGCATCTCGGTTGCAGCCTGTTTGAAGGCGTCGGACAGTTTCTGCTTATCTATGTTAAGTATGCCCGCTACCCTTTCCAGCATTTTGTCGGCGATCGGTCCCATTTTCCCGCCGGGGGGCATTTTACCTGCCGCCGGCCTATCGACATTTTGTCCCGTATCGGCATAGGTTGCCGACACTATCCCGGTTATCAGCATGACTACTGCCAGAATGCCGGCAGCTACGCAGATAACTTTTTTCCACATTCTTTCTGTTTCCCTCCTTTTTATTGGTGCCGTAATTTTCTTGTGAACCTGTGTCCCAAGAGTACACTTTTATTATATAAGCACTTTGTTAAGTAATTATTTGCAGGCCGCCATTTTTTTAATCATATTCGCCTTCCGCCTCATGTCTTGCTCAGGAGGTCAGCCTTTTTTGCCCGGTATCATTCCCCGGCGGGGGCAAGCCCGGATTTTGCCTGGTAGCCCTGATCTCCGTTTCATATTTATCGAGAAGCGCACCGATCTGTTCCATCAGGCGATCCCTGGTTTTAGGTGATATTTTCGTTGACGCGGGCTCCTCTTTGACTTCTTCTTTTACCTTCACCAGCACGGCTTCTGGAGCCTCTATGGCTTTCCGCACCGGGGGAAGGGTTGTCTGGGAAGGTGGGGGCAGGGGCGGCAACGAGGTGGGCGCCGGGTAGAACATCGGCAGCACGGTTTGATACTGTGGAGGCGCCGGCTGATATGCATGGGTCGCGGGCTGATAGACGGTGGGAGATGGGGCCGGCCTGGTTGCAGGCCCGCGCACGAGGACAAACAATCCATAGAGGCATAATATGAGGAGAAACACCGCCGCAGGTATGAGGATCGCCGGCAGCAGGTAGTCCGGCTCCCAGTTGATGACTACATTTTTGGGCCCGTTCATATATGCCACACCGCTGCTGTCGACGGCTTTCCAGCTGCCGCCGAAAAGGCCGAGGATGCCGGACATGGGCACCTGTGTTGTCGACAGGTTCCATTGAGCCTGGGTGCCTGCCTTGTACCAGGTGCCGGCCTTCTGTTCGCCGTAGGCTGAAGTAAAGGCCAGTTTGTAATATGTATCGTAGCGGGCAATGTATGTGCCGGCCATGCTGACGCTCAGGTTAAGATTCCTATCGGAGACCGTTTGCCCGTTGGGCAGCGACCAGGAGGAAAAGCGGTACTGGGTGCCCGCGTTTACGCCAGATTCAATGCTGGCGGGTGTCGAAGAAGTGAGGGTATAGCCCTCCCTGTACCAGCCCGATCCCGTGACCGAACCGATGCCCGAAGGCTCGGTGCTGAGCCGGACGAAATATTCAGGGTAGTAGTTGAACCGGGCATACGGCGAGTATTCGCTTACCGTTATCTCAGATGCCTCCGCCTTGTACCTGACCTGCCCGTCGGACGGGTCCTGAATGGTGGGGTCAACGCTGACGGTTACGCTGGTTCCCAGGTCGACGCTCAGCTTCGTAGACTGCGCCCCGTAGAGCATGGCCAGCTGTTGCCCGTTGGCGTATACCCTGGCCTGTCCGCTTTTCAGGCCGGAACCTATATTGATCACCGCCTCATAGCTGCCTTTTTCGATGCTGAGGGTAAAGCTTTGTTGGGCTGACACCGCCGGCACTGAGCTGTCGGTAACCCTGACGGTGAAGCTGGTGCTGCCCGCGGTGCCACGGGCGGGAATGCCTGAGATTGTGCCTGTAGTCGGGTCCAGGCTTAAGCCCGACGGCAGAGTGCCGCTGACCAGGTACCATGTATACGGCGCCGTCCCGCCGCTTGCGCTCATTGTGGCGGTGTAGCCGGCGCCCTCGGTTGCCTGGAGCACGCCCGACGACATAAAAATAACGGGCGGGGATGCAATGGTAATGAAGCAGCTTTGCTGTGACGAAGCGGCGGCGCTGTCCGTGACCTGGACCACGAAACTGAAGGTGCCCTGCGTATAGGGCAGCCCGGAGATCGAGCCGGAAGAGGCATCGAGGGACAGCCCGAACGGCAGCGCCCCCATGACGATGCTCCAGGTGTAGGGCGGTGTACCTCCGGTGGCTGTCAGCGTGCCGTAATAGATGGTGCCTGCCTGGCCGGACGGCAGTGCCGTGGTTATTATCGACGGTTGGGCGTAGGCGGCTGCAGGCAGGATAAAGAGGATGCCCGTTATCACGAGCATGCAGCACAACATAATGCGGGATGTTTCGCACAGCCCGCGCCTAAAATAGCTGCGCGCCGGCCGTCGGCCGGATTCTATCCTGAACATTGCCATGTCCTCCGGCTGTCTTCTCAGCCTGTTAAACGCATTATAGCAACCAATTGTTAAGATACGATTAAGGTTTAATGAAGGGGGACACGGTTTTCTGTTTCAATAAGCGAAGTAGCGGCATTATACGCGAACTATGCTTCAGCGGGAGACAACCAGCGTGATCAACATGATGAAAAGAAGGTAGAAAAACATGTATTTCATTATTTTCCGCTGCATATTCTCTCTCCTCAAGTTCAGGAGTTCCGCTTATATGCTACATATGAATTGTTAAAATATGATTAAGGACGGGAAGAAAATAGGGGTTTGAATCTGAAAAATAGGCATCGATATAAGTTCAAAGGCCTTTTTAATGAACAAGAACGGTAAAACGGATTATAATTGAGCTATTCGACGGCAGATAACATGCACTGTATTATAGGGGCAAAATATATCGTTTCCGCTGAATATAAATGCCTGATTTAAGTACGGATGAAAACAGCTCTTTACCGACCACGAGGCGTATCGAAGCGTTGTCTG
>JAQUQM010000022.1 GCA_028716085.1 Dehalococcoidia bacterium | reverse complement strand
CAGGGCCGAATTGGTAGCGCTTGACCGCTTTGCAATAGTTCGAGGGTAATTTGTCTGCATAAATTTTCACCAGTTGATCGGGTGACGTGTCAAACAGGACGGATCCGGCATGAGGCAGATCGGAGGGCGAGGCAACCATTTTACCTGTGATAATGGTGCCCCCGAGCGATGTAAAATATTTTGTGAGCGCGGTTGTGATACTGCCGGCGCCCCCACACGGTATCGGCCATCCGACTGCATGTCCGGCTGCGCAAAGCACGATCCCAAAGGCTGCGCTGGGCGTCATTCCCAGCGGGATAACCGAATGTGCCGCCAGCCCGGTAAAAAATCCTTTGGCCCTTGTTCCCTTAAAGTTGTCATTAATGAAACTGTCTGCTGATTTAAGAGCGTTCAGCCCGAACTTAACGGTTATAAGCGGATGATGTAAAGCTCGCATAGTGCCCAGTAGATCGCAGGACAACTTTCTCCACGAGTCTGCAAGCGGCTTAACCAGCTTATAATATGCCCTGGCATCCACGCCGAGAGTCGATCCTGTTGTTTGAAATGAGCTTTCGAGTAGAACTGCAGTGCCGTCATCGAAAGGATGTGCCAGCGCAGCCGGCGGATAAATCCACTGCAGTCCATAGTCTTTCAGCGGTAAAGAGCTAAAGAATGGTGATGCAGCAAACATCGGATAAATAGCCGATCCGGTGTCATGGATGAAACCGGGCAAAGTCAGTTCTGCTGAACGGACACCTCCGCCAATAAAATTGTTTTTTTCAAAAACAGCTACCTTCAGGCCATGTCGGGCTAAAGTAATAGCAGCGGCAAGCCCATTCGGTCCTGACCCTACTACTACTGAATCGAAATCACCTTGTTCGGATAGCATAAGTGAGTCTGAGGATATTATTTCCCGGATAGGTGAAAGGGGTGTGAAACAGCGTAAACCATGCTGGATATCTGGGAGTTTTGAAACACATTGGAAAACCTTGACCACTGAAGCGAGTGATCCATGCATTGCCTGGAAAATTGAACGGTGGCCTTGCTCTCTACATGCAGGGCAAGAGATTCGAGCACGTGGGTCCAGATTTGTTGTTGCAAGTTGGAGCCTGCAAGGCGGAAGGCAATTTCGTAAATCGGGTCACTGGCGCGTGCCAGACCCTGGATTTGCATCATGGTGCTTCCGTTTTCTTCATAAGCTGTGAAGGTAACCCACCCGGCTTCCGGGTGTCCCTGAGGAGTAACAAATGTGAAAGTATATTCATCGGCATAGAGGACCAGCACGCCCGTAGCTATAAGGCCGCCCGGAGTGGAGGCATTAATAATAATTATTTCTCCCGGTTTAATGCCACGTTCCGAAGGATAGAAACGATTTTGTGGCGGCTGAAATCTGGTGAAATTCGTTTTCATGATCTCAATCACTCGAAGAGGGGATAGCCCGATATCGGTCAAATGTAATTTATACGTCTTCTCCCATAACTGTCCGAATCCCTGGAGGGGCCCTGCTGTTTTCCTTCCATCCACGTTCAAATTGATAACCTCTGCTGGCATCGTGGGTACCCGCAGCTTATCCATATAAGGTGACCAGCAGTTTAAATTGACCGGCGTAGAGTCTCCTGCTTTTCCCAGATGTCCCTGAATCTGGGAGATTACACCTCTGTCCTTTATATTCGTGGCTTCGATGATTTCCCGGATCGTTGCGCATATACGAAAGCCCTGGTACAGTCCGGTCAGATTAAATAATTCTACAAAGGATTGCTTCAGACCAAAAGCATAAAACCTGCCCTGAGCTTTCCTTACTGTGGCATGCAGTTTGGCCAGCACTCCCGGATTGCTGCTTTCCATTTGTCCGATGTTGCTGAAATCAAAAATGAAGTTGTGAAAAACCCCGTATTTGGAGGAACGGAAGAGTCTCAGCAGCTCGTTTTCAGACGAGGGATTAAAAGAACTGCCCAGGTTGATTATTGTTGTTTTTGTCCCTGCCTCGATAAACTTCATTTCCCCCTCCTTGCATCAGGGAAAAATACTTGCGGGTGTGAGCATTATATTACCAGATTTCATCGGGTTCAATGATGGCGGCATAATAAAACCGCTTTTTGAAGTAGAATATTAATAAAGATTATTGTCAGGAGAGAAATGGAGAAGCAGGAAGATACTGAAAAGAAGAGCGCCGCTGAGAATTTCAGCGATATGTTTGATGCCTTTGGTAACGCTATGAGCCGGATATTCAACGATCCCGACCTTAAAGAAAAAGTCAAAGAGCTAGGTAATGCGGCCAAAGAATCGGCGGATACTCTGGGAGAAAGGTTCAAAGATGAAGAAGTAAGGCAAAAATTCAGAGAAGCCGGCCAGGCTGCACAGGCGTTTGGAAAAAATATTACTGACTTTTTCTCGGAAGAGAAAAAGAACGACACGAACGGAAAGAAATAATAAATACAATTACCGAAAGATGGACTACTGCGGGAATTGCGCTTCTCAAGATTCAATATTTTTGGCTGAGTTCTTATGGTGTATCTGGGCGTAGGCCATCACCGCCGCTACGGCAGCCGCGCGCTTGCTGTCGTCGAATACCTGCGACAGCTTTTCTTCCAGGGGCAGTTCGCGAG
This sequence comes from Dehalococcoidia bacterium, assembly GCA_028716085.1. GTDB lineage: Bacteria > Chloroflexota > Dehalococcoidia > GIF9 > UBA5629 > JAQUQM01. The sequence continues at coordinate 23,489 of JAQUQM010000022.1, read as the reverse complement.
CCATAATCGCCTGCATATCATCCAGCAGTGTGGTCTCCTGTGTAATGAAATGGGTGCCGAGGTCACCGCTCTGGAAACGTTTATTTTCCATTACTGCTTTGTGAAAAGGTATATTGGTTTTGACACCTACGATTACATATTCATATAGCGCGCGGCGCATCCTCTGAATGGCCTCATCGCGGTTACGGCCCCAGGCAACCAGTTTCGATATCATCGGATCATACATCGGTGATATGGTGTACCTGGTATGTACGCCGCTATCCACACGTATGCCAACACCGCCCGGGGAACGGTAGCCGCGAAGCTTGCCCGGGGATGGGGCGAAGTTATTTTGAGGATCTTCGGCATTGATGCGGCACTCGATAGCCCAACCATTCATGTTGATATCTTTCTGCTTTAAGTTAAGACGCTCGCCGGATGCAATGAGGAGCTGCTCCTTTACAATGTCGATTCCTGTAACCATCTCAGTTACGGGATGCTCGACCTGGATGCGGGTATTCATCTCCATGAAGTAGAACTCGCCATTGGAAAAGATGAATTCTATCGTGCCCGCGCTCTCGTATTTGATCTGCCTGGCCGCTTTTACGGCAATGTCACCCATTCGCTTGCGCAACTCGGGTGTCAGTGCCGGAGACGGCGCTTCTTCAATCAGCTTCTGGTGCCTCCGCTGTATTGAACATTCGCGTTCCCCCAGATGCACTACGTTGCCGCGGGTGTCGGCCAGTACCTGAAATTCGATGTGGCGTGGATGCTCAATATATTTCTCAATATAGATTTCCGGCATGCCGAAAGTGCTGGCGGCAATCTTGCTGGACATCTCCAGACCTTTTTTTAGATTAGACTCATCATGGACAATGGTCATGCCGATGCCGCCTCCCCCGCCGGAAGGCTTAATAATTACGGGGTAACCTATTTCTTTAATGATTTTACGCGCATCCTCTAAATGGCTTACGTGATCCTTAGTGCCCGGTGTAATGGGTACGCCCGCTTTAGCCATCTCCTGCCTGGCTGCTATCTTATTACCCATCAGCTCAATGACTTTACTGGAGGGGCCGATGAATTTTATTCCTTCACGCTCGCAGGCATAGGCGAAATTTGGATTTTCCGCCAGGAATCCATAGCCTGGATGTATCCCCTCGGCGCCGCTTTCCCTGGCAACGGCCATAATTTTCTTTACATTCAGATAGCTTTCTATGGCCGGAGGAGCTCCAATGCAGTAGGCCTCATCTGCGTATTTGGTAAATATAGCGTCTTTATCGGCTTCGGAATAAACTGCTACGGAACGCATACCGAGCTCCCGGCAGGCGCGCATCACGCGTATAGCTATTTCACCGCGATTGGCAACCAGTACCTTTTTAAGCATGCAGTTTAATCCCCGTCGATGACCATCAGGACATCGTCCTTGTTGACTATCTCGCCATTGAAAGCAAAGATCTGCTTCACTGTACCGGTATAAGGGCTATGCACATCGTTCTGCATTTTCATAGCCTCGGTTACCACCACGGTGTCACCTTCTTTCACCTTATCACCTACTTTAACTTTAACAGTAAGTACCATTCCCTGCATCGGCGCAAGCACCGCACCCTTGGGGATTTCCTTGGGCTTGCTTGCTTTTTCAACTGACATGGTGTCACCGAGGACAGGAGTAATTTTTACATTAAAAACCTCACCGTCAACATCCACGCTGAACGCAGTGGGCATTTCCACGCTCGACTGGTTTGACGCAGCGGCGGGCGCTGGATTGGCGATAACTTCCTCTTTAAGCTCTCCCCGTAGGAACTTGACCGCTACCTGGGGGTAAAGCGCATAAGTGATCAAATCCTCTTCCTTGTGTAAAATTCCCAGCTTATGGCTTTCGTCCTTCATCTTCTTAAGCTCGGGTTCGAGATGTTCTCCTGGACGGCCTGTAATAGCGGGCGAATCTCCTATCACTGATTTACGGATTTCCTCGTTCAGATCGCCGGGCGGCCTCCCGTAAAAGCCCTGCAAATAGTCTTTCACCTCTTTGGTTACCTTTTTATATCTTTCCCCGTTAAGCACGTTCAGCACAGCCTGTATACCTACAATCTGGCTGGTGGGAGTGACCAGCGGGGGATATCCCAGATCGGCCCTGACACGTGGTATCTCCTCTAGAACCGCTCCCAGTTTGTCCAGGGCGTTCTGTTCCCTGAGCTGACTGATAAGATTGGAATACATGCCTCCGGGGATCTGGTGCAGCAGCACGTTGACACTGGGCCTGGTGGCGTCGGCGGTAAACAGGATGCGGTATTTATTGACCATGGCTGCAAAATCCTCGCCGATTTCGTAGAGTAATTCCAGGTCCAGGCCACAATCGTAAGGTGTATTCTGGAAAGCTGCCACGACACTTTCTGTGGGCGGTTGGGAAGTACCCCAGGCAAAAGGTGAAAAAGCGGTATCGAGTATGTCCACACCTGCTTCCGCAGCTGCCTGATAGCTCATCGGCGCCATGCCGCTGGAGCAGTGAGAGTGCAGGTCAATGGGTACTTTAACCCTGGATTTAATGGCTTTAATCAGGGCGGATGTTTCGGGAGGTGAGATCAAACCCGCCATATCCTTGATGCAAATGGAGTCACAACCGAGTTCCTCAAGCTTGTGCGCCATATTGGCAAATCCCTCGACGGTGTGCACGGGGCTTATTGTGTAGCATATCGTGCCCTGGACATGGACCTTATATTTTTTACACTCGTGGATGGCAAGCTCCATATTCCTGAGGTCGTTCAGCGCATCAAAGATGCGGAATACATCAACGCCGTTCTTAACGGCCAGGCGGATAAACTCTTTGACTACATCATCGGGATAATGACGGTACCCCACCAGGTTCTGGCCGCGCAGCAGCATTTGCAGGTGTGTATTTTTTACCCTGCTGCGTATTTCGCGCAGTCGTTCCCAGGGGTCTTCGTTGAGGTAGCGTATACAGGTATCGAAGGTGGCGCCACCCCACATCTCGAGGGAGAAAAAGCCGACTTTATCCATCTTCTCTACTGCGGAGAGCATATCGCGGGTTCTCATCCGGGTCGCGATAAGAGATTGATGCGCATCACGCAACGTTGTATCGGTTATTTTAATTGTCATAACTGGCCTCTTAATAGTTGCTTGTGTGGGCGGGAAGGGTGTTTGACGGATGAAGACCCAACTTGTTAAATAATATAAATTAGCCAGGTTTTAGTCAATTTAAATATGAGATGATTGATTAATTGTAAACAGATAGGCTGTAAGATATAATCCGTTTCAGGGAGGTAATCGAAACATGGATAATTATGATGCTGAATTGCTGTACGGCGGCATGTTTTTTCTGTGGGTAGTTGTTGCACTGGTCTGTTATATCTGGATGGCGATATGCCTTCAGAAAATTGCTCAGAAAACGAATACGCCAAATGGCTGGCTGGCCTGGATTCCTATTGCCAATATCTATCTTATGTGCATGATAGCGCAGAAAGAATGGTGGTGGTTGCTCCTCTGTCTTATCCCGTACGTCAACATAGTTATCATCATAATTCTGTGGTGGAAGATCGCTGAGATAAGGGGCAAACCTGGATGGTTCGCCCTGCTAATGCTTGTTCCTATTGCTAACCTCATTATTCCCGGCATCATAGCATTCTCTGATTAAGCTTTCTGATATTTATGGCTGAGTATGGTTTTAGCCCTTCCTGGAGGGACGATACAATCGTCTTCGGCGCCCAGCGTCCCGGCTTTCCCGGTAAATATGTTCAGAAACAACTTATTGATGACTGGGTAAGTTACGCAAAAAAGCAAGATGTGCACAGGGTTGTCTGCCTTCTTTCCGAGGAGGAGCTGGGCTATTATCCCGAGCTTAATGGCGGCCTGCTCGGAGCTTATGTGGCGGCCTTTGGTGAGAACAATGTGCTATGGGCTCCGATCGAAGATAAAAACCTCTGCAAACCTGAGGCCTTAAGGCACATCCTTTATTTTTTATATGATGCTGCCCGGCAGGGGCAGAAAGCCGTGGTACACTGCTCCGCCGGGCTGGGAAGGACCGGGCATGTGCTGGCTGCCTGGCTGGTCTTCTTTCATAATTTGACGGAACGCAAGGCCATTAAAATAGAAGGGGAGTTTAATAGAAATCCGCGGGAAGCCGTATTTTATGGCACGGCCAGCGAAGCGGACTTGCTCAGAATATTAGGCGTGGCCAGAGAGCTGGACAAGCCCATATAGCCCACCTGACCTACCCGCCCAATTCGTTCCTGTATCTCTGCCAAACAACTCCCGCCTTGAACGCTTCGATACAGGCGCGCATGACATCGTATTGGGCCAGGTTGGTCTCCATAAAAGCCGTGAGTACCTGAATCCATTCTTCAGAGGGGATTAATTCCTCATTGCTTTTCTCGTATTTCTTGAGGAATTTCTCGAATTTATCCTGCAGTTTTTGTTCCTGAGAATCTTTCTGATAGTTTGCCGCCTCTTTTTTCAGGATGTCCTCTATCTGCTTCTGCCATAAAGGCGCAGGCTGCCTGTCTTTATTGACGGCAGGCGCACTCTCCGGCCTGTAGTAAATATAACGTGGGAACCTGTACCTGGATAACATAACTTCCCAGGAAAGCTTTATCCTCTTTCTTTTTTCCATATTAAGCAATGCCGGTAATATTTTTTTAAATATGAGGGTTTCCTTTTCGCTGCCTGCAATTTCATGGGTGAAGTGCGCGATTACCTCGGTAAGCCGGATTTTGTCCGCCCCGATTTTTGATATATATCTAAATATTTTTTCTTCCATTTAGATCACCTCCGCGTCTGTATTTATTTTGACGGAAGTCCTGTTTTAATTTTAGCAGAAACTTTGGACACGCAACGTCAAAAAGCTATAAAATACATCTTCGCGGATTTCAGGGAGCGTTACTTTGTCAGGATTTGAAATAATTCAGAAGGGGAAGGAAAACGGGGATGGAGTCATACTGAGATACCGTACCAGGAAAGGGACTGATATCTATTGCCTGGGTGTGCCGCTTAATTACTCATCCGGTGAAGACTGGGATCTTGGCGCTTCGTGGAGCTATCTTATCGACGGCAACCGGCTGACGCTGGTCGACACAGGCCAGTTTAATAAATACGACGTATTTCATTCCATGCTTATTAAAGCCGGATTTGACGTTGCAAATATCGCCCGGGTAATTGTAACGCATGGACATGAGGACCATGACGGCAATCTTCCGGAGATTGGTGAAGCCAGCGGCGCTGAGCTGTGGGCGCATTTTGCCTATCCCAGTATGATTGCTTATTATCCTGATATAGACGACGGGGCCAGGAGGCCTGGGTTTCCCGGCTCCTGCCGGTGCTGTATGATGCCGGACAGTTTCAACCGCAATTGCACCGGCTATCAGCTTAAGAGAAGCCGTATAAAAATCACCAACCCTGTATCGGGCGATACTACTCCACCGGATAGTGATTTTCGCTTTATCCTCACACCGGGACATTCACCAGATTCCCTGTGCACGGTATTCCAGAATGAAGTTGTGTTTAGCGGCGACACCTTGCTGGCTACTATTACTCCCCACCCCTCCCTTATGCTGGAATACCTTGTCAACAGGCGTATTCTTCCGGGCAGCTATGGCACCGATAACAGTGCCTATGGTTTGCTGGCATATCTCACTTCCCTGCATAAACTTATGAAGCAATGTGCCAAGACATCAACGCTGTTACCCGGCCACAGGCTGTTTGAGAAGGGGGCAATTAACCGGCTTAAACCAGCGGCGAGAGCTGAGGAAATAATCCGTTTCCATGAGGAACGATGTGAGAATATACTCAGGATTATGGGCAATACGCAGATGGGGCTGAAGGAAATATCGGTCGAGCTGTTTCCTCTCCGGCTGCGCCAGGGAATGGGTAAATTTATGTCGCAACGTGAGGTAATGAGCCACCTGGAGCTTATGAATGTATTAGGGGACGTAGCTTGGGAGGATGGAAAAAATTTCATCTCGAGGGCGACGGGGACAGATAACTACAGGGCATTTTTCGTGAAAATGCTTGAAATGCCGCCTGTTTCGGACATGGCACAAAGACCCGGCAACAAATAAGAAATTCATGTAAAGGAGGCGCTATGATAACGGTAACCGCTTTTATGAAATCGAAAGAAGGCAGCGGCGATGAGCTTGAGAAGGTGATCAAAGGGTTTGCGCCGAAATTCCTGAAAGATCCCGGCTGCAAAGAATACAAAGTCCACAGGCGCGCCGATAATCCCAACGTGTTTTTCTTCTATGAGAAATATGAAGATAATGAGGCGCTGAACTATCATTCATCAGCGCCTCATTTCAAAGAGATGTTCGTTGCTATGAAACCTTTCCTGGAGGGAAGGCCGGAAATAGCCATGTATAACGAGATCTAATTATTTGTCCCCCATCAGCTACTTCATAGTCGGGTAAAGCACAGCCGCCATAGCCCCGCCGATGATCATGGCTATCACGATCAGGAAGATGAAATAGACGATGGCTGCAACTACGACGGTGCCAATTGCCCTGCCCGTGGTGAAGTCGCAGGCCTGCCGCACTGCAATAACCGCGGCGATGATCGTCCAGATAAAGGTGAAGAAAGGTACGGCCGATCCAATGAACGGAATGAAGCTGAGGATATTAAGTACTCCCGGTGAATAGGCGAAACCAAGCGTACGCAGCATCTCATTTAAAGACGATTTCGTATTCGGTCCCTTGAAGATCGAGGTTCCCAGCCAGAATGTCAGCAATGCGAAAATAAACCATGCGATCAATGAGCCGATAATGCCTGTTACCAGGCTCAGGATGAAGGGCAGTAAGCTTTCGGTGCCTTGCATAAGCACGGCTATGCCGTGGCCTATACCGGTACATATGCTGACCAGCACGACAACCAGCAACGCCTGCCCCGTTGCGCCGCTATCAGATTCCACTTCTTCATAGAGTTGGGATTCAAGCTTGGCAGCGCGTAACATGCGCTGGAAAATAGGTCCGCTTGCCATACAATACCTCCTTCTTATTTTTCAGGTTCGCATATTATACAGGCAGCCTGATTAAAACGGAATCATCTTGAAAGATGAGGGAATCCAGAAGAAAACTAGCATCAGGACGGCAACGTAAATCAGCCAACCCAACATACAGGCTGCAACTGCCCGGCCGGTGGTGAAGTCCAGGGTCTGTTTTACGGCCACTATCCCGGCGGCCAGCGACCACAAGGATGAAGCCAGCGAAATGATCCACCCGATCAGTGGAATAAAACAGAGAATTCGTATTATCCCGGGTGAATTAGCAAAACCGAGCGTTCTGATGAGCTCTGCCATACTTACCCTCTCCGGGCCTCTGAGAAACGTGCTGCCGCAGAAGTAGGTTACGAGCACCCAGGCAAACCAGCCAGCCAGGGAAGCCAGGGAACCGCTTACCAGGCTCCAGAGAAACCAGATAGCCCCGCTGCCGCCGATAAGCCCGGCCAGGCCCATGCCAATCCCGGTAGCCAGGCTGACCAGCAGCGCAATCATGACGGCATGACCGATAGCCGCCTCTTCCGTTTCAACCTCCTCATAGAGGCTGGAATCCAGCCTGGCGGAACGCATCATTAGGTTGAGTAGCTGTCTCCAGATTTCCATAATAATCTCGAGCTTGTTTTAAGCAGCACAATTATATCAGGTGGAGCAAGAGATGCTTAATCGGTAACCAGTCATATCTCCTTGTTCAATGAAGGCCGTAATGTTACAATGTTTAATGTTTTAACGGATTTATATAATCAGGCATATAAATCCGCCCCTGAGTGCTCAATTTCGTGACTGACTTTAACGCTTTCTTTCAACCACGCTCGCTGGCCTTGCTCGGCGCTTCCGCTGACCGCAGGAAGTGGGGATTTCGCATCCTGAGAAACATCCAGTCGGGTGGTTTTGAAGGTGATATTTACCCGGTTAATCCGAAGGGCGGTGAGATACTCGGCCTGAAGGCTTATACCAGTATTAAAGATACTCCCGAAGTGCCTGACCTGGCAGTCATTGTTGTCCCGCCCGAAAGCATTATCGATACCATACGGGAATGCGCTGACAGAGGCATGAAGGCCGGCGTTGTGATCACGGCCGGTTTTGCAGAGGTAGATGATAAGGGTTTGGACTTGCAGCGCAGGATGGTGGAGACCGCCCACAGGGGGGGTATGTCGCTCATCGGGCCCAACTGTTTCGGTATATTGAGTCCCTGGCATAAGCTATACTCACAGATGCCGCCTGTCATTCCCCCGGCGGGACCGATAGCAGTGGTTTCACAGAGCGGCAACGTTGGCTTCACTATAGCGCGCCGTGCCATGGCCACCAACTTCGGCATCAGCCGGCTTGTCAGTACAGGGAACGAGGCAGACCTGCATGCTGAGGATATACTGGAATTCCTGGCCGATGATCCCGAAACGAAGGTTATTCTGAGCTATATCGAGGGTTTTAAAGACGGTCGCCGCTTTTTTGAAATTGCCAGCAGGGTAACCCGGAAAAAGCCGATTGTGATGATAAAAGTGGGGGAAACCGAAGCGGGGGCACTGGCCGCAAAATCGCATACAGCAGCGCTTTCGGGTAGTGATACCGTGGTTGAAGCCATGTGCCGGCAGTCGGGAATCATACGTGTTCGTAACCTTATTGAACTGGCCAATATCGGGTACGGATTTCTCTGCCAGCCGTTGCCAAAAGGAAGAAGGGTAGGCATTGTAACTACCGGAGGCGGTTGGGGAGTGCTGGCAGCCGATGCCTGTTCCAAGCTGGGCCTTGAGGTAGTAAAACTACCTTCCTCCGTGATTGCAGAGCTCGACAGTATGCTGCCTGCCTGGTGGAGCAGGAATAATCCCGTGGATCTGGTCGCCGGCTCTTCCAACGAGGGTATGCAGCGTGTGGTGGAGATACTGGCACAGTGTGATGAGATTGACGGTATCCTGAAACTGGGCATCATACCTCCCTGGGAGACCTGGAGCGCCGAACGGATCAGCGGGATGAGCAGGGAAGATAGATATAAGGCCATTGTGCAGGGATACGTAGAAGATTGTGAACGGACGCGGGAGACGTCTGCCAGGTTTGCCAAGCCGATATATGTTGCCACGGAGTTGCCCATACCCAAAGGCGACAGGTCTATAGAGCAGGAAGTAACCACAGGCTTGGGGCTGAAACACCTTGTGATCTATGGCATGCCCCACGAGGCCGCCATGGTTTTCAATGCCATGGCAAGCTATAGCCAATATCTGAATAAGTAACACATTTAGTGGGAAAGAAACAGCGTGGCGGGGGGATCAGGGTTCCTTTTGGTCGGTCATCAGGTTCCACGAATTGTCGCAAATAGCTGAAGAAATGTTACACTGCCTGGTTTCCAATACCGCAGTATGGTCTGTTATCACCTGCGCCAGGATTAAGCCGGAGCGGTCGCCATGCCCCGGGTGCGCCGTTTGAAACGAATAAGTTAACTTCCAGCCGGTTTGATCTTTAAGTTCCTCGTTTTTTACCGGTTTGATGCTTCCCGGTATGCCATCGAACCGGAACGTGGACGTGCCTTTCAGATAGTTTTCGGCTGCTGTTTGGGCCTGGAGGAGATCACATTCAAGAGGGTTGGTGCGTGATTCCTGCATTTTAACGCCCAGCACTACCACGCCGAATACCGTGGTAACGATGACGAAAGTGACGATAATGAGGACTACCGCTATTGTAGCAAAGCTGTTCATAATACCGCCCGGTAAATATATTGCAATAAACCGTGATTTTGGAGCACACGGCCTGTGGTAAGGATGGCGGAGGGGGCGGGATTCGAACCCGCGTTAGCAAAAAGCTAAAACGGTTTTCAAGACCGTCACCATCGGCCGCTCGGTCACCCCTCCGCGGAATACAATAGTATATTTGATGGATATATCAGTGGCAAGCTGAATACGGAATTATGTGGAGGGCTGTTAATAGCTGTCCAGCAGGCTCTGTATGGCTGCGGCGTTTTCAAAGCTTCCGTTTTGAAATTTCTGTACTATGCCCTGGGCATCGAGAAAATATGTAACAGGTAAGGTATTGGTAACGTTATATGCCAGAGATACGGCGCTGTTCTTATCCAGTAGCACCGTAAATGTATAGTCTTTAATGGCCTCGCCTACATAAGCATCCCTATTGAGACCGAATGCCACCGGCGTATTGATGGCCAGGATAGCCACATCACCTGCATCATTGTTGTCCCTTACGGTCTGAAAATAGGGCATCTCGCTCATGCACCACTGGCAGTCCAGGTTCCAGAAATTAATAATTACCTTCTTCCCTCGCAGCGTGTTCAGAGAAACCTGACTTCCGTCAGCAGCATCCAGAGTGAAATCAGGCGCTATATACCCGATAATAGTGCCCGACGGAGCTGTTGTGGTGAATTTGGCGTTGGGCGAACTGGCTTCATTACCCGACTCATCTCTTGAAACGGCCTTGAAATTGAATGTTGTTTGGGGCGGAAGGCCCTGCAGCATTACCTCATGAATGGTGGTGAGAGTAGTATCGGTTTGCATCGGCTGCAGGCTGCCATATGAGGCCGATGTACCATAGGCTACTTGGCTGGTGGCAAGTTCATCGGTTCTCCACGTGATTTTGGCGGATGAGCCGGTAACATTTACCGAGTTGACGTTCGAGATTACAGGGGGCACAGTATCTGCAACACCGAGCAGCCTGAGCACTTGCTCTACTTCCAGGCTTGATTCGGGCGATGTAAGCTTGCCGTCGATATTCGACTTGACCGTGATGTGATAGGACTCGTTGGGCTCAAGGCCAGTCAGTTTTACGCTGTGATCGATAACAAGATCGTCATCCCTGGCATTTTCGCAAGTTGTGCCTCCTTCAAGGCAATAAATCACAATGCTGTTGGACTTTCTATCGGTCTTCCAGGTGATAACGGCGCTGTCCCTGCTGACGTCCTTGAACTCAACATCGGATATCACGGGCGCCTTGGCAGTAGTGCTCCCCGTACCGTTGGTGGTCGTTGGCGGTATTATCACCGGTGTAGTAGGCCTGTTCAGTTCACTCAGAATATAGGTTACAGCGAAACCCATAACAACGACTATTGCTAAAAGCGACAGCAGCAACGGCAATATCGGCTGCTTTTGCTGCGGCTTTGCCTCCCGCTGGCGGGCTTCCCGCGGCCTGCGTTCCTTTTTTCTGCCTTTCTTTTCGTAGGGCTGCTCCAGGGGAACCGGTTGTGGCGGATACATGGATTCATAAGGCATGGCGCCTGGCTGTCCGTAATATTGATCAACCGGCGGCTGAGCAGCAGGATACGGTTGGGCAGCGTATGGCTGGGCCGCTGCCGTACTAGCCCTGAAAAATTCTTCGGCTTTGAGAATAGGCTTGCTTCTCTGGGGCGGTAAACGGTTCCAACCACAGGCGGGACATATCTTGCTTCGGTCTGGAACAGCGGAGCCGCAATTGGGACAGACGCGCTGAGCATCGGTCTCCGGCAGAGCGTATATTTCCTTTGATGCCTGAGGCACGGCGGACATTTGAGGATATGCCTGCTGGGGTGGTGTGTGATAAGTTACCGTGCCGGGTTGTTCAGCCCCAGAACTGGCCCTTTTCTCCTCAATCTTTCTCCAGAGGTCGCCTGTGTGCCTGCCGGGCAACTGTGAAGGTCCTTCGGACAGAATGTTCCCACCGCCGAATTTGCCGTGTATCGGGCACATGCTGGACCCGGGTGGTATGGGAGTGCCGCATTTCTGGCACACCTTTTGAGTTGAAATGGGTGGCGGGGCCTCCGCTGAAGTATATGTATAAGACGTTTCACCATGGGCAGGCTGCATCACTCCGTAACCCTGAACAGGCGTCTGGGTAACAAGCGTACCCAACCGGCCGCAATAAGGGCATTTTTTAACGCCCGGGTCTACCTTCGATCCGCAATTGGGGCAATAGGACTGCCCAAAGCCACCAGCGCCCTGTGAACCGGGCGCGATATACGTGCTGGCGGAATACCTGCCCGGCCTGAACGTAAGATCTTTTTTACCGCAATGCGGACAGACGCTGGCGCTCGGTGAATCGATGACGAGGTGGCAATTGGGGCAAAGGCGGGCGCCGCATCTCTGACAGACGGTCGCGTTGGGTTCATTTATCTCGCGGCATTTTTGACAGATTATACTGGGCATCGATTATATTCCGTAACCGCCCGCCTGACATTATCATATACGTATCTCACCGATCCGATCGGCGGGATATAATGGCTTGCTAATACTTTTGCGGCTTTTTTCATCGGTTTAATTAAATAAAACAGCGGTTTCTCAGGTTATATTTAATTCAGTCTGCAATGCTATATTAAAGTTAAGCCATGAGCTTATATATGTCAAGTTTAAAAGGGATTTCCAAAGAGGGAAATTAGATGTGGCAAAATAAGCCGGCTGAATGCTGCAATTATGTTAGCTACGTCAGTTATAAGAATCCAGGACGAACTCTATCTCGGCCGGGCTGGTAAACATCCCCTGCTGCATCCTGCGTATGGTACCGTTACTATCGATGAAATAAGTAACCGGAATGCTCATGATGCTGTATCTGTTAAACAAATCTTCACCTGTATCCAGGCAGACGGTAAAGGTATACCCGGAACCTGCCACTATCGATTTCAACATGTTGATATCGGAACCCGATCCGGCAACAGTGAGCAGCATCACATCGTTGCTACCGGAATACTTGTCCCAGAAGGCCTGGAAGTGGGGCAGTTCTATTTTGCACGGGCTGCACCAGCTGGCCCAGAAATTAAGGATAACCTTTTTGCCCCTGTATTGAGCAAGTGATACTTCGCCCCCATCCAGTGTTTTAAGTGAGAAGACGGGAGCTTTGCTGCCGATGTAGGGCGCAGAATTCGTCGGGTACTCGGTAACGAACTGAAAGCCACTTTCTTTCATCTCGTTGCCTGCCGCATCCCTGGAGATCACCTGGAAGTGATAGGTCGTGCCTGGTGAAAGGGCGCTGATGAAAATACTGTGTTCCGTACGCAGTCCGCGGTCTTCGATCGAAGTGAATTCGTATCCTATGCTCAGGCCGTATTTAACTACCGAGGTGGATTTTTCATCCGTCTTCCAGGTAATAGTAGCGGTCAAATCGCTGACGGCTTTCTCGGGTTCGCCTGCCAATTTGGGCGGTGTCACATCGGCAGTGGAAGCTAATGTTTCGAAGTCTTGAGTCTTATCAGCTTCGGCTTTATCTTTGTTCACCATTTCAATGGTTACAGTGTATTTTTTGCCGCTTTCCAATCCGTTGAGCGGTATTTCAAAGTAAGATTTATATTCGTTGATTTCTTTAGCAGTGATGCGTGTGCCTCCCTCGATGTTATAAAACAAATTGCCCCTGCACGGTTCGCTTACATTCCAGGTAATTTTGGCACTTGATTCGGTAACGGTGATATTGGGGCCGGTGATAACAGGCGGTATTTTACCGGGCTGTACAGTGGAGCCGGAAGGCGGAGTTGCCGTCGCCGGCGACGGCTCTATAATGGGTGATGCCGATCCCCCGGACGGCAATTGAGCCTGGGTGGGATTATTGCCGGGAGGTATGGCAGTTGAAGGTTGAAAAAATTCGGGGATGGTCGGATTCATCAGCCATTTATTGACTTCTTCGAAATTATTAATTACATAGACTGCGCCTATGACCAGTATGATAACAAGTACGATGCTGATTATAGCGGTTGAGCCCCGGCCCTTGCCTTTTCCTTCCTTTTCATCTTCCGCTTCATCGTATTCGCTTGTATATTCATCATCGGACTTATCGATATAGTCGAATTCCCCGGCTTTATACCTGTCTTTCCTTGGCCTTTTCTTTCCTGTTTTATCTATGCCAAGGGCGGCATCCAGGGCTTCATTACTTTTGCGGATATTAAAAGGAACTTTCGGCCGGCCTTGGTTGCCAGGCTCGGCGTCTGCAAATTCAACAGGTGCATCGGGGCCTGAATCTATAAACCGATCTGCCATACGGGCCGGCGGTTCTTTGCCGAATGCCTCTGGATTAAACTCCTTCCCGCGGCCTCTGACAGGCCTTTTTACCTGCGGAGTCTCAGAGGATGAATCATCGGCGCTTTCAGGTTTTCCGACGAACTGGTGTGGTCCCAGATAACCGCAATCCGGGCACCTGGATACCTGTGACGCCATCGGCTTTCCGCATTTACAGATATAGTGAGATCCCATTAGTTACTCCTGACATTTCTATAGGGGAATGCTTTACCGGCGGAGCAGACTCTCTCCAGACAACTTATACAGGTGTTAGCGTATATCATTCATTATCTACACTACAACGGGATGAAGCTGCTGTCAAAGATATTGATGCAGCAGTGCATTTAAAGGCTGTCGATGATCTGCTCAATTTGACCGGAATTGAATGTCCCGTACTGTATATCACGGACTATGCCGTCAGCGTCAATGAAAAAGGTAGTGGGTAATTTATCCACGTTATACATATGAGAGGATGTTTTGTACATATCGACCAGTACAGGCACGGTTAACTCGCCCTGTTCCGATTTAAATTTCGTGACGGTTTTCTCAATATCATCGAGCTTGCTTTCCAGGAAAACCGCCAGAATTACTACATCCGGCATATTTTTATTTTTGAATGACTGCAAAAGTGTAAGCGCCCGATCACACTCCGGGCAGTGGATAGCCCAGAAAGTAACAAGTACTTTCTGCCCCTTATAACTTCTGAGCGATATGCTATCCTGGGTTTTAAATACGGGCAGAGTGAAATCAGGAGCTCTTTCCCCGATTTTGGCGCCCATGGGCACAGAGATAAGAGTAGTGAAAGCATCAGGTGGATTTGACCTGGCCTCATTGCCGGAAGAGTCTACCGACTTGATGCGGTAATAATAAGTTACGTTCGATTCGAGTCCGGAAAGCCGTACCGTATGGCTGGTGGTTAGTTTGGAATCAAGAGGGGTGAAGCTGTCACAGGATTCGGTCGTTCCATAAACGACCTGGCTGTTAGCCGGCTCATCCGTCACCCATTGAATAATGGCGCCAATATCCGAACTGATGGCTTTAGCCTGTGAAATGGCCGGGGGGATTGTTTCACGTTCGGCTGGAATAGTGAGAATGTTGTCCTGACTGGCAGCAATCTCCCTGCCTTCATCATCGGTGGCCACTATTTTGAAATGATAGGTTGTCGCCGGATTCAGGCCACTGAGGATCACGCTCTGGTTCAACGTTCCGTTTTCGCCCGGCGCTGTTACACCGTAGCTGTCAGTGTTCCCGTACAGTACTTTACCGTTTGAAGGAATATCCGTAGACCAGGAGATTGTAGCTTTGCCGCTGCTATCGGGGACAGCGGAAATATTTGATAGAACGGGTGTTGCAGCCATCGGCTGGGAAGATTGTGAGGATTTGAAAAAGGCAAACTGCTCGGGAATTAAGCCATATTGGCCGCCGACCACAAATCCAATTCCTGCCAGTATAAGGATGATGACAGCTATAATTGCAATATCAATGGCTTTTAAGCGTTTCCTGCCCCTGAGTTTTTTAGCACGTCCGGTGGCTCCTTTTATGGCCGCCAGACCCCTGGCGGCATCGGTCAGACCGGTGAGTTCCTCATCGATGGTGCCCTCAGAGATAGCGGACTCCACGGCTGGGACAATTCTTGTTTT
The DNA here is from genome assembly GCA_028716085.1 of Dehalococcoidia bacterium. GTDB lineage: Bacteria > Chloroflexota > Dehalococcoidia > GIF9 > UBA5629 > JAQUQM01. The sequence continues at coordinate 7,929 of JAQUQM010000022.1, read as the reverse complement.
GGCTGTGCTTTTACCGCAAAAAGGGCAGATGGCGGCTGGCGTTTTAAGTACGGCCATGCAACTGGGGCACCGGTATTGCTTTTGCTGTTCACTGGTCTCCGCGGCATCTCCCAATCCGGCGGCAGCCCTCTTCTCCATTATTTTCTGCCATAAGCCGACACCCTGTTCCTCAAGACGGTCAAGATACCATTTTTTACCACAGCGGGGGCAATTGACGGTATTCTCAGGGACGGGAGCGCCGCACTGCCGGCAGAATTTGGCCGAGGATGACGGTTGACCTTCTGTCATAGTTTTACAAGAAATGCAAAATGATTATCTTTTATTATACCTATAGTAACATTATATTTATATATAATGTCAAGGTAAAAAGTCCATGGGCGCGCAGCAAGGGTTGAAAAGAATTCAAGAAAAAGGTTATCACCGAAGTAAACAGCCCCGAAAAAACGGAGCCGGCAACTTGTAATTTACGTGATGGCCTCAACATTCATGTAAGGCAGGAGAGCTGCAGGAACGCGGATACTGCCGTCCTGCTGCTGATAGTTCTCCATGATTGCTATAAGCACCCTGGGCAATGCCAAACCGGATCCATTTAGTGTGTGAACAAGAAGGGGCTTGGATTCGACATCGGGCCTGTAACGGATGTTGGCTCTGCGCGCCTGGAAATCGCCGCAATTGCTGCAAGAACTTACCTCGAGCCATTCTTTGCAGCCGGGCGCCCACATCTCTATATCAAATGACTTGGTAGCTGCAAACCCCATGTCACCTGTACATAGCTGAATCACACGGTAGGGTATCTCAAGTTTCCGGCAGATGTCCTCCGCATCTTTTAACAGCTTCCCCAGCTCATTATCGGACGTTTCCGGTTCTACGAATTTGTAGAGCTCCACCTTGTCGAATTGGTGCCCGCGCTTTATGCCGCGTGTGTCCTTACCCGCCGCCATTTTCTCACGCCGGAAGCATGCCGTATGAGCTACGTAATTGATAGGCAATGTCCCGGGCGCAATGATCTCGTCACGATGCAGGTTGGTCAGGGGCACTTCAGCAGTGGGGACGAACCAGTAGTCCTCTTCAGCATCATGATAAAGATTATCGGCGAATTTGGGAAGGTTGCTCGAGCCGACGAGGCATTCTCGTTTCACCATAAAAGGAGGGTAAACCTCCGTATAACCGTGTTCCTTGACATGCACATCAAGCATAAGGCTTATCAGCGACCGCTGCAACAGGGCTCCCGCGCCGCGCAGAACATAGAATCTTGTTCCTGAGAGCTTAACGCCTCGCTGGAAATCGATGATGCCAAGCTTTTCGCCCAGGTCCCAGTGGGGTAATGGCGTAAAGGCGAACTCCCGTGGCTTGCCCCATGCGCGCACCTCTACGTTATCCGCCGAGTCTTTGCCCTCCGGAACATCGGGAGCGGGCAGGTTGGGAAGTCGTAGCAACTTATCTTCCAGTTTTGCGGCAATCTGATCAACTTCAGTCTCGATTTCCTTGATTTTATCTCCCACACTGCGCATTTCTGCTATAAGCGCGGCAGGTTTTTCCTTCATTTTGCTGATCTGTTTGCTGACGTCATTGCGTTTTGCGCGGAGCGACTCGGCTTCACGCAGCAACTGCCTGTGCATATTATCAAGCTCGATCACTTCGTCAATAGCATCAGGGCTTTCGCCTCGCTTTTCCATGGCCTGAAGGACAGCATCAGAGTTTTCCCGAATAAGTTTAATATCTATCATGCTTCATCCCTCCCCTCCTTTGATTTTAATTGCGGGAAGAGAATAACCTCCCTGATAGATTGTTTATCCGTGAGCAGCATAACCAGCCGGTCAATGCCTATGCCAAGACCGCCGGTTGGCGGCATACCGTGTTCCATTGCCAGCAGAAAATCGTCGTCAATCATCTCAGTTTCCGGCAATTCGCCGGCTGCTTTGGCTCTCTCCACTTCGGCGGCGTGCATTTCGCGCTGTTGATGAAATCTGGCGCGTTGTTCCTGCGGGTCATTAAGTTCAGAGAAAGCATTAGCTACCTCCATAGAGCCGATAAAGGCTTCGAAACGCTCGACGAGCCGCTCGTCAGCACGATGCTTTTTAGCCAGAGGGGACATCTCAACCGGATAATCAATGAGGAAAGTGGGTTGCTTGAGCTCAGGTTCAACATATGTGGAGAGTAACTCGTCGATCAGCCTGCCTTTATCCTTGAGCGGATCAACCTGCATGCCCATTTTCTCCATCTGGGCACGCAAGCTGCCGGCATCCTTGAAATCCATAAAATCCAAGCCGCATTTGTCTTTGATAGCCTGCCTGAGGGGCAGGCGTCTCCACGGTGGATTGAGTTCGATAACCTCTCCGGCAAAATTGATCTGGGTACGACCAAGAAGTTTTTTCACTACTGTGCATACCAGGTTCTCGGTCATTTCCATAACGCCGTTATAGTCCACATATGCTTCATAGCTTTCAAGCATGGTAAATTCAGGGTTGTGCTTGGCGGAGATACCCTCATTGCGAAAGACGCGTCCAATTTCATAGACCTTATCGAAGCCGCCAATAATCAATCTTTTTAAATATAATTCGAGCGCGATACGCGGATAAAGGTCCTGATCCAGGGCATGATGGTGAGTAATAAACGGACGTGCCAACGCACCCCCGTACATGGGTTGCAGTACGGGAGTTTCAACTTCAATAAAACCTCGGGTATTCAGGTAGTCCCTGATGGAGTTAATTATTTTGCTCCGCGTTATAAAAAGCTCTTTCACATCCTCGTTGGCGATCAGGTCAAGGTATCGCTGCCGGTATCTTTTTTCCACATCCACCAGGCCATGCCATTTTTCCGGTAGCGGTAAAAGCGATTTGGCAAGTATGGTAAAGTCGTTAGCACTCAGTGTGATTTCACCGGTCTTAGTCTTAAAAAGACTTCCCTCTACGCCCATGAAGTCACCAATATCCAGGTCGTGAAGCAATTCATATTTAGCGTCGCCGAGGGAATCGCGCCGGAAAAATACTTGTATTCTGCCGCTGCCGTCTCTGATGTCGAAGAATGCTACCTTACCCATGAAACGCGAAGCGGTAATCCTACCTGCAAGACTTAATTCAGCGGTTTCTGCGGGTTGCTGGCTGCTGCCGGTTTGAGTGAAAAGCTCCAGCGCTTCTTTGCTGGTATGAGTACGCCGGAAACTATAGGGATAGGGTTCAATGCCGCGGTTGAGGATTCTGGATAGCTTTTCCAGACGTGGCTGCTCGATGCGTTCCTGCCCGGCCATCGTAATCAGCTTACTTCGATTATTTGAAGTTTAATAATTCCTGCCGGTGTGCGTACCTCGACCTTATCGCCCTTCTTTTTACCCAACAGTGCTTTGCCCACCGGTGATTCACAAGAAATCTTGCCGTCAACAGGACTGGCTTCCGTAGTACCAACGATGGTGTAGCGGTCTATTTTACCATCCTGGTTTTGTATCAGTACATTGTCACCGAGTTCCACCACACCCGGCAGGTGCGGTGATTCGATGATACGCGCGTTAAGAATAATATTTTCCAGGGATCCTATTCTTCCTTCTATGAACGCCTGTTCATTTTTTGCATCTTCGTATTCGGCGTTATTTTCAGTGCCCCCCATCTCCCGGGCGCGCTTAATTTTATCGGCCACTTCCTTCCGCCGCGTAGAGATGAGCTGCTCATACTCAACCTTTAGTTTTTCCAACCCTTCCTGTGTAATATCAAATTTTTTCTGGGTCATATATACTCCCTCCCGGTGTGCCAAATAGTAAAAAACTGAGAGTCGAAATAACTCTCAGCCGTTGTGGGGGTTTTCACAACATTATATTCCGATGCACCTGAGTTGTAAAGAGTGGTATAATATCTGCCGGCTAAAATTCAGGAGGAACCATGGTTACTTTGCTGGTCATATCATTTCAAACTAAAGGCAAATCGCTACTTTGTACCGGCCTGGGCAAAAAATTTATCGGTTCCGGTAAAAAAGTTGGCTATATTAGGCCGGTGAATTTACTGGATGAGGGTGGTAAAGAGAACTACGGGGAAGCGGATTATATCCGCGAAGTTTTTGAACTGGGTCAGAGCAATGAGCAGCTTTATCCTATTCACCTTCAGCCACAGGATCTCTGGCGCAATTTGACCGAAGATGAAGATAATTTTTCTAAAAAGATAATAAAAGCCTGTAATAATGTTGCAGAGGGAAAGGATATTCTGCTGGTTGAGGGTTGCGGCGATCTGCAGGATGACAAGGTATCGGCTTTAGCCTGTTATTTAATGGCGGAGAAACTTGATGCCAGGGTTATTGGATTAATAGGCTACTCTTCCGATTTTAAAGCTGGCGAAGTCCTTCAAATACTGGAAAAACTGAAACAGAGATTGTTTGGAGTTATCATTAATCAGGTTCCTGAATCGAAAGTCAACCTGGTGCAGGATGAAATTACAGAATTTTATAGGGGACAGGGTATAACTGTACTGGGTATCCTCCCTGAAACCAGGGCTTTAGCGGGCGTTAGTGTTGAAGAGATAGCACGGGCGGTTGGTGGTGAGATTATATCCTCCAAAGGCAAGGCAAACGAGCTCGTGGAAAATGTGATGCTGGGTGCTATGACACCTGATTCGGGAAGAGATTACTTTGGCAGAAAGAAAAATAAGGCAGTAATTGCGCGGGCGGAAAGAGCCGATATGCTGCTGGCAGCCTTGGAGACCTCTACCAAATGCCTGGTAGTTAGTAAGGAGAAACCATCGACATCGGTGCTTGTAAAAGCTGAGGACAAGAGCGTACCTGTAATAGTTGTTAATCAGGAAATTCCCGATATATTGGCGGGAGTAGAAAAGGCACTGGTTCAGGCGAGATTTCAGAATCCGCAAAAGTTGAAGGCTCTGGCAAGCCTTCTGGATAGCAGGCTGGATTTTAAAGCATTCAGTGCTTCGCTCGGTTTCAAATAAACGTCCGCCTTTATTCTTCCGGTTCCCCCGGTGTGCTTGCGAGTAGTTGTCTGGCTGCCTCTTCAAAAGCTAAAGGTACCTGTACCTCCACCTGCCCTAATCCGTCTATAGTCAGGCCATACACTGTCCCCAGGCTCTCGTATTTTAAAACCGAGGGGATGCCTGCCACTTCAAGGCGGCCTCTAACAATCTCGGCTTCAGGTTGCCCCATGGCTTTATATATGGTTACCAGTTTATTATGCTCGGATTTCACATGCTTCCTCTTTTTAAGCAGGTAAAAAACAATAAATAAGCGCTGTCGCTAGCGACAGCGCTTATTTGGTTTCGATTAGATTGAGGGATTGCTTTTATTTGCAGATTTTGCATTTGGCAAGCAGGTTGTTCTGCAAAGCCCAGGTTTGAGCAGCGCACTCAGGATGCGGGCTGCCGGTAATGCCCCAGTCACCGCCCATATGGTTTAACTGCTTGTTATTGATCAGTGAATTTTTGCCAAGATCAGCGGGCGCCCAGCTCTTGTTGGCAAAAGACAGGCTTTTGCCCCAGCCAGCAGCGCATTTAGCAGTGCCAAGACCCTGTGTAATCGTATTGGTCGGGCAGTTCAGCGGACAATCATCCATTGGAAGAGATGTCGGCTTGTCCTTGGGATTAAGGCATTTCTGAGAGTCGGTGCAGGCTGTACCGAGCGATCCAGACTCGGTATTGCAGTTGCTGCAGCCACCGAGACATGCATTGACATCGCATCCGGTGGGCTTCGGGCACTTAGTCATATTGGTTACGCCTGGACAAAGTTTATCTGGACCGCAGAGACCAGCAAGCCTGGACATGGCACTTATAGGTGTCCTGCCCCAATGCTGGAGGTATAGCTTCCAGGAATTCTGGTTATTTTCCCATTTAACTTTGTCCCAACCAGTGCATTTACCGAGATCGGCTGAGACGGTGGCGGGTATCAGCACCAACGATACGGCCACAACGAGTGCAACAAGGGTACCAAAAATTCTCCTCACGGCATACGCCTCCTTAAATGATGAATTTTGGGTAGATTTTACAAGGTCACTTTGACTTTGTCAATAGCCAAAAAGGTACATTTTCTTGAAATTGACTGACATAAAATATAAAATGACGTGCTATTTCGAATTAGGAATATGACATAATATTTATCATTTGGAGGACGGACAATTGACTGCCCTGGGCAAACATCTACTGCTGGAGCTTAAAGATTGTAACACGGAGTTGCTTAATGATTTGGATTATTTGAAGGAAGTACTTGTAGATGTAGCCCGTCAAATAGGCGCTACTGTTATTAAGGATTCTTTTTACCAGTTTTCTCCCCAGGGAATCAGCGGTGTGGTCATAATAGCGGAATCACACATATCCATTCATACCTGGCCTGAATACAATTTCGCTGCCGTCGACGTGTTTACCTGCGGGGATGTCATAGAACCCAGGGGCGCAGTCAAACCGCTGGCGGAAAAATTGAAGGCGAAATCAACCTCCTATATAGAGCTGAAGCGCGGAGTTCTGCTGGAGACCGGGATTTTCGTGGGATGAGATGTCAAAACCGAATTTTTTAAATAAAAACAAATGGCTCATCGATGAGTTGTCCTCCGACCTCATCCAGATACACGGCATTAAACGGGTACTTCACAGCAGGAAGACCCGGTTCCAGCAGGCAGAAATAATCGATACATCCACATTTGGTATTTGCCTGGTGCTCGACGGGAAAATTCAGTCGGGGGAAAAAGACGAGTTCATCTATCACGAATCCCTAGTACATCCGGCTTTGATAACGCATCCCAATCCCGTTTCGGTTTTTATTGCGGGGGGTGGTGAGGGTGCTACTTTGCGCGATGTCCTTATGCACCGGACGGTGAAAAATGTGGTCATGGTGGATATAGATAGGGAGGTTGTCGATCTGTGCCGCAAGCACCTGCCGACCTTTCACGCAGGTTCGTTTAACGACAAACGTGCCCATATTCATTACGACGACGCCAGAAAATACATACGGGAAACTGAAGAACGTTTCGACGTTGCCATTATTGACCTTGCCGACCCGGTTGAAGAAGGCCCGGCGAGGCTGCTGTATACTCAGGAGTTCTACCGTTTAGTTAAAAACAGGCTTAAGCCCGGCGGCATCATGGCTGTTCAATCCGGGCAATCAGGTTGGATCAACCTGGAGAATTTTACGGCCATCAACCACACTCTTAGAAGCATATTCAAAATCGTCCGGCCTTACCAGGTATACATACCCTCATTTGTCGATCTTTGGGGATACCACACTGCTTCCGATTCCCTGGACCCTCTCAAGCTAACGGCTGCCCAGATTAATCAAAGGATAAAAGAAAGGATAAACGGAAACTTGAACCATTATGACGGGATAAGCCACCACGCCCTGTTTGCGCTGTCCAAGATGCTTCGCTATAAAATCAGCCGTGCCCGCAGAATAATCACGGATGAAAAGCCCATTTTTGTCCATTAACCGGTTTGCATCGCTTTTGCCCGGGTTATCCCCATAATGATGAAGGTATGCTCTTCTTTAATTAATTTGCCGCAGTACTCAAATCCGCACTTCCTGAAGCATTCCTGTGCACGCGTATTCCAATCCAGCGTTCTAAGCAGGATCATGTTTAAATCCGAGATAAGGAAGATATGGTTGAGAAAAGTAAGAATCGCATCCGTGCCGTAACTCCGGTCCCAGTATTTCCTTTCGCCGATAATGATTCCCATCTCCGCATTATCGCTTAAATAATCAATGTGAAACAGGCTGCAGTCGCCTATATGTTCGCCGTCCATGGTCTCCACTGCAAAACTGTATGTCAATCCCGGATACTCGATCTCGATGGAGAAACGCTGGTAAAAATCATCGTATGTACCGGTGAAGGGCTCAGTGGCGTCGAGCCGGCACAGCTCTTCGTCAGTTCGCCAACGGTATTCATCCGGCGCGTCTTCCATACACCTCGCGCGTAATCTTACCTGCCTGCCGGTAAGCGTGGGCTGTTTATCTACGGAT
>JAQUQM010000021.1 GCA_028716085.1 Dehalococcoidia bacterium | reverse complement strand
AAGCCTTGTTTCTGGCGACAAAGCAGCCATCGTTATTGCTGAGTACGCCTACCGGCTTCTCCCATAAATCCGGGCGGAATACGCACTCGCAACTGACATAAAATGAGTTGCAATCCACCAGGGCGATGAGCGGTTGCATTAGACGGCATGAATGACAGTGGTGACCACGCCCCAGATCACCAGCTCAAGCTCTGCGTGAATGGTAATATCGGCATAATGGGGATTGTCCGCTTTCAGTTGCCAGCGCCCGTTTTCCCGTGCCAGGCGCTTGACCGTCAGCTCGCCGTTCAGTGCGCAAATAACGATCTTCCCCGCTACCGGTTCGAGTGAGCGGTCCACGACCAGAATATCGTTGGGATGGATGCCGGCGCCAAGCATCGATTCGCCCTGGGCGCGGACAAAGAAGGTCGCGGCGGGCTTTTGCACCAGCAGCTCGTTCAGATCCAGGGTTTTCTGGATGTAATCGTCAGCCGGTGATGGGAACCCGGCCGCCACTTTGCCCAAAAACAGCGGCAGCGGCAGCCGCGGAGGTGTCGGAAAGGGATGCCAGAGCCCCGTCGGGACACTGCGTGTCAGCAATTGATCCATAATGCGCTCGAAAAAAGAGGAGGGTTATTGTTTTTTTTGTTCTCTATCGGTTCTTATTGTAGTGGGTTTGTGTAAAACTGCCAAAACTAGAGTGACTGGGAGATCAAGACAATGCCAGGTAGCCAGTCTGAGTGAGGTCGGTGGGTCATTAGAGCGAAAGGGAAATCACCCGAGCGATTCAGTGCCAGCTGCGCAGGGAGGCCTATTTAATGGGCTTATAGGGAGTTGAAAGCCAAGGGCATGAAACCGTACGCTAAAAAAAACCGGCCCCACTTTTCCCACGTGTGCCGGTTCCTTTCAAAACTAGTCTTTAAATTCATTCGCACTCACTATAGTTCATACCGAATAAATTACCAGCCGGTGAGGACTTTAATAAAAAACCGGCATTATAAATAACCATCCACCTGACCGGTTGAATAAGGTACGATAGTCCAAATATACTCGGAAGGAGACGCCATTTCCCATGTGTGGTCGATTCGCGTTATACAGTGATCCTTTTACCCTGGCCAAGCAATTTAAGGCCGAAGCGCTGCCGGAGCTGCGCCCGCGCTATAACGTAGCGCCGTCGCAAAACATTCCCATTGTGCGAGAGGAAGGAGAAAAAAGGCGTTTTGCGCTGGCTCGCTGGGGCTTGATTCCGCATTGGGCCAAGGATGCCAAGATCGGCTACAAGATGATCAATGCCAGAGCCGAGACCGTGGCCGAAAAACCCGCGTTCCGGAATGCGTTCAAGCACCGGCGTTGTTTGATTCCGGCGGACGGCTATTACGAGTGGCAGGCTATAGCGGGGACCAAAACCAAGCAGCCCTGGTTTATGGTGCTTAAAGACAGGGAGCCGATGGCGTTTGCCGGATTATGGGAACAATGGCGGAGTCCAGAAGGCGAAGAATTGGAGTCCTGTTCCATCATCGTCACGGAAGCCAACGAGATCATGCGGCCGATCCATGACCGCATGCCGGTTATTCTGGCTCCCGGTGATTGGGATGCCTGGCTGGAACCGGATGCTCAGGACACGCAAGCCCTGCAAGCACTACTGAAACCTTATCCGGCAGAAGGCATGGCGGCATGGCCGGTCAGCACGAAGGTCAATAGTCCGAGGAATGATTTGGTGGAGTGTGTAGAGGCGTTGGGGTGATGCATTATGCCTGGGCAGAGGGTCTAAACTTAACGGCTATCCGGGGGGCCGAAGTGGTGGTGCAGTTTTTGTTGCGACCGGGAGGATGAGGCAGTGGAATTGGTACTGGTACTGGAAAGAAAGCCCCCTGCCGAGAGTGTGCCGGGGGTATTGGAAGGGATGTTTTAGTTGGAATTCAACATTTCGCCAATCATCAGACAAAACAATACGAGGTATCTAATATTCAAAAGCACGAAGAACGTAGCCGCTTAGAAAGCTGAGAGAAGCGCTTAATCGTTTACTCGATAGTTTAGTAGTCGACAGATTATTCAGGAGTCTGGCCTTTTTGTTCTTTGGCTTTTTTGGCTTTTTTGGTTTTTTTACTCTCTACGCGCTGCTTAATTTCCTCTTCTAACTGTAACTGTTGGTGCTTTTCATTTTCGATCTGTGTTGTTCCAGATGAACCACCAGGAACTTCAAAACTTTGCCACATATATAGCCCCCTTAATCGAGCGTTATAAAATCATCTTTAACCGAAGAACCCAGCATTTTAGATGCCGGGATTATTGTTTCCGCATACCACGCGATTTTGTCATGTGAAACAATCCGTAACGCCAGCTTGAACGCAAGGCTGTTCTTTTCAGGCAAGGCAATTAACTTTTGTTCGACAATAACTTCCCCTGATTCGATCCAATTGTGCTGTTCAAAAACAGAAAATGTCGCGAGTTGTTCCCAATCCACACTATGTATTTCCGGTAAATAAGCGTCCATGTCATATGAAAACACCCGGAGACCAGAACCTTGTTGGTTAAGGTCAAGGCGTGATAAGCCAACATTTTTTAATTTCAGATTTACCAGGAGGCAATAAGCCTCATCTCTTTGTAAGATATGACCATTAATCTCGATTTCTAATCTAGGTTTATAAGTTCGGCCACGAAAGAAGTTGAAGTAAGCCCATAAACCAGCAGCGGTTATACCCAAAATAGTAAATAATTTTTCAATATTGTCTAGTAGTTCGGTAATTGTCATCGCTGTATTTAATTAGATATAAAGTAAAGTTGGCACATTCTGGTTATTTTTACCTCTTCAGGAATTGTAAATTCAACTCTCAAAAACCTCAAACAATTAATGAGACAAATGGGTTCATTTGTCTGTTGCGCTGGTCAACAAGCTTGGTTTGATGCGTCTTGAAGCACGGCGAAAACCCGTGAACACTAGACGTCACGACTTGACGACATAGCCTCAATAAACCTTAATCATCATCAACTCCCGCCAATCCGTCGTATAGCGCTGTAACCCCAAACTGCTTTCGGCTTCCAGGACTTATCAAAAGCCTCGATAGTTACTTGACAAATAGTGAAATTAGCAATATCTTTTACTTGACAGAAATTGATTTCAGCCATGTTATGAGGAATAACCTTGATTAGCGATCCGACTTTATTTTCCCCCGATTTAACAAATGACCGATTGAATGTTATTGCGTGTTTATTGCTTGATGCGCGTTATAGTGCATTAAATGATGCCAGTACTGAATTAGATGATAGATATACTCAAGGTTGCCTAGCCTTTGGTCGCCAACGCCAAGCTATTATAAGAGCGTGGAACAATAAATCGTATCCGTGGCTTGCTGTCTCTCATGGTGGCACTGATCTGATTTTTAGAATAGGAACGGTGATGATTCGTTTTTTTACTGATGATTCGACTCGACCTAAAAAATCACCTGTTTTAATCCCAACCCAAGCGGAATCAGCACAACTCAGTATATTTGAACCAAACGACACCGAAGTAGTTCTGTGGAGATTCATTGTTGAACCAGCGTTCAATGATGATGAAGGTGATTCTGTATGTTTTATCGGAATCAATGCGTTTAATGAGATTTTATGTCGCTGGAAATATGAGGATTCAGTTTCAGTTCTTCATAGCATTGACAATACGACACCACCAGCTAAGGAATTAAAGCCTGCGTCCATATTACCAAAAACTGAAAATGATGCATTAGTGCAAGAACAAAACAATGTTCAACGGTAATGAATTACGGCTCGCAAGACAATATCATGGTTATTCATTGAATGATCTAGCTAGCTCAATAGAAAAATCACGCCAATATTTACACCAATTAGAAACAGGTAGAACTGAACCGACTACACAAACGATAGAATTGTTGGCTGATATTTTAAATGTTATACCTGAGTTTTTTTGTTCTTCAGGGCAAACTTATTTTGCTGATGAACAATTTCATTTCAGAAAAAATATTACCGCTAAAGCTGCTTATAGACAGACAGTTAAAGCGCGGGGAGAATTTTTTGAAAGGATAGTTAAATTCATTGATGAAAATCTTTGTTTGCCTCCTGTCGACTTTCCTAGCTATGAAGTAGAAACGAACGAAGATATTGAAAGAGCCGCCGAACAAGCTCGTAAACATTGGAATCTTGGTACTGGCCCTATTTCAAATATGGTTCGCGTTGTTGAAAATGCTGGCGCTGTTGTAACTTCTTTTGACGGGGTATCGAACTCAGTAGATGCCTTATCAATTACAGCAAAACGGCCGATCATTATCCGTAATGATGCCAAACAAAGCCCTTATAGATTGAGATTTGATCTTGGTCATGAAACCGGACATCTAATTTTTCATGAAGGACAAGTTACAGGAGATAGGTTTACAGAATCTCAGGCAAATAGATTTTCATCAGCTTTTCTTATGCCAAGGACAACTTTTTCAAAAGACTTTCTTTTATTTGGTAAGTCTGGAAGTCGGATAAGTTGGCAAGGGCTTTCTGAAATTAAATTAAAGTGGAAAGTAACAAAGGCTGCAATTTTATATAGGGCAAAAGATTTAAGGCTAATCGACGATAATCAATATATAAGTGCTGTTATCGGGTTAAAAAAACGCGGTGAAGGTATTGTCGAATCTGAAGATCATTCTATTGATAAAGAAAAATTCGAGTTAATAAATAATGCTATTGCTGGGCTTGATCAATATTCCCAAATTAACAGTAACGAAATAGCGAAATTATTTTGCGTTAAACCGAGTTTTCTTTCTGTGATTTTAGATTTTCCTAAAGCCACACCAAAGCTTAGATTGGTCAAAGAGTAATTACCTAGCTTTCGAGTTGTCCGGACAAATGCTAGGCGTGCTTAATTGATTAATGCGTAGTTCTCGCCTCGTATTTATCGGTAAGTGGATATTCTAATTAGCGAGGAAGTTGATCAACTTGGGAGCCAGCTGTTCAAGATGCTTTGTTTCGCACTCCCAAATGACTATAACCCGCCAGCCTAGCGTTTCAAGCGCGGCGATGTTCTCAACGTCTCTCGCCACGTTTCTATCGATTTTTGATCGCCAATAATATTGGTTTGATTTCGGATGCCTGACTCTTCCGTGGCAGTCGTGTCCATGCCAAAAGCATCCATGCACGAATAGAGCTACTTTGCGCCCAATGAAAGCGATGTCAGGTTTACCAGGCAAGTCTTTGCGGTGCAATCTATACCCTTTGTGACTCAGCTCGCGGCATAATCTTCTAACGACCAGCTCAGGACGGGTATCTTTCGATTTGACTAGGCGCATTCTTTCGCTACGCTCTTGCTTTGAAAGGGTGTCTGTCATTGCCACATCTCTTTATCGTTGATCGCTAAGAAATAGGACATCCGATGGCTTCCAATAGCGCGCATAGCTATCGGCTAGCCGTAACCATTCTTGGACACGTCGGTTTGGCGGAACAGAGAAGCCCCAATATTCCACGAAAAGCGCATCTTCCAACCTTGCTGCGGCATCGCGAATTTCTGTTTCGATGAGCTTGATGGCTCGCTCGATATAAATTCCGCCGTTGTCATTATTGGCCGGGTTCGCTACGCTGCCTGCCGAAAATAAGTCTCGCGCTTGATGGCACAAGACGCCGTGATAAGTTATTAAATACAACGCAACGTCATCGTACTTATTTTTCGAACGGCCAGATTCAACGATGCGAGGACAAAGCAAGATGGCTTCGGCTCTTAGCTTGATCTTTTCTTCGAGCGAAAGCTTTGTATAAAGACGCGCTTGGATCGGGAGCGTATGCTCTTCGCCTGTCGCGTCTTCCAACCACCATAGGCGCTCGCCAGCTTTCAGTCTTCCGTGCGCGTACTGCCTGATATAGCGCATTTTCTCGTGCATCTCCGAAACGCGGAAATCATCGTATGACACCTCCATTTTCTCGAACAGCGATTTCGATGCACCGATTTCTACCTCGAAGCGCGGGACATGAGAAGTGCGCACGTGCATGACGCTTTTCTCGTATGCGCCCCACTTCACGTCAGGCAAGCCGCCCATCTTGCCAAAAACAATATAGACGGTTTTGACTGCGTTGATTCGATTGGTTTCTAAGACGCTATTTGCAACGCTACGCCAAGTGTCGTTGATTGTGAATTTAACTTCGATACCGAATTCGCCAACGGCTATATCAGGGAAGGCTTGCGGATGCGGATCGAAGTCGATGTTAGTCGCGGGGTTGTTAATAGCATCTTTGACGACTTCGCGCACTCGGTTTTCAAATTGCTTTGCAGTGGTGAAAAGTGCGTTCCTTGCTTCGTCGCGCAACGTTGCTACAACAGAATCAAGTAGCCGCTCGAATCCTTCTTTTGTCATGTGTCCCGCCAATAGCGCAATGAGCCTGCGCCCCGTTCAAAACGGCATAGCTTAAAGCTAGTGCGCTGACATGTCTATTTGCGTATTGTTACTTCAGGGATTCGGCGACAGCCTTAGCTATATGCCAAGCAAGGACGGGAGGAACCGCGTTGCCGATCTGACGCTCGGTTTCCCTCAACTTGGCGTCGAAAATGAAGTCATCTGGGAATGATTGAATGCGCGCGGCCTCCCGCATCGATATGCGTCGCGGTAACTCATAATGCCACTGGATGTTGCCGTGGCACTCTGCGCGTATCGTGTAACCTGGACGGTCGGCCACGAGCCTACGATCCCCTTGTTCTGGACTTCGATTGGCACGGCTCCAGATATGGTTGATGCTCTCGTCCTCGGGATGCGCAGCGAGGTCATGCAAGGCTTCTCTGGCGGTGATTCGGCCTTTGATTTCTCGCGTTGAGAGAGGCGGGGTGAAAGGTTTTACGCCTGGGAGCGTGCCGACAATAATGACGCGCTCGCGCGTTTGGGGAACGCTGTAGTCTGCGGCGTGATAAAGTTCATAGCTCACCTCGTAGCCCAGAATCTTAAAGTCCGCTAGCACTTGTCGTAACGCATCGGAATGATGATTCATCAGCAAGCCTTTCACGTTCTCCGCGACGAATATCTTGGGCTTTACAATTGCGATGGTTTCGACCATCGCCCTATATAGGCCGCTACGTTTGCCGGAGATGCCGGCCCCTTTTCCATTCACGGAAATGTCTTGGCATGGAAAGCCGCCGATTACAATGTCTGCTTGAGCCGGTAGATCATCGAGCATCGTCCAGATATCGCCTTGCCGCACATGCTTGCCGATATTCCTGCGGTAAGTCCGGCAAGCCGCCTCATTAAGTTCGTTCGCCCAAATAAGCTCGAATGGATGCTTAGCGTAGCGACGGCCAAGGACGGTAAATCCACCCTTGAATCCGAGATCCATCCCGCCGCAGCCAGAGAATAAAGAAACAACTGTAAAGCGAGTCTTGAGCGGCCTTTCAGTCTCTTTTGCCGCAATGGGCTGCGATGGAATCGCTTGCGGAATTTCTCGGCGCACAATTGTCTGGGTGGGGTAGTCGAGAGCAAGCAGGTTCGTATCGTTCAATTTTTGGCTCATCTTGCGGTTTGTACTTCTTTTAATAAGGCATCTAATTCGTTGCGGCTGTAAAGCCGATAACCGTTGACGGGGTGGCGGTAGGGCTTCAATTTCCCCGCCTTATCCCAATTCCTCAACGTTGAGCGTGACACGCCAAGAGTCACTGCGGCTTCCCCTACAGTGAGATAATTACCCAAGCTCAAGGGCGCGACGTCTTTATCATACATTATAAAACCTTATTAAACATTGTCAAGCAGTACAAACCTTAATTAACCTTATCATATTTGATTTGCATTGTAGCATCCTGTCGCAGATTTTGGGTTGGGTCGGGTCGTGCCTTTCCAGGTAAAGATGATTAATAACCACCTCAAATATCGGCCACCAGCTTGCTCAACCGCTCCTGCCCAGCATGCGTATAAATCTGCGTCGTAGCAATGCTCTCATGCCCTAGCAAAGCCTGAATGTCGACCAATTGCACATTCTTCTCCAGCAAGCGCGTGGCGTACGTGTGCCGGAGCTTGTGCGGCGTGACTTTTTCCTCGATACCCGCCTTGTCGATCAGCTTCTTTAAATAAGCGCGAACCGCATGAGCGCTGGGCGATTTGCCGCCGGGCTTTTTGGCGAAGACATAATCCTCCTGGGTTTTACCGGCCAGTGACAGCGCCAGCACCCGGCCAAAGGCTTCCGGTAACGGTACCTGCCGCTCCTTGTTGCCCTTCCCTATCACCCGGACGTGTTTGGCCACGCCATCCACGACCCGGATATGCTGCACTTTCAGCCCCAAGGCTTCACTAATCCGCAACCCGGACTTCTGGATCAGCTCAAACAGCAATTCATAGCGCCGGCGCACGGTCATCGAGAACTCACGGCTGGCCGAAAACGTTGTCGGGAATATCGTCATAATTTCTTGTGGCTTTCATCAGCGCCGTTTGTTCTTCGGTTTCCAGCCAGACCGGAATCCGTCGCGGTCGTTTGGGCTTTTCGATCTGGTAAATGGGATCTTCGGTTACCTTGTTATTGCGCTTGGCCCATTTATAGAAGGTGGCTAAGCAAGAGATTTTTCTGGCCACGGCATGGGCCCCTACCCCTTCGCGGGATAGATGCGAAACGAACTGCTCAACATCAGTCGGTCCGCAATTTTTCCAATCCAGCTTTGCCTCACACAGCCAGCGGTACCAGCTGCCCAAATCCGAGTTGTAGTTGTAGCAGGTGGTATCCGAGTGGCCCTTGGTGTATTTCAGGAAGCTAAGGAAATCTTTCCGAGTTTGCTCGAAGGAAGTTTCAATCTCGTTGGTCATCTTTTCTCCATGCCGCGTTTGGAAACCTGTTTGAAATTTTCAATATTTTTCGGAGTTTCGGGCCGGTTACTAAATTTACTAAAATTACTATTATAGTGTTTATGTGAGAATGGCAAAACGTAACTTATCAGGCGTGACGCGAAAAATCGCCTGTTAAAGAAGGAGAAAACACAATGATAGGGTATGAAATGATACTAAATATACTAAAGCGTTTGTTTTAGTAAATAGTATAGTCAACAGCAGAAATCGGAATATGCACTAAGCTTAATCGTGAGTCCGTTCCGGCTTAGCATGGGCTGGCCTCATTAAAGTGAGAATAACAAAAACGGGCATTTGGTTATGGATGGAAATAAGACACAAAACGTTGTTGTTACCGAGATTCAAATGCCCTTCCTGTCGATGGTTTTGTTCCCGGTCAAATGAATTATTGCAGCAATACTGGCAATGCTGATTCTAACAATGCTGGAAGCATTGCTTACGGGCATTTTTGGTAGTTTTGCTCTGGCCGGTGAATTTTTTCTCATGAATTAAGGTTATCCACAAAATCTGTGGATAAGCCTCGTACTCTGTCCTTTCCACCCATAACCCCGTCTGGAGTTGAGTTAAATTGACCAATAACTGGCCAACCTTTTTTCAGCAAGATATCCGGCTCCGGAAACCATTGCCGAGGCTGTTGATCGATTAATGATGATCCTGGACGGCGAACAGAAAATAGCCCTGACCGTTATGCGGGAAAATGAGTTGATCGATCTGCACTTTAGCCTTGGCATGGCCATCCGGAATGCTTTTGGATTGCATGTGCCTGGAAGTAAGTTGCCGGCTTCGTGCGGTGTTGCGCATTCGGATAGTGCGAATTATTACGTCTTGATGGCAACCATGATGACATACCCTGTGTGCGTCTTTGCCATAAATAGTTTAATCTTAGATGGATACAACCTTAATGCCGGAATTACGTAAAAATATTTAACAATTAAAACCTAAACACTGATACCCAGCTAGTCGGGTCAACAGCGTCAACTAGTGCTATATTTCCCCATTGAAAGCCATCTAACGATATATTTTCGTTAAAGATCGAGAAATAAGAGTTTGTGCTGTAAATATTTTAGAGAACGTCACAGTTATAAGGGCAAAGAGAAACGAATTTTATGACTGAAGACGGAAGTAATCATACTTGCATGAACACGTTCAAAAAACTCAAAACCCTACTTGAATCATCTACGCAAATCCACACGCCGGGTATCAATACATTTCTCTCTCTGGATATCAAAAATACAAAGAAGAAGCTTGGGCTTGAAGAAAAAGCCAAGGAATATGGAAGCAAACAACTGCCCAGTTCGGATAGCGATGATTTTGACGAGGTCGAGAGTAAAATCATAAATTTCATCGAAGCTGAGAGAGCCAGATGTCTGCATCAGTTTAATGATCATCTTACAACTTACAATCAGAGACTGGCCAACCTAAATATTGAAACATGTTTGACTCAAGCTACTCTTGCAGCTCGGGAGGCCACAGGCGATTTCAAGGAGCGAATACATCAGGGACAAGATAACCTCACAAACTCAAAAAATGACGTAATGGAACATGCCCGTTACCTTGAAAGCTTCAAGCTTGAAAACAAACTTAACCGGCCTGCACATTACCCACGGTCAACACTCTTTCACTGGGGTATCGTTGCTATTTTATATTTAGTCGAAGCTTCTCTAAATTCAGCGTTTTTGTCTGTAGGTAATGAGCTTGGCCTTCTTGGAGGATTTGGAGAAGCCGTTGCCATTGCTTTTTTGAATATAGGCGTGGCTTTGTTTTTTGGCGCTAAAATTATGCCGTGGATTTGGCATGTAGGAATCTATAAGAAACTGATAGGAATAGGGTTGATCTTAGTCTTATTAGTAGCAACCTTTTCCTTTAATATCTTGGTCGCTCATTATCGCGATGCACTCGCTAGCACCATGGCAGATCAAGCGACGGTGATAGCTATTTCATCATTTAGAGAAACCCCATTTGGTATTACTGACTTTAAGTCATGGATGATGGTTGGTGTTGGCTGTTTTTTTGCCATTATTGCATTAATCGACGGCTTTAAAATGGACGACCCATACCCAAACTACGGAAATGTTGAACGGCGGCAGCGAAGAGCCTATGAAACCTATGCAGATAAAAAGGCGCTTTTATTAGATGATTTAAAGGATACAAGAGACTACGCATCTTCGGCGCTGGCTCAACTTAAAGACGATCTTGTTAAGCGGCGTCAAGAACATGACTTCATCATTGCAAATCGACAAAACTTACTTGTAAACCTAGAGACACACCAAAACTATTTGGAGAGCTGTGGCCGCGAACTAATCACCTTTTATCGTGCTAGGAACCGAGAGGCCCGCAATACACCACCACCAAAATATTTTGATCGTGCATGGTGCCTCGAAAGAAGACATTCACCAATTCTTCCCGCCACATCTCTTTCTGATGAACGTCTCAATGATGTAATGACAAAAGCCAGTTCAACAATTCAATCAGCAATTAGTAAAGTCATGGATGCTTTTGATCAAGCGATTGTTAAGATCAAACAGATTGACGAAATTATCAGCCATAAGGAAGCAGATCGTGTCGAGGCGTAACAATTCCCGGAATCACAAAAACGACAGAGATTACAAACAAGATTTTCTTGGATTCGTAATGATCATTATCGTTACGCTGATTGTCATCGCAGGCGTAGGGACTTATTTTTACCGCAAGTCAAATGCATTGGGTCTAGATAAAAAAACATTTTGCCCAGAATCTGGGGCGACTAGCGTAACCGCGCTATTAATCGATGCTACTGACAGTCTTTCTATTCAGCAGAAAAAAGCTTTTTCAGACGAATTTCAGATTCTAAGAGACTCTATCCCATTGCATGGACGGCTTGATCTTTATTTTATTCATAGCACTCAGTCTAGTCTGCTACAGCCTATTGTTTCCCTCTGTAATCCGGGGCACGGAGATGAAATAAACCCCCTTGTTGGTAATCCTCCTCACGTTGAACGCACATGGCAAAAAGGGTTTGGGCAACCTCTTGAGCGTGAAATTTCACAACTCCTTGATGCTTCCCCAGAAAACAAGTCCCCAATTCTGGAAAGTATTCAGTCTGTTGTGCTCACAAGCCTATCTGAACCCACTGTTCGAAATAAACCCAAGAAGTTGATCGTTGTATCAGACCTTATGCAGCATACATCAAACCTCTCGCTCTACCGTGGAACGGTCAATGCGGAAGCGTTAATCAAAAACAGGTCATTTGATCGAATCAAAAGCGACTTGCGAGATATAGATATTAGTGTTTGGATGCTCGCTCGGGAAAATGCTTTAGGCCGCGCTAAGCTAGCCGATTTTTGGCAAAGGGTATTTGCTGAACAAGGTTCTCCACAAGTCAATTTTTGTGTATTAGTTGAAAGTAATAGGTGTCAAAATGACAAATAAGAGCGATGTTCCTAGACTCAATCCCGTTAATAGTCTCTATGACAAATACATGTTTGCTATCGTATTTGTTGTCGGGGCTACGGGTATGATTGGACTCAAGCTTTACCAATTTTCACAGATATATGTCACAAGCTTCCCTGTTGTTTTAATGCTCGCCTATGCTGCCTCCTTGGTAAGTTTTCAGCAACGCAGGCTCAGCGAAGATCAATCAGGTGATAACCTCTATTATCTAGGGTTTCTCTATACGCTCGTAAGTCTCTCGTATGCTCTTTACAATTTTACTTCGTCCAATGAGCAGTTTTCTGGCACTGCAAGCATGGATCCAATCATCAACAGTTTTGGTATAGCGCTCGCCACAACTATTGTGGGGCTCATGCTCCGTATTTTTTTCAACCAGATGCGCCACGACATTGTAAATGTCGAAATAGAGGCCAGAATTGAATTGGCAAATGCTGCTACCCGTCTTCGGACGGAACTGGACCAAATCACACTGGATATGAATTATTTTGGACGCGCTACAAAACAATCTATCGCAGAGGGTATGCAAGCAGTATCCAAAGAAGCATCCGAGGCTATGAGCCAAAGTGCCACCAAGTTTGGTGATGTTGCTGATATGCTGGGTGTCCGGATGGGGAAAACATTAGATGGATTTGCTTTGAATGCTAAACAGCTCAATATAACATCTGGCGGCATGGTGAAGGCCATAGAAGCGCTGCTTAAGCAAGTTGAGAGTATTGAAGCTCCCTCGGATTTGATCACGACTAAAATAGCCCCAGCCATGGACGCTATCAAAGAGGCGGGAGAAGCCATTAATAAGAGAGCAAGTGGTGATGGGAAGATTCTCGCAAGACTTACAACGGCAATTGAGAACGCTTTGGCAAGTTCCAGTCTGCTTAATCAGAATGTGTCGGCGTTGAATGCTGTAACAGTTCAAGCTCAAGAGAATATGTTGACCCTCAATAAGTCCGCTGAAATCGGCAACGGTATTTTTTCGTCTATCACACAGACTGTCACAGAAGCACAGAAGCTAACCCAAGAGCATGCCAAAACCCTTGTTGAGATCAAACAGTCATTGAACGGCACAGCATCTGCTTTATCTTCTCTTGTTGGTTCATGGCAGGCTGAGGTTGATGCATCGATAGCCCATATCTCTCAGAAGGCATGGGAAGCCAAGCAGACTATCGGGCAATCTTCCAATGATATTCGAGATCAGGAAGTACGGGCAATGAAAGAACTTGCCGCATCAGCAAAAACAATATTTGAAACCGTCCGGAATCATTCGGCAGAACTAGAAAAAGAGCTAGAGAAGTCTCGCAAGTCAACGACTCAAGTTCATGCTGGCCTCAATGACATTATTGACGAGATTTCTACGCGGCTTAAGCCGGAGTTGGTTCAAACGGTGCAGATTGAACCCTAATGCAACACACCAATTCAAGAGAGGATCGCTCATATCGCCGTGGCCTAGTGCTTGGCTTCACAATGGCCGAGATTATGATTTTGATTTTATTTGCAATGTTGATGGCGCTTGCCGCCACCATCTTTTCCAAAGATGAGCGCATCAAAGCATTTACCCAAGTATCTGCGAATGCTGAAGAGTCGGCTCTTCTTGTTCAAGAAATTCGTCGGGCTTTCCCTAACGCACAGACTATTGATGAACAATTTAAAGAGATCAGGATGGCTATCCAACACTCCAAAGAATTAGAAGTCGTTAAGCGTGAGCTTGAAAAATTGCGTACCGAGATTGAGAGCTACAAAGAGCTGACAGACCTCTTGGAGAAAGCAAAAACTTCAACCAAAGTGACTCCAGAAGAAATAGCCAAAGATGCTGTTCTTGGCAAAGAAATCAGGGAATTTGCTAAGAATCAAGATCCCCCTATTGAACCAAATGACGTTAAATCAGCCATTTCCGCATTGAACAAATCAACAGATTTAGCCAGTCGGAAACGCAACCTTGAAAAAGAAGTTGAGACTCTGAAGGGACAGGTCATCAATCTTACTGAAAGGCTTGGCGGCAGAGGAACCGAGTTTCCTCCGTGCTGGGTCTCTCCAAATGGCAAGCTGGAGTATATATTTGATGTCGCTCTAAACTCAAATGGATTTATTGTCCGTGACCGAAAGCTTCCACATCGTCAAGAGGAGCAAGCTTTACTGCCAATTCAACAGATAACATTTAATACTATGGTCTCTTCATCCACTTTTTCTAAGCAGACTGACGCTTTGCTAAACTGGAGTAAAGCGCATGATTGTCGTTTTTTTGTCCGTATCTTTGACCAGACAGGCCATCAGGAGAAGGATATTTACAAGCGTCAAGAAAGAATTCTTCAGCAAAGCTTTTATAGCTACGAGGTCTTGAATGAGCGATTCTGAGGACGAGCTCATTACAAAGATCAATCATATGAAGTTATTAGCGTCTAGGCGGATTGACGAAATCCTAAAAGCTCGTAGTATTAAAAAACACAATATAAAAAGTAAATTTTTTATCAAATCCATCTTCGATTGGCTTAGAAGATAGACTTAGCTCTGAAAATAAATTTACCAATTAAATGTGGGACTAACCATCTAGCTAATAACAATAAATAGTCTATAGTTACAGAACACATCTTCTGATTAGTTTGGTAAAAACTAGTAGGATTTTTTATTCATACTGTTAGGGGAAACAATGAAAAAGAAAAGTTTTTTGATCCCAGTTGCTGTCTTGGCTGCATCACTGGTTATTGACGCCAGCGCCGCATTGCCGCAGTCTTTAACAGAACAATTGAACGCTGGTGCAGGGTATACTGCATCGAAGCCAGAATTACCTAAAGTAGCCCAAAACCCGTTTGTGCTTGAGCGCTCGGATTCCAGCAGAAGTCAGAATGTAGCGGCGCACGGATCTCATAGCTCACATGCATCGCATGCATCGCACGTGTCTTCCCGTTACTAATAAGGATACTGCATGATAAAAGGTGCAGATGCCCATCACGTTGATCTGTCTTTCGACAACAACGTTTTCACCTTAGAGACCATCAAACGTGCATTGTACCGCTTTGCCGATCGGTGCTCGTTTGATGTTGAGTCGGCGGATAAGCAAACCAAGGTCACTTTGCACGTTCCGGCCAATATAGCCGAACCGGGGATTGATGAGCTGTGTTCCAGGATACGTAATGAAGTCTTGGATCAGGACTTACGGGACAGCATTTCCAGGGAAACGGCCAATATCCGCACTCTGATTCTGGCTAACGCCTTTTCTAATACCGGCCTGATTGAGTCCTAGCTAGCCTGTATGTCTAGGTTAGGAAAGAAATTTCGCCTGCCGCAAGCATTCGACCAAGCCGTGCCCGGCCAATACTGGATGCTCCCCTGTCGTTTTGTTAACCTCGATGATAATCGCTATGTGTTGACCAACGAAGTTGGGGAGCACTTGGTTGTCACACGGCCACAACTGGAACAGTTCGTGAGAAAAACCGTTTCTTTCCACGGTGATTTTTACCACGACCTCAAATCAAAGCATTTCCTGATTGACGATGACTCGAACGTTGCCGTTGATCTTCTCGCGCTCAAATACCGAACAAAGGCACAGCAAATTTCTCAGTTTACGGCGCTGCATTTGTTCGTTGTATCTCTGCGCTGTGATTACACCTGCCAGTATTGCCAGGTTTCTAGGCAAACCGACGATAAGCTGGCTTATGACATGAGTCAGGAAACCGCAGATCGGGCGTTGGAATTTGTATTCAGAAGCCCATCACCGGCGATTAAAATTGAATTTCAAGGCGGTGAGCCGCTTTTGAATTTCCCCCTCATTCAATATGTGGTCGATCAGGCCAAGCGGATCAATGAGAACCACGACAAAAATATTCAATTTGTTATAACAACTAATCTGAGCCTTTTAACGGATGACATCCTGTCGTTCTGCCTTGCTCACGACATTTGCCTTTCGACTTCACTAGATGGCCCGCAAGATTTGCACAACCTGAACCGTCCACGCCCAGGTAGAAATGGTTATCAACTCACTGTTGAAGGTATCAGGAAAGCCCAAGCGGTCTTGGGCCGGGATAAGGTGGGCGCTTTGATGACCACAACGGAAGCCAGCCTTCCGCGTGTCCGGGAAATCATAGACACCTACCTGTCCTTGGGAATGGACGCGATATTCCTTCGCGCCCTGAGTCCTTATGGATTCGCAGTCAAAACCGGGCAAGCTTACAAATATGATGTGGATCGTTGGTTTGAGTTTTACAAGGAAGGGCTGAATTATGTCCTGGAAATCAATCGTCAAGGGTATCCATTTGTAGAACTGTACGCCTCGATGATTATTAATAAAATCTTTTCGCCCTTCGGCACGGGTTATGTTGATCTGCAATCTCCGTCCGGCATGGCAATTTCGGCCATTGTTTACAACTATGACGGCGATATTTACGCTTCCGATGAGGCCCGGATGCTTGCGGAAATGGGAGACAAGAAATTCAGGCTCGGAAGCGTTCATCATGACAGTTACGAGGATGTGATCCTGTCAGATACTGTTCTGGACACCCTTGAAGCCACGCTATCGGAAAGCTTGCCCATGTGTAACGACTGCGGCTTTCTGCCTTACTGCGGAACCGAGCCGGTCTATCATCACGCAACTCAGGGCGACGCCGTGGGGCATAAGGCTACAAGCGGCTTTTGCAGCAAAAATATGAAAATCTTTCGCTACCTGTTCACGTTATTGGAAGATGATCCAGAGGCTAGAAAAATCCTGTTGAGTTGGGTGCGTCCGTGATCTATCTGCACTCGAAAAACAATACGGCGCATGGTGAGATAAGCCACCAACGCCCGTTTATTTCCAAAGTCATCACTAACTCCAATCTACCATTTCCCCTTCGTGCCTCCTATGCTTTGCGCTGGCATGGCTCAACCGAAGCCTTGCCACAAGGATTCGGACTGGTTCTGATTTCAAGCGGAAAAGCTTGTCCAGACAGGGATGCAGGAAACGGGCTGACAAATATTGTCCGCCTGGCACCGGAACTGGATTACCTCAAGGAGCATGATGTTATCAAGTTTCAACCAGCAGACTGCGGTATTAACGTATTGTACCGGCATGAGGCTAATTCCAATGCGTTTCTGGTAACGGAACGTTGCAACTCTTTTTGCATCATGTGCTCTCAACCTCCCAGGGATATTAATGATCATTATTTGGTGGATGATATGCTGGAAGCATTGCCCCTGATCCACTCAGAAACGCACGAAATCTGTATTACGGGGGGAGAACCAACATTATGGGGTGATGATTTCATACAAATGATCCGAGCTTCGGAAACCCATTTGCCAAGAACATCCCTGCACATCCTATCAAATGGCCGAAACTTCAAGAATCTGGATTTGGCGATCAAAGTTGCCGCGGTCAAACACCATGACTTGATGATTGGGATTCCGCTTTATGCCGATTATTCCCAACTCCATGACTATATCGTTCAAGCGGACAACGCCTTTGATGACACCCTTCGAGGCATTCTGAATCTCAAGCGATGCCGCGTCCCGGTAGAAATCCGGGTGGTCATTCACCGGGAAAACTATCATCGTTTGCCGCAATTGGCAGAATTCATCACCCGGAATTTATTGTTCGTCGATCATGTGGCATTGATGGGATTGGAGATAAGAGGGTTTGCCAAGTCCAACCTGGATGCAATCTGGATTGATCCCTATGACTACCGGAACGAGTTGGCTGAAGCCATTGATACCCTGGCTCGCTCTCGAATGAGGGTATCTCTCTATAACCATCCTCTTTGCGTTATTCCAGAACCGGTGAGGCGGTTTGCTGTGAAGTCTATCAGTGACTGGAAAAACGACTTCCTTAATGAATGCCAGAATTGCAATTCCAAACAGGAATGCGGCGGGTTTTTCTCCTCTAACTTAACCAAGACAAGCGACCACATTAAAGCTTTGTAATTATAAAATTCTATGGCTACCACAGCCCAGTTCAAAATTATCCCCCCAGCTTTTTTGGTTCTTCTGTTATTCCTTTACGCCGACTTGCCTGGCGCTGCGGAACTCCTGGAAGGCCGTGTGGTCGGGGTGCATGACGGCGATACCGTCACCCTGTTAATACCGGGCAATCAACAAGTCAAAATCAGGCTGGCGCAAATTGATGCGCCTGAGAGCGACCAGGCTTTCGGTCAACGATCCAGGCAATCCTTGTCCGACATGGTTTTCAACAAGAACATCCGGGTAGAAAAAGAGACCATCGACAAATATGGCCGCACAGTCGGCACAATCTTTGTGGCCGGACTTGACGCCAATCGTGAGCAAATCAAACGCGGCATGGCCTGGACTTACCGGAAATACATGCACGATCAATCCTTATTGCAGATCGAAGAGGAAGCGCGACTAGCCAAGGCAGGGCTGTGGTCTGACCCAAACCCAATGCCGCCATGGGAATACCGGCATGGCGGAAAGAACGGTAGTGTTCCAAATCAGGTTGCTCTGAAAGCAGAACTAACGAATCAGCAAGTAAATTCTTCATGTGGCAGCAAACACTATTGCAGGGAAATGGGATCATGCGAAGAAGCTAAGCTCTATTTGACTCAATGCGGTTTTTCGCGTTTGGATAGAGACGGTGATGGTATTCCTTGTGAGAGCCTCTGCGGTCATGGTAAATAAATGATTGAATTTCAATGTATTCATTGGATTATACAAAATACATCAAAAACCGCCGTGTGTGACTAGACTGGAAAAAAGCAAGAGTATTACAGAAATAAAAAAGAGCATTGTCGAAATTATTATCGATGGCGACAATTCATGACTTCCAAAAGCCGTCATTCAATACTGGCATAATCGTATCGGCATCGATGTCCTGGTTTGCATCGGAACAGGTGGCGGTTTTCAATCGGAATGGTTGGCTATTTTAGGGTGGAATATGCAGCATGATCGTATCTAATTTGCCAATGGTTTTTTTTACAGATGCCGTCCGCGATCCATGCGCTCATGCAGGATACGGGACACATAAACCGCGTCAGGCGCGGGGCGGTAAACAATCACATGCTGTCCAGCGGGAAAAGTCCGGTGCGTCGGCGACAGCTCCGGCCTTGGCTGGCCGATCTGCGGGCTTTGCTGAATGGTCAGCAAAGCCTTATCGAGCACGGCGCGATACACATAAACCTGATGTTCGCCCCAGGTTTCCAAGGTGTATTGCAGAATATCGGCAAAGTCGTTTTCCGCCCGGGGCGCTAGGATCAAACGCACATCATGGGACGACATCGGCACTGACTTTCTTGCCGCTGAGGGCGTTGCTGAAAGCTTTGTCGGTGATCTTGTCCAGCCGGTCGGCTGTATAAGTCTCCCCTTCCCCGCGTTCCAGCTGGTTCTCACCGATCTGCACGGCGGCGCGCAGCTTTTCCAGCTTTTCGTCTTCTTCCCACATGCGGCGGATCGCATCCCGCACCACTTCCGATGCATTGCTATAGAAACCCGTGCCGACTTTGGTTTGCAGATAGCGCTCGATCTCAGGCGATAGATTGATATGCATGGCTCACCTCATAAGATATACATATAACATTCATATAATATACATAACGAGACAATTTTAGACAAGATCTCCGAATTCTGGGACGGTTTGGCGAGCCTGTCAAAACAGTATCGGCTATCCGGTGACGCCCCCTTTCACACATCGCTAAGGGCCTCTGGCCCTCGCTATCTTCAAGCCCCTTCCGCCCAAAAAGACAAAGAAAAGAACCCATCGGGATTCTTTTCTTGCTTTTCGGTCCTCGCGAAGGGGCTTTCCGTTTGCTACCAGGAGTAATTACTATAGAGGACTTTTCTACGTTGGTGTCAGAGGATGGTTTGGGTTAGCGAGCAAAGAATGAGGTCGCAGAACGCCTAATTGATGCGCTAACAATTCAAACTGCTGGTTACAGGCATCTTTTCTGATTTCAGGATTTTGCTCATATCACGGGCCAATTCAAATAACCTCTGCCCTTATACCTTATATATAGGCGGTCCTTGTTTCAAGCTACTAAAATTACCCCATAGATTGATACCCCTTTTTCTGTTTGGCCTCAACGAGCCTTTGCTTGGCGGTTAGGGCTTCTTCCTCCGTATCAAACCAGTCTTTGCGCACCGTACCGGGTGAGCCCACCTTGCCCCATTCCTTAATCAGGGACCAATCGTCAAATAAGCCTGGTGTCACAAACATCTGATAAAAACGATGCATGTTGTTTTCGGTATCGTGCCTTTCCAAGTAGACATGATTCATTACTTACTCCCCAGAAGAGTTGACCGTATTTTCACTTTGTGGTGATTTCAACGCCGCTTCCCGAATCCGCATAATAGTTTGCCGAGTGGTTTTGAATTCACGCGCTAACTCAGTCACATTAATGCCAGCCGCCAGTTTTTCCAGGACGGCTGCGCGTTTCTCGCTAGTGAGCGCCGGTGGTCTGCCGAATGGTTTGCCGGCCGCCTTAGCCCGATTAATCCCTGACTGCGTGCGCTCAATCAACAGGTCACGTTCGAACTCGGCTACCGCGGCGATCACCTGCATGGTCATCTTGCCGGCCGGACTGGTCAGATCGACACCGCCCAATGCCAGACAATGGACGCGTACGCCTAAACCTGCCAGCTGCTCGACGGTTGATCGTACATCCATCGCATTACGCCCCAGCCGGTCCAGTTTTGTCACCACCAGAATATCGCCCGATTCCATCCGGTCGATTAATTTGGTAAAACCAGGACGCTCCTTTGCCGCCACTGAGCCGCTGATGCATTCCTCAATCAGTCGTTGTGCTGCAATAGCAAATCCTGCCGCCTGGATTTCCCTGCTCTGATTCTGAGTAGTTTGATCTGTCGTCGACACTCGACAGTAAGCAAAAACGCGTGACATGCTCTCATTCCGTCCGAAAGGGAAGTACGAATCATAGCACAGGTACGAAACTAAATAAGCCTACTTTAGTACATAGTGTTTAAACCCTGTCCGAAACCGGTCGGTTGCGTACAAAATAAGTGTAGCTTTCTTCTAGAAATTTCAACATTCAAAGCATCAGTTATAAACTTCGACTACACTTAAATTCGTGGAAACAAAACAGGAATTGCTTATGGGTGAGTCTTAAATGTAAGTCGTAACTAAAGCTTTTTTCGATCGTCTTATTGGACGATAAATTTTCTTGTTAGCGACGGTTATCCACAAAATCTGTGGATAACCCTGTCTTTAATTCGTCACATTGCCTTCTATCACCAGCCCCTTATGGAGTTAAGTTTAATTGACTATAAATTTGGTTAGACATTTTTCAGAAAACCTTTTAGCAAGCGGAAACCGCATTGCTGAGGTTATTGAACGGCTAATGACTATGTTGGAAGGAGAGCACAAAACCGCTTATCCTGATGTGCCTCAGGAGTGATTATTCAGGCATTGTGGACAAAACTAACCCCAGAACCTAATGGACATAAACCACCTCCTGATACACGCTTTTCGCCCGTTAATAAGCGCATTTTGGTGGTTAATACCGCTCTTCATTATCATAGCGATTCTGAAGTCGTCTTTCATGAAAGGCGTTATCGGCGAACTCCAGGTTAACCTAGCAGCTAAGCTCTTTCTGGATAAGCACATTTACACGCTGTTCAAGAACGTAACGCTGACAACAGAAGATGGCACCACCCAAATAGACCATATCATTGTGTCACGGTACGGTGTTTTCGTAATCGAAACCAAGAATATGAAAGGCTGGATATTCGGTAGTCCCCAGCAGAAGACCTGGACCCAGAAAATTTACCGGCACACGTCCAAATTCCAGAATCCGCTGCATCAAAATTACAAACATACTCAGACGTTACAGACAACCTTAGAACTTGCCCCTAACAAAGTATTTTCGGTTGTCGTCTTTGTCGGCGACAGCACCTTCAAAACCGCCATGCCGGATAATGTTGTTTATGCGGGCGGCTATATCCGATTTATCAAAAATAAGGCGCAACCTATCTTGAGCGATGGTGAGGTTCTGGCTATTTGCACAAGACTTCAATCGGGTCGATTAAAGCCATCGATCAGAACCCATATTGCTCACGTTAAGCACGTCAAGACAATTGTTGAGGAAAAGCAACGGCAAGATGATAGTGTATGCCCGAAGTGCGGCAACCCCATGATTTTAAGAACTACACGAAGCGTCGATAACCGAGGCAAACAGTTCTGGGGATGTTCTGGATTTCCGAAATGCAGAACAGTTAGGCAAATAGCATGAATCAAGATTAACCAAAACGTTAAGGGGTTATATTCCTTAGAAACATTCTTTTTCAGAGGGTTTATTACAGTCCTATAAATCCATTGAAAAGCTAAAATTAGTAAATAATATGCTCTATGGTGGAGCTAACTATGAAGCAAGGAACAGATCACATGACCTATGAAGCGCAAATCAGTCGAAGCAGGGTATTTCTGCCCAACGCCCGAAAATGTAAAATCAGTAGACAAATGGGGTATACTGAAATTGGCTAACTATAAACGGGTAACCGTAAGGATTCGTGCCAAAATGGGCAATAGCGTCTAATTCGGGCCGAAAATACGGATGTTTGCAGGCCCATACACTTAATGCGAGCAGGTAAAATGCCCGATGCAATTCATGCGGGAAAAAGTGATTTGATAAAATCAGCTAATTCGAGATGAAAAAACCGGATCAGTGCAAGAAATTCGAAGTATGAAATCAAGAAACTACAGTTACGAGTGCTGGAAATCCAACATTCGTTGCGGGCTGATCACCTAAAGCCTCATTAAGTAATCTTATTAAAAACCTCTGTTTATTTTATTTTTCTGACTGGCTGATTGCTTATGGAGTCAATGGCGGTTTTGGATTGGAAAGGGTAGCGGTTTTGATCCGGAATTGATGGCGTTTTTAAGATGGAAACACTGGCAGATTTTGGGTGGAATACGCAATACCGACAAAGTCACAGACCGTCCACCGTGACCGTGCCAGGAGCGAATACCGGCAAGCTGTCACAGTTATTGAACTGTCCACCCTAGCCAAATATGACCGGGGTGGATCTAGCTAACCCCCCATTCTTCTGGTATCCATCACCATAGACAGTAACGACTTTGCTGCAGGTGCAGCCATATTTTTCATGGCCGCTTTTGGCTGCTGCAAAAAAAACGCCCTTGGAAGGGCGTTGGGAAGTCCGCTAGCTAGCGGATAGGTAAACCATCAATCAAACTCTTATACCTCTGCGATTTTTATTCTCCTGTACCAGTTTTTCAGTACGCTCTTCGGCTTGAGTATCTTGCTGAAGCTTAAGAGCCTGATCGCGCTCATCGACAACTTTGTCCACAATGGGCTTTACTTGCCGGTCAACGCCTTCACGCCCTAACACACTTTTTGTGGCAAGATCGTTAAAGTCGGTAAAACCCTTCATGGCGGCGATTGCATTCTTCTGTTCTTCGGACAAGTCACCGCCTCGCGCCTTCGCCGGTGTCACAGGTTCCAGGTTCGCAGGATACGCTTGTTCTCTTGGCGCAAAGATCGGGAACACCGCAATACCATCTACAGCCGTGGCCGCTGCCAGCGCCTTCTCTTTCCCTGGGTTTCGGCCCTCTGTCAGCTCCTGGTGTAAATCGTTGTCGCCCGCAATTACAAACGGCTTATCTGGAAACTGATCGCGCAGTTGTTTAGCGACGTGCGGTAAATTACCGGAATCGAACGCGGCTACAGTTGCATATCCAAGCGACTGCGACAATGTGTCAGCAGTAGCATACCCTTCACCAATGACAATGGCCGGTGCCGCCGACAATGCTTTGAGGCCAGCACCGCCGACAACATGAAACGTATCCTGCTTAGTGCCGCCAGTGGCAAAACGTTTCATACCGTTTTCTTGGATAGATTGCACGGACCGGATTTCGCCACTCACATCTTGCGCGGCCAATAGCAAATCACCTGCTGTAAACACAAGTTTATCGGGATGCGAGTCGCGTAATGTCATTGACTCTTTCCAGTTCTTACCAATCATGACAGCGGCAGGCAACGCACTACCAGCGGCAGGCACAACACGCAAATCGCCGGGCCGAGCGTCCTTAGTCTGCAAATACTTATGATCGACAGGCGCCGGTGGAGCCACGGCCAATAACGACCTAACCGAGACAGCGACCGCATTATGCTGAGCAGCCTGGGCCACTTCCCTCTGTTGCAACTTGATAGCACTATCGGCCAGAAGTTTCGCTTTTTCCTCATCACTTAGCGCATACCCTTTTGACTTCCATTTCAACGACTCGCCAGTCCGATTATTCTGGATAAATCCAGCTGGATGACCATCCAGATGTGCAAAATAAAAACCCGCCTTTTCGCCGGACTTGTCGCCAACTGTCTGAATCCGCTGCTTAGTACCATCCATTACGGGGTGCTTCCCTTTTACTACGCAACCCAACGCTGTTAACGCTTCGGCAAACTCTTCGCGCGGCGTCATTGCCGGTTCTTGCTGGCTTTTTACATTTTCCGGCAACCAGATCTTAAGCTTTTCCATATCGGCCTTTGGGCCTGCATACCAGGACTTAGCGGATTTATCCCAAACCGCACCTGCCGCTTTTGCGGCGACACGTTCGCTGTAAGGCACAGCCAAGTATTCGCGCCCTTGCAAAGGATTTACTTTCCGTGTTTCCTGTAATCGTTGATAACGGGCTTGAACGGCGTTTTCCTTTCCCTGAAGCCGTTTCAGTTCTGCCTTATTTTCTTTTATCTTCTCAAGCTGTTCCAGGGAGGCTGCCAGCGTTTCATCAAAGTGCATTGTTTTAAGTGCCATGATTGAATTATGCCGCCAGAACCGTGCAGTTTCTAATGGCCTATTGTCGGTTGAATCTTGCTGCGAAGGTTTTTGCATCCATTTATCAAACGGCGCAAGCACAACACCTGCCGGGATATACCAAGACTTTTCTTGTCTGTCCCACTTCGCGCCTAACGCTTTGGCTTCATCCTTTTCTTTAAATGGCACATTGATTACTGTTTTGCTTGTCGGGTTGAAATCTAAAGCATTAGCAAACTTTTCCACTAAATCAGGGTATTCATTTAACACCCGATCCGGTGGCACAGACTTTACCTCGACGCTTCCGGTATTATCTTTTGACAGGCTATAAAGTGCGTTATTGACTTCGCGCTTATGGGCTTCACGCATAGCATCACCAGCCGTAATGCCATCAGAAAAGCCAAAACTTTGTTCACCGACAAAGACCTCCCATTTACGGCCATGATTGACCAAAGGCGTGGCAACGGCTCTCTTCAAGAATTCATCGCTGGTTATTTCATGTGCAACAAAACCCGCTTGGTGCTTTGCCTTAAAAGCGGCGGTTATACCTGTAACCTGTTTCAATTCCTCATCGTGAATACCAGCCAATGCGGATAACAATTTACCGTTATCCAACTCAGGCACATCAGGATCGAGAACCCTGGCCGTTGCGGTCGTCACACATAGGCTTGTTGTTAAAGCTTGGCCTTGGTCGTTTAACACTATGGCAACCAATGGGCCAGTATCATCACCCGCCTCAACCTGACCTGATAGCTTAGAAACAATCGCCGATTCTGATGCTTGCCATTTAACATGGCTACCTGAAATTACCCCGCTGTTTATCTGCCCTGTATATCCGGCCACACGATAAAAGAATTGAACTTGAGGACTGGCTGCGAGTGTGTCTGCTTGCGAAACCAAAAGTGGATCATCACTTGGTCCACATAGGATGACGGCTTCATCGCCCACAAACACCGCCGCATGATTATCGGTCTTTGCGGCTTCGCTAGGCACGTAATTGCCAGGTGTCAATGTGGACAATTTCAGGAGTCGGGCAAGTTCGACTTGATAGGCGGTCAAATTATCTTGTGCTGCAATGTTGGAGGGCAATTGCATATTTGTCTCCTGATTAGTGGATACAACGACAGATTGATTTTCAGCTTGCACGGCTGACTGTTCTTGAATATGTGTCTGCGCAAGAGCTAGTACATAGTCTTGAATTTTTTCTGCATCGGCAGCGGCGCGGAAAATTTCCATAGGATCATCCTTTAATGCCTTGATCCACGAACCGACATAAGCGGCATGTTGGCTCGGGTCGTGACCGATACCCAACTCATCACCCAAAATCATGCTGGCGATTTCGGCCCTCAGCTCTTCTTTGGCGTACCCCTCGCTTCCAAACGGATGAACAAGATCGCGGTTAAGTCGATCTTCATGTCCAGTCCAATGGCCAAGCTCATGAAGAGCGGTCGCATAATAATTGTCTGCGCTATGAAACTGACTTTTGTCCGGCAAATGTATACTGTCGGTCGAAGGACGATAAAATGCCCTGTTATGTTCACTATGACGAATCACGACTCCAGATGCCTGTAAAATATGTTCAGCCCGCTCTATTGCATTCCATTCCTGTTCCTTGCGGGGCTGTAGCGGTGGCAACCCCTCTATTTGGGCTGCATTAAACACAGTAGCAAAGAACACGCGCGGGCGTTCTAACTTAACCGAAAGCGTAAGCTTCTCACCTTGGTCGTTTAGAACCGGCTTACCGTTGCTGTCGGTTAAAGGTTGCTCTTCCGTAAACTTCCAATATTGTATAGGCGTACCCTTTTCTCCTTTAAAGACTTGACCCCCCGCCGCCGCTGCCTGTTTGTAAGTCAACCAGCGTTGATCCGTTCGCCCTTCGCTCATGAGATGAATGGCATTGATACCTCTGTAGCGTTTACCTGTAGTCGGATTCATCGGGATGTTGGATCCGACATTACCAGGTTGCCACGGACGTTGCCAAGGAGCAGTGCCTTGTTGAAGTTGCTCAATCAGTTTTTCCGCGACAACTTCATGGTATGGTTTCTTGTTCATCGAATTCTCCTGAGAGTTAATAAGCAATCCATAGTTATTTCCGCGGCTTTCCATTTCAGCAGGTATATCGGTTTCCGGTAAACGGGACTCCACATCTCCTATTGAATAGCTGTTGCTCTCGCTGAAAAACTCCCTTAATTCGGTACTAAAGCCAAGCTTTTCCAATAGGGCTTTTTGCTCTGCTATCCCTTTTGCCACGGCGGATTTTTGATCTTCCGGCACGTCCGGGCCTTTAACCAATAAAGCCCGTTGAACAGCCTTGTGCGACTCCCTAGCCGCCTCCAGTTCTGAAGCTTGCTGAAAGTTCTGCTTAGTTTGCCCACGCATAGACTCCGCATCACTGGTAGCCTGTACAATGCGTGTTTTAGTTTCATCAACTAAAGCAGGCAAACGGTTAACGTAATTAGCCATGCGCTGAATGAAGCCGCTACTGGAAAACAAATCATTATCGGTATAGCTGGACAGGTTCCCGGTTTCAGATGAAAAACCTATCCAGCCGGTATGCCGCTCTAACGTAAATTCAATACCACGGTACTGGATAGTGGCGTCCTGAAGCGCATTGCTACGCAATTTACCAAAGACACTAGCAAGGGCCTCCTGTGCCGTTTCCTTATTAACCAGCTTCCTCCCCTCTACGCTAATGGGCGAATAACCCTCGTTATCGAGTGGATGTTTGTCGGTCATGTCTATCAGTCTGGTTAAATCGGCCAGATAGCGAGGCCCGTACTTTTCAGCGTACTCTTGCTTGT
>JAQUQM010000020.1 GCA_028716085.1 Dehalococcoidia bacterium | reverse complement strand
CGATTTATTGAAGGACTTATGTCAGAATGATGATAGAGTAAAAGTTGTCCGTTTAACACGTAATTTTGGTCAACATGCTGCGGTACTAGCCGGTTTTAATGTTGCGCGTGGCTCTGTGATTATTACTATCGATGCCGACCTGCAGAATCCTCCTGAGGAAATTCCCAGGTTACTTAATAAAATGGACGAAGGTTATGAGGTCGTCTTTGGCATTTTCAAACGAGAACATGAACCTTTCTATCGAAGAATTGGATCAGCATTTACTAAATGGGTATTGTCCCGGCTATTACCGTCTTTGCCGACCAATTTAAGCGGATTCAGAATTCTACGGTCTTTTGTTGTGGATGAACTTAAAGCCTTGGGTGAAAGAAGTATGTTTATTGATGGGCCTTTATGTTGGATGGGTTTCAAAATTGCGACAGTAGATGTTAAAAGGGACAAGCGATTGGCAGGAAAAAGTAAGTACAATTTATTCAAATTGATCAATTACTGGTTAGACCTTGTAATTTCTTTGACGAATTTGCCTTTGAAAATTGCAATGCTCAGTGGCATCATACTGGGACTGGTCGGATTATTGTTGGCATTCATTTATCTTGTGGGATACTTATTAAAGGGATACCCTGTTCAAGGTTTTGCAACAACAGTAATCTTCATCACGGTTTTTTCAGGAGTGCAATTATTTTGCCTGGGTATAATTGGAGAATATATTGGTAGAATAAATCTCGAGGTTAGAAATAAACCTAAATATATTGTAAGAGAATTATTGAACATCCACTACACCAATCACGTCAAGTAATTCCCAACTGTGATTAACATTGTTATTAAAACAATAGTTCTTACTAATCGTTTAATAAGATGAGGATACTGATATGAGCGAAAGTGATCATACCGGGATAAAAGAGAAGGAGATACTTCACAGCCATAAAACTGATGTTGAACTAGTCCGAGAGGTATGGGATGAATTCGCGCTTAAATACGGAATGGATTGCCGTGCCTCTACACCCGATAAATACCTTGTGGAGCTTGAAGTCAGAACACTACTAGGGCATATCTCACCTGGCGAAAAAATTCTTGACGTAGGTTGTGGGAACGGCTTCACTGCTATCAACCTTGCTGAAAAACGGCACGTTGATGTAACGGGAATAGATATATCACAGAAAATGCTTAGCATTGCGAGGCAGATGTGTGAGGTCAGGAAAAAGCATATAAAAAGTAAAATTCGGTTTGAGTTAGCTAATATTCTTGATGAGAGCTTTAAAGAAATTCTTACTGATGAATCATTTGATGTAGTTCTTACGAAGCGGGTGTTGATTAATTTATTGACTTGGGAGGAGCAAAAAGAGACAATCGATCGCATTAGAAAGCTTCTGAAACCCGGCGGCAGGTACATTTTAATGGAAGCGACTGAACAGGGGCATGATAACATTAATCGTCTCAGGGACAAAATGAAACTTGGTAGGACTGCTATACGATGGCATAATAATTACCTGGATGAGAATATTCTCCTCCCGTTTCTGAAGGGAATTTTCGATGAAGTTAAAATGATAGATTTCAGCAGTACTTATTACATAGGTTCCAGACTCATACAGCCTGTTATTTTAAAGCTTATTAATAAAGAGCCGAGCTACGATTTTTTTATGAATAAAATATTTTCCTATTTTCCCAGTATGGGCAATTATGGTATTCAGAAACTTATCATATGTAAGAGCCAAGATGGTACATAAAGCTAAAATTTATTTGACCATTGATAGCATTGCTTCTAATCAGGTAGAAACAATTTCATGGGCATTTGTGAATGCCAGTTTTAATTGCCTCTTATCTAATAATAAAGTTTTCACGAATAGCAAAGAATATTTCCCCGTCTAAGCTATTGATGCTTTTGCTCTGTCATTGATATATTATCGTTCATAATAGGGAGAGCAAGGAATCAGACCCAAATATGGCAGCCGCTGAGGTGTACAAATGAACGAGATAATTAGAATTAACAAAGAGTGATTAATCAGTGTTGTATTTTTTCACGAATCCATTAATATATGGAAAAATGGGCGGTGTTATTATTATCGTTGCCGGCTTTATACTGGGAAGCAGAAGGTGAGGCAGCATTTCAATCCTTATCACCTGGATATTGTTAAAATACAATAAAAAGACGAAGAATGAAAGATATAGAATTAATTTGTCCGTCATGCCATGGGAGTTGTAGAAGTAATGAAAGGGCATATAATTGCACTGTCTGCCACATGGTATATCCTATAATCAAAGGGAAACCTATCATGCGCAAATTCAAATCCGATGAATTGGCTGAGACACATGGCGGTGATTGGCTTGACGGCATCAAATCCGCAGTTAAAAAATATCCCAATCTATATAAGTTTATTACGCAGATAATTTCTCCTGTATGTCCGAGTATCCATCATTCTTATAAGGACGCCTTGGCTTTAGTAAGTTGCGAGAATTCGAGGGTAATTAATATCGGCTCTGGCATAACTTCGCTAAACCCTGCATTTATCAATTTCGATTACTATCCATATGAAAATGTTGACATCGTTGGGGATGTACATAAACTTCCCTTCCCGGACAATTATTTCGATGCGGTTATAAATATTGTGATGCTGGAACATATTAGTGAACCTGAGAAAGCTGTGAATGAGATGTGGCGGGTGCTCAAGCAGGATGGAATAATCTATTCAGTTGCGCCTTTTATTGTAGGGTTCCATGCATCACCCGGCGATTTCCAGCGATGGGCGTTTCCCGGTATAGAACGCCTTCATAAAGGATTCAAGAAGTTGGATACCGGTGTTTTTGGAGGCCCAACATCCGGCATGCTCTGGATCTGGCAGGAATGGCTGGCTATGTTAATCTCTTTTGGGGTAAAACCACTTTATCA
This sequence comes from Dehalococcoidia bacterium, assembly GCA_028716085.1. Classification (GTDB taxonomy): domain Bacteria; phylum Chloroflexota; class Dehalococcoidia; order GIF9; family UBA5629; genus JAQUQM01. The sequence goes on along the minus strand of JAQUQM010000020.1, from coordinate 25,274 downwards.
GTTCTGGTATATTGTAATCATGTTACTGACATGGCCTATAAAATACCTGGATTTACTTCTTGTTAAACATTCTGCTGCGATGAATATTGCAAGCTCCTTCTACTTTATAGGGAGGAAATGCGCTGAGGGTGAATATCTAACAGGGAAAAGCACCTGATGATTATAAGGATGATAGTATGAAGGTATGCCAGCATTGCGGTCAGAAGTTTGATCTGCCCGACTGGAAGTGCACTGCTTGCGGTTATGAACCAACCTATCAAAACGGATTTGTCTGCCTCGGCCAGCTACCTGACAGCAGTGAGCCCAGAGTCCACGTGGAGGATTTCAAGGAGCTTGTTGGCATTGATGAGGCCAATTTCTGGTTCAGGTCAAGAAATCGTCTATTAATCTGGACGCTGGCAAAATACTTCCCGAATAATACCAGTTTCCTGGAAATCGGCTGTGGTCCCGGCTATGTGTTGAATGGTATTAAAACCCAATTTCCACAGCTGAAAGTTAAAGGAAGTGATATTTATACGGAGAGCCTTGTTCTCGCAGCTAAACGTGTTCCGGATACAGAATTGTTCCAAATGGATGCAACCTATGTGCCGTTTGCGGATGAGTTCGGTGTAGTGGGTGCTTTCGACGTCATTGAGCATATTAAAGATGATGAAAAAACGCTGACTGAAATACACCGGGCGGTAAAACCAGGCGGCGGGATAATTGTTACGGTGCCGCAACATCCGTTTATGTGGAGCAATACTGATGTTTATGCCTGCCATGTACGCCGCTATACGAAACGTGAACTAAAAACTAAGATGGAAAAAAGCGGTTTTCGTATTGTTAGAATGACATCTTTTGTTACGTTTCCCTTCCCTATAATGCTGGTCTCCCGGCTCTTAAATAGAAAGCCTAAAGATAACTATGATCCCATGCGTGAATTTAAAATAAGCAAATCTGCTAATAGCCTGCTGGAAGCGGTGCTGGATATCGAACGTCTTTTTATAAAGACAGGAATATCATTCCCCTTCGGCGGCTCGCTTCTTGCTGTAGCTAAAAAGGAATGAAAATATATGCTGATCCCGTTTAACAAACCTCCACTTACCGGAAAGGAACTGGTGTATTTAAAACAGGCTCTGGAAAACCGGCATCTTGCCGGCGATGGGCAGTTTACGCATATGTGTCATGACTGGCTTGAAAAGAATACCGGATGCAAAAAAGCTTTGCTGACCACGTCCTGTACACAGGCCCTGGAAATGAGTGCCATATTGGCGGACATCCAGCCTGGAGATGAAATAATCATGGCTTCTTATACGTTCGTATCAACAGCCAATGCTTTCGTGCTCAGAGGTGCGCGTATTGTTTTTGTAGATATTCGGCCTGATACCATGAACATCGATGAAAAGTTGATAGAAAATGCTATTACGGAAAGAACGAGAGCGATCGTGCCGATGCATTATGCGGGTGTGTCATGCGAAATGGATACAATTATGGGCATAGCCCGAAAGCATAATCTGGCGGTCATAGAAGATGCCGCACAGGGGATAATGTGTTCTTACCGTGGTAAGGCTGTCGGGGCATGCGGACATTTCGGTTGCTACAGCTTTCACGAGACAAAGAATATTGTCTGTGGGGAGGGTGGGGCAGTACTGATAAACGATGACCTTTATGCTGAAAGAGCGGATATTGTCAGGCAGAAGGGGACTGACAGGTCAAAATTTTTACTGGGGCAGGTGGATAAATACACGTGGCAGGATATAGGCTCATCATATCTGCCCAGTGAACTAAATGCCGCCTTTCTTTTTGCTCAACTTGAATCAGCCGAGAAAGTAGTAAAAGACAGGATAGCCAGCTGGAACTACTATTTTGCACAATTGCTCCCTTTAAAAGATAAGGGTTTACTGGAACTTCCTCATATTCCGAAAGATTGCCAGCACAACGGTCATATTTTTTACATAAAATTAAGGGATAAATCAGTGCTCCGGGAGGTAATTGAGTTCCTGCGAAAGGATGGTATCCAGGCAGTATCACACTATGTGCCCCTGCATAATTCGAAGGCAGGAATCAGGTTTGGCAGACTTAACGGTACTGATGTGTGGACGACACAGGAAAGCAGCCGACTGCTTCGGCTGCCTATGTATTACGGCTTAACACGAGAAGAAATAGATCTAGTTGCAGGCGCTCTGTCCAAATATTTTAATGGACTAAATTAGTGCTCATGGATGTCAAGTCAAAGAAATTCCTGATTATTACTCTAGTTCTAATATATATTATGGCTTTGAGCATCAGGATTGCCATTATATACATAGCTCCAAGTGGCATCACGCAATACTATGGCATGTCAACTCCAATCGGTGAGGCTGCACGGAACCTGGCTGAAGGCAGGGGCTATGTTATAGACAAACAGTATGTTGATAACATCTTAAAGCTTATGCTTGATCGGGACACTTTACTTGATATACAGGATGTTCCACCTCCGAATGACGAAAAGTTTTCTTCTTACTCTGGGCTTCCTCCGGGGCCCAGCATATTGATGGCCATAACATATAAGGTTTTCAACGATTATAGATATATATATCTGAGGATTCTGGAGGCTGTCATAGACTCCATAGGCTGCATCATAATGTTCTTGATGGGGAGAGAACTGTTCAATGTAAAAGTAGGTTTGATTGCCGCCTCTCTATATGCTCTATGGCTGCCCATAGCTTACATAGCAACCTGGCCATTACATGATGCACTGGTACCAGTCTTTACCCTCGTCACCTTGTTTTTTTTCATCAAAGCTGTGCTTAATAACAAAATAATATACTATGTCTTAACGGGCCTAATCTGTGGAATTGGATGTTATTTTCAGCCCAGCAGTCTGCTATTACCGATATTTTTCGGCGCAGGTGTATTAGTTTTCAGCTTTCATAAAGCAAATTTATGGAAGCAGGTGATTTCCGCAGTCAAAGTTACTGCGATTATGCTGGGTGTAATGGTCCTTGTTATATCTCCGTGGATGATTAGAAACTCAGTTGAAATTGGTAGTGTCACCGGAATGCGGCCTGGATTTTGGGTAGGCTTGTGGGAAAACTCGGGAGAATTTGGGGATAACCCTGATGGGGCAACGCTTGATGATGTTGCTGCGCTTGAGCTTGCAAAGAAGGAACTCGGTCATGATGTTGAATATTTATCACCGGAATTTGACGAGGTGTTTAGGCCAAAAGTAATAAACATGATAAAAGATCATACTGCCTGGTATCTCAGCTTGATTGTCAGGAGGATACCTCATGCGGTTTTTTCTTCTCCTCAGTTGGGATTACATATGCTGCCTATTTTTAAGACAGATGTCGTGATATGGTCCTCCTATTTAACCAGCAAAAGCAGGTACCTGTTCTGGGAAATACAAAATGGCGGATTGTGGAAAATGATTGCAAAGTATCCATGGGGGTTTTTATATACCTGTTTACGCGGATTTTTTATTTATATTCCCCCTGTAGTCAGCATAATTGTTTTCTTTACGATGGGAAAAGACTGGCGTAAATATGTCTTACTGACAACGATACCCCTGTATTTTATCGCAATCCATATTGTTACGATGATTTCCTCTCTTAAAAGCATCGTACCAAGCCATGTTGGATACATAATGTTCTGTGCTATTGCTATTTACGGTATTTGTGATTGGTTTTCCAGGCGAAAACACAGATTTCAACCTGATGTGAGCAAGGTTGCTGTTGTTTGATTGACGAGTTAGCCGGAAAGTACTTGGAACACAACCAGTTTATCTTTTACCACTACCGAACTTGATGTAATCAAATCCGAGTCTTTGTGCCGTTGCTTTTTCCAGCATTCCCCAACAATCAAAGATAACACAACCTGCACTGCTATGGCGCAGGTTATGAATTGTATCCAGGATACCTTCAAACTCAGGGTGATTTGTTGCCAGTACGATAGCATCTGCGTCTTTTACGGCATTTGCCAGGGATTCTGTGGTTTTTATATGAGGATCGTGTTTTACTACAGTTGCTCCTTCAATTTCCAATAACTGGCATATTTTCACCGCTGGAGAATTCCTTTCGTCGTCGCTGTTACGTTTAAAAGCAATCCCCAAGACACCCACCTTTGCATTGTAGATGGGAATGTTCTTTTTGCGCAGTCTTTCTTTGAGAAGATTAATAACATGTTGAGGTATGTATTCATTTAAATGCGAAGCTAAAGTGGCAAATTCCGGGAATGCAGATTTTGATAATAGAAAATAGCCGTCCTTGGTAAGGCATGGTCCCCCGACCAATCCAGGCTTGGGAACACCACCGCGGGGATAGTCAGTGTTTAATATGCGAATTATTTCACCGGCATCTTCGCCAAACTGCTCACCCAGTAAGGCAAACTCGTTTGCCAGGGCGAAATTGACGTACCTGTATAGATTTGCATATAGCTTTGCCAGCTCAGCGGATTTTGGTGTGGTTTCCAGAATCTTTTTGTCCGGATTAATCTTTCTGAATACGCCGGCAGCTATCTTAGCGCTAAGCGGATCAATAGCTCCAATTATTTCGGGGAGATTGGAAATCTCTTCTATTGCATGGCCTTCCAGTACTCTTTCGGGACAAAAGGCTGCGCCGAAGTCTTTTCCGGCTTTCAAACCGGTCTTGCTTTCAATATAAGGAATTACCTTTTCCTCCAGTGTGCCCGGAGGTACTGTTGACCTTAATATCAGCAGTTTGCCCTGCAGTTGTGCTTTTAGCAAAACGGAAAGAATTGAAAAAAGCTGGCTGAAATCAGGATTGTTGTTGCATGCCAGAGGTGTGCCGACAGTGATGATTAATATATCACTGGAATTAATTTTAGATAAAGCATCCGAGTAATGAACAGGTTCAAAATTGGGGTGGCACATTAAATCCTGCATGCCCTCTTCAGAGAATGGCATTATGCAGTTCTTAATGCTTTCTATATGAGCTTTATCCTGATCTACTCCGATTACTTTCAATCCTGCCCTGGCAAATACTAGTGCCAAAGGAAGCCCGACTCTACCAATACCCAGAACAGATATGACGAAGTCTTTACCTGTTACTTTAGCTGCAAGCTTTTCAAGTTGGTTCATTTGATTCACCTCGTACTATGCGGATGTTTGATAGTCGAAAACACTGTTTTGGGTTTTATGGTTACAGCCCTTTCCATGAAACACATGAAAATACACTATAAGTGAATGTAAATATTTTCTTTTGACTGCGATGGAACCGTTGTTGCTGAAATCAGGGATGCATGCAGTTGTGAATCGAGGTTAGTATAACATAACGGCTCTGTTTGCGCTCTTATATATGGCGTATGAAAGACGCTCTCAATTTTGTACGTCGGGTAATAGGTTACTCAGCACAATGGTTGCTTTGTTATTATTGTAAATCAGGCTCCCCTTTGCAAGCATATTAACGAGCCCGGGAATACTGTTAAATTCGAGATATTTTCTTGATCCATACTGGGTACCTACAACCAACTTTCCCTTTTCTGTGTTCCATGTATATAGCATGATGTAATACGGGCCATGTGGATAATTCCTATAGAAATAGATCGGTATATCGTCATCAGGTTTGTAGTATGCGAATATGCTAACCTTTCTTTTTTGTATTACATAATGTGAGAAGAATTTTCCTCCAGAATAGTCAGTAAGATATGCCGAGTTTTCATCGCCATGACTTATAGCCCAATCGGTAGCATTAGTATCCTGGTAATTAAATGCTGTGCTGACATCCGTTCGGTAATTGGATAATGCAATTGAATAGGGTATATCAATGGTAGCGGTCTGAGTTATGCCGCATAGCTCGAAAAAGATACCGCTATTAAACAGGAAGTAGGGTATAACAATCAAAATTACATTATACTTAACATAATCGAAAATATTTGAGGACAGCTCGATTTGTTTAAATTTAGATACAACAAAAGACGCCAATTTTGCTAACTGTTTAACAAGAAAAGCTCCGCCTAAAACGAATAGCGGGGACATGACTATGAGAGTAATGTGCCAGATCCTAACGCTGCCCATGCCCCAACCATAAATTGGGACTATGAAAAGACCGAGTAGAATTAAAATACTCGTGCCGGTAAGAGCCAAATATTCTGCTCTTAATTTTTCGCCAAGTACTGTCGGATTGAAGAATAGCAGTAAAGAGCCAATGATCAAGCAAATCTCAACCAGGTATTGAAAGACCCGCCAAACCTGACCACCGGTTGAAGAAGTAAAAAAATCCAGGCCTATAGCCGTGTTGGTTAAAGGCTCTATCGGTGATACCGTGGTGATTATTGCGTTTAAAACGCTGTGATTGTCTGCTGGCAACGGGGTGATCGTTGAACTTGATAGATTAGTTAGATTATGAAAGATATTGTTGGCCGTGTAAGCGATTAATTGGAGCCCTCCCATAGCGACTCCGGAAGCAATACTACTGTAGTAAACGATAATGAATACTGCGCTTACAACAATTAAGATAAGGGATGATTTTATATTAAAAGCTGGGGGTAATTTGAGGTCCGGCAGTAGCTTGTTTTTACCGATAATGAATTGCCAGGCATTACGTCCGATCTTGCTCCTTATTATTAATAAGATAGCCAGAGAACTTAAAATATAGCCTATATACCCGGTGCCAAGACCATAATGTGATGCAATCACGCCTATGCTGAATAATGTTGCTAATATAGTCCTGCAGACCATGTTTAATCTACGATCTAGCATTAATAGAATGACTAATCCAAAAAACAGCTCTGCTATTTGCTGTCTGGCTAATTGAGGCATGTCCATGAAAAACATAGGTGTTGTGATAAAGAACAATGCTGCAATAAAAGCAAAATAGGGGTTGGTCTGAATACGATAGGCCCGGAAAATTGCTAGGGGCAGCAAGGAAAAAACTATCGGGTATATCAACTTGATAATCCATATGGAGCTCATATTCAAAACAAGCGAATATACAGGTGTAAAGAGTACTATGGCCAGACAGGAATTAATAGATATGGGAAGTGAGTACTCCCAGTAGCCATTGTCAATTACGGCTTTGCTCACTCCGTATTCCAGATGAACATCGCTGCCAACCAAACTGGTCGACAGGAGAGTGGTTTGATACAGCAAGCTTAGCGAAGTAAAAAACAATACGAATGCATACGATGTAGGTGTAAAGAATTTCCTCAGAGCAGCCAGAATGATGATGATGCAAATAATAAAAAGCAGTGTGAAAATTAAGCCGTTGATCTGGTAATGATTAATCAGGAGCGTGCCTAAAATCGAGAACAGGGGTAAAAGCAAGCATAATAACCAGGGATTTAAGATACGCCATGGCTTATTAATTGTTCTTTCACAGGTTGCCGGTGTAATTGGTTTGTTGATAATAAAGTCTTTATCGATATAATAGCCAAGAAAAAGCAACGGCAAGATTAAGGAAGTAAAAGATAGTAATATGGGGATTAACGAAATCGGACTGACTATACCCAGCAGTGGTAAAATGAAATTTGCCAGGGATCCGACAACATAGACATAAATTATACTGATGCCTGATGCGTATAATAAACTCTCTAATACATTGATATTATGTATTTTTAATATGCGAAGAATAATGTATCCGGGGACCAAAGATAATAAAACGAATCCAAGCAGCTGATGAATTACAGGTATGTTAATACCATTGAGGTGTAGTGCTACCGAGAGCCAATCGGCTGAAATTATGGAAATGCAGGTTATGGAGAATGTCTTAATGTTCCAATCATTTGGTGAAGTCATCAGTGCCTCTATGCAAACGTTTAATTCTACTACAAATGTGATCTATAACAACGGCACTCAAGATGATATAGGCTATGCTGCCTGGCAGCAAACTTTTTCCAATTCCCATTGTTGTTACAGTTATGTGTACCATGGCAAGATATACAGGTACAATTGTGATCAGAATTAACGTACGCCAATTCCGGCGTTCAATCCATACTCCTATTAAACTCAATATAACAGGTATAGTTGCGAAAGCAAATACCATGCCCCAATAAACTGCGCCGCGAGGATGTGCGAATATGAAAACAAAAAGCTTACCCTGCGTGAATGCTGAAACATAATCTACGTAATTTGTGTTCCACTCACGGCACTCTGTAACACTCAAACCATCAGGGCATTTGGGCTCAAGGCCGATATGGTTGCCGTATATAATGGTGAATGGAAGCCTTCGTGCCCAGGCACTTAACAACCACAATGGTTGCTCTTGAACAACATGCATAACCTTGTTTCTGAAGAGGGTTTCAAATTCAGGCGAACCATATGTGACATTTTCACCCAGCTCTTTCCGGGCTATTTCCAGCACATAGGCATCATTGAACATTGCCCCAGCTGGGTTATCGTCGAACTCTCCCATCCCTTCCCATATACCTGCCCACGAAGCGACACGTAAGTTGAGTGTCATAGTGCCTGTAATAGTATAGTTTCTTATTACCCAAGGTGCCAGGATAATTATGAGGACGATGAACATGGCGGATGTTATTTTTACTGCATAGAGAATCTGCTCGAAAAGTAGATGCTTATGAATTTTGTAGATAAATAAAGCCAGACCATAAAATAATGGGAGATATGCAGTAATCGGCTGAAAATAACAACTAATGGCAACAAATAATGCTGAGAGAATATAGAACGTAAACCGGTCAGTTTTTACACCCCTGATAAAGAAATAGAAGGATGTGAGCACCAGAACCGGCATAAGTGCATCCTGAATAACAAGTGTTGACAAATATGCTATCGGCAGGAAAACAGCGTATATCAATGAAGCAATAAGGCCTGTTCTTGTATTGAATAACTCCCGCGCAACCAGGAACATGACAATACAACCGAGAGCATCGATGATACACTGAATAACTCGGCCATAAATAAATCTGTACTCACTGAAAATTATGTAGGTGACGGCTAGCAGGGCGCTACTTCCGGGCGCTTGACCGTAATAAGGTACAAAGGATTCTTGGTCAGGTGGTGGTACGTCTTCAAGGTCTTGCCACCTATTGGTAGTAAGTACTAATGTAGAAAGCTTATCGACATATGCTTGATCAATGACATAGCCCCTGCCTTCTGTAAGGTTTCTGGCGGCTTCACCAATCGGGATACTATAAATCAATCCCCATGGATTGATGTTTTCACTAAATGTCATGGCTAATCTGATGGTCAGAGCCAGAATATAAATGAGGCAGAGGGCAATGAATAACGGCCTGTCACTTTTCCAAAGACTGAATGTACTCATGTGCTTCTATGGCAAGGCAGAATACCTAAAATATTTTTACACTGGAATAACGAAAAGTTGGTGTTTCAACGGCTGGAGAGTAAGATGCATCCGCCGACTATTAAGAACATTCCTACCCACTTGATGAGTGAAATATCTTCCTTCAGAAATATCAGGGCTGCAAATGCGGTAATAATATACACAATACTTGTTAATGGATACGTAGAACTGATATCCAAAGCCGAAAGAGCAAACAGCCAGAGTATCAGCATTAAGCCGAAACAGAGAATACCCGATATTACAAACACATTGGTAAAGACCCTGAGAATCAGACCGAGATCAAGCATCTGTTGTACGGATGTAATTGCTCCAATCTCATTCATTCCCTTTTTTACAAGAATTTGACCTGCAGCAGTGAGTACAATACATGCGAAGACAAGAATTAATGAAAACACCATTTTTTTACCCTGCATTTTATTTAATAAACTCTATTAGTATCTCACCGCTGAACCTTTTTAGCGGCGCAAATACTTTAAAAAATGACGGCTCAATACGTGCCAGATATTCTGCACTCCTGGCCTTTGCATTTTGATTAAAAGTCACCAGGTAAACAATAGCGCTAAACAGGGGTAAGAAATCGAATTCATCATATTTGGTGAGACTGAAATTTTTGCCGATTTCTCTGACTTCCTTGTACCTAAGAGGCCATTCATTCTGCGTTCTTATCTGTGGTGACAGTTTCCTCCAGAGGTTGGAAATTGGATTGTGGGCCAGTGGTTCAGTGAAAACAGCCCTTCCCCCAGGCTTTAGAATCCTGCTTATTTCTTTGCCGGATTTTGTTATATCCATGTGATGCAATATATAGGTACCTGTGACAATATCGAAAGTATCATTGTCGAAGGAAGTAGCACAGGCGTTCATCCGGCTTACCAGTACTTTGCTGCTGGGCAATTTTTCGAGCCGTTCCTTAGTCTTTTTTACGGCTTCCGATGATATGTCGATGGCATGTACATCGGCGCCTCTCTTGACGAGCTTTTCAGTCAACACTCCCGTACCGCATCCCAAATCACATACTTTCTTACCACCAATATCTCCCAGTTCCGATACCAGCCTATCTGAACATTCCCATACATTGGGTATTGTTGGAGCCATGTCAGCCAGTAGCCTGTTAAACCAGTTCTTCTTCTTGCCTCCTATTTGCTTGTCGCTATACGATTCGTCGGAATATAACTTGTCGTAGTATTTTAATTCTTCTTCAACATTATCTCTGGACATTTGTTGTTCAGTATTTTTCATAGAAAGAGTCCTTATTTAGTGAATTGGGATGAGGATCGGTGCTCAATACCATAAGATATTTATTAACGTAATGGTCTACCCCGGCTTATAGTATAACGAATCTATTGGTATTGGACAATTTAAATAATATATACTTTCAACGTTAAAAATAGTCCGGCCCATTCTATAGAACGAATCTGTGGCTAGATATGTGAAATATTGAAGTAAGAAGGTTATAGTGTATAATTTCCCCAAGCCACCGATTAATGGTTGCCTTAAAAATTGCATTGCAGATTTTTTCTCTTGAGCAGGTTATTTTAGTTAGTTATGCACTTCAAACTGAATTACCCGCATCATCCATTTGAGAACAACGATAAAATATTTGAGTGATCCAGAATGTTATTAATGGCGCATCTGGGAATTCCGTTAGGGCTTGCTTATTTAATAGAACAGGCAGTTAAATCACGACAGCTCAGTCGTTCTGGGATTTCCAGCAGAGATAAAAGTAATGAAGATCTTCGCGAGATGTATGCGCAGGCAAGTGATTGTAGCGTTAAGGTAAGCAACGGAACAACGCCGTCAAAGGCAGCAATTAAACAGGCTTCTACATTCCCGGTGGACTATCGTTTTATATTACTGGGTTCAATACTACCTGATTTAATCGATAAACCGATAGGATCCGTCATTTTTACGCAAGCCTTTAATAATGCAAGGATATTTGCACATACCCTGCTCTTTCTGTTTGTGGCGATCGTTATCGGGTTCGTGGTTTTCAGGATACAAAAAAAGCTATGGGGTTATTGCATCGCCTTTGGAATTTTTACACACTTGGTTTTGGATGCTATGTGGCTGGAACCTGTAACATTGTTCTGGCCTTTTCTTGGATTTACATTTAATCAGTATCAAGAAATGGGATGGAGCTTTTTATTTAATCTAATGTTGGAAAACCTATTTGCAAAACCCGAGGTTTATATTTCGGAGATAATTGGCTTTATTATCCTTGCATTTTTTTCTATGAAAACGATCACAGAAAAGAAAGTTCAAACCTTTTTCCGCAACGGAACTTTATAATAACTGGATATATAGAAAAGGATTAACATCAAGCTGTATATTTATTTGAGATCCTGCTCTTCCAGCCCGAATATTTTTGCATAGTTATTACTATATACGAAGTTCCCTTTTTGCAGGAAAGTATTGACAGCGTTGAAATCATGCAGAGGCAATAACTGCCTGGCAGCGTAACTGGGACTTACGCAGAGTATTTCCTTGCTGGTATTTTGACTTATTAAGCACAAGTATGCCGGGGGTGTGACCGTGTCCGTGGGTGAAAGAAGTGCACGTATTGACTGCTGGCTGTAATTAGTACCTTGCTGACTGAATAGTTTGGTACCGTTATAGTCTGCCATAATTGTATATTGAGGAGAAGCTGTATTTATTAACCATCTGCCGGATATGATATCAGCTTTATTGAAATCGGGCACCAGATATGTGCGGTAGTTTGATAGAGAAATGGCATAAGGAATATCGATGAAACCAGCTGGTTGCAGTCGGGATAATTCAAATACTACACCGCTGTTAAAGAAATAGTACGGTATAAAAATAACGAGGATCAACAGGCTGGTAGCCTGTGAGGCAAATAGACTGGATTTTACTCTGGGGATAATAAGCGACCATATAGCATTAACGGCTTGACCCACCATTTTTACGCCCAGAACAAACATTGGCGAAATCAGAAGCAGTGTGATCTGAAATACGCGACTGGTCCCGAGTCCATAAGAAGAAGTGGGTAGAATAAATAGCCCCAAAAGAATGAGACAACTCACAATAATCAAACTGAGGTATTCGATTTTAAGCTTAGGTATAGTTTTGCCAGGACGGAAAATAAGTGCTAGTAATCCAATAACAAGGATCAACTGGATACAGTATTGAAATATTCTCCAGGTTTTGCCCAGTGTTGAAGCTATTGTGAAATCAAAACCCACTGCGGTTTGTGTCAAAGGTTCCTTGTTGCCGAGATTGAATAATGACGTAGCGGGTTGACCTATTTGGCCGGTCTGCGTCACGGTCACATTTGCAGTATGAATAGCTATTATTGAACCTGCCATTCCACTCCCACCTGCAACCGATCTGTAGTATATTACCATAAAAAGAGTGCTCAATATGCATGTAATCAACAGCGAAAGCACAAGGAATTTCTGCTTTGTCCGTATATCCTCGGGAAGGGCATTACCTCTGCCTATAACGAACTGCCAGCAGGCGATACCCCATCGGCTTCTTAAGAAGATTACCAATATGCTGCTAAATATCAGATAGCCGATAAAACCCGTACCTAATCCGTAATATGAGACAACCACGCCCATGCCGAAAAGGACAATCAATAACGTTTTTACGGAAGGACTCATTTTCCGATCAACTAAAAGTAATATTACAAGGCAAAAAAACAGCTCCGAGATCTGCTGCCGGTTCAACTGTGCCATGTCCATAGTGAACATTGGCATGGTGACAAAAAAGACACAGCTGATAAAAGCGGCTTTCGGTCCCATCTGGATGCGTATGGAACGGTACAGAGCGATAGGTGCGACTGCAAACAATAAGGGGAAAACGATTTTATGTACCCATATAACATCCAGGTTAAGAAAAATCGAATATATCGGGGCAAGTATGGTGATGCTCATGCAGGAATTAATCAACGCCGGTACGGTGGCATCCCAATATCCCTTTTCAATGACAATATTGGCATGATAGTATTCGAGATGACTGTCCGTACCAATAATGTTGGAGGAGATCAGCGTGGTCTGCAATATCAAAGCCGTCGCCATCATGAACAACATATAGGGATAAGAGGATCGCGCAGGGAATCTAGTAAGACATGCCAGTATTATAATGGCCATGATTAGAACAATAAGGGCAAAAAGAATAATTGTATTTTCATAACGATTTACCAGGCTGGTTCCGAGCACCGCGAGTAGGGGCAATAGGGAGGCAAGGAGACAACTATTAGACGTTACCCAGAAATTGTTGTTGTCAGCCTTATTGTACGTGGCATTTTGGGACTCAGTTAATTTGCCATATGCTCTATCAACAAAAAATACTATTATCGTGAGAATAGCTGTTATGGAAAAGAATAGTGTCGTTGCCGGGACAATGGTGATGGGATTGCCTACCTTGAACAGGGGTAAAATAAAATTCAGTAAAGCCCCAATAAATAAATCGAATATCAGGCTGAGGCCGACTGCATAAAGAAGACCTTCTACGGTATTAATATTATGAATTCTTAGTATTCTGAGGATAATTAATCCCGGCAGGAGAGTTAAGACGGCAAATAGTAATAATTGCCGTAAAATGAGTATATTAAGTGCCAGGGCAGCGACTGAGGCTATGAGAAGGCCGGCGCACAAAAAGATGAATTCCCGGATTGGCCAATTAACCGGGGACATATAACGCACTGAACTAAATCCAGTAGTCATACCACTTGCTCAGATTGAAAAGTAGCCATAAACGAGAACTGTTATCAGCGCGTCCCTCACGCTGTTGCCGGATCATTTTGCTGAGGTAATCATAATTGAAAAATCCGCGTTCCCTCAGCCTGGAATTTAATATTGCATCCGATATATATCCACCCAGTTCGCCTGTAAACCATTCTTTAATAGGAGCGGAAAAGCCCTGCTTTTTCCGGTAGATTATATTATCCGGTATTATACCCTGTACTGCCTTTTTCAGGATATATTTTTTTTGGCCGTTTTTGTATTTCAGATTGGAAGGTATCTTCAGAGCGAATTCAACCAGGTCTTGATCCAGATAAGGTGCTCGGCCTTCTACTGAAGTGGACATCGTTATCTTATCAACACGCATTAATAGCAGTTCGGGCAGACGATGCTTAAGCTCAAGGTAGGTCATTCTCTGGATAAAGTCGGCTTCTGGTTGCAGGCTGTCTATTTTGTCATAATATTTTTTTACTACATTGAAAGTGTCAAGCCCCTGCCACAGCCCAGAGATATCCGCGAGTGGCTTTTTTTGTTCTTCCGTGAAAGCTATAGCCCCACCCCAGAATAGCTCCGCATTACTCGCAGCACAGCGGAGAATTTCCTTAAAGCCGGGCCCTTTACCGGCGAGCGGGGAAACCGGTGAAGCAAGTGAATAGACAAGCTGTCTCAATGTGGAGGGTAATTTCATATAGGGCTTCCATAGAAACTTGTAGACATTCAGATAAGTAACGTAACCATCGTAGCCAAAGAAAAGTTCATCGCTCCCTTCACCTATCTGAATGACGATAGTGCCGTTATCTCGTGCCAGCTTGGACACAAAATACAGCGGGACGCATACCCAGTCAGCCAGCGGCTCGTCCTGATGAAATACGAGGTTGGGTATGTAGTCCATAAGATCGTTGTGATCTATCATGACCTCGTGGTGGTTTGTTTTAAACTCACGGGCGACTTGCCGGGCGTATTCAAATTCATTGTAATTGGGCTGATCTTTAAAACCTACTGAAAATGTATCTACCGGCCTGTTCATCAACTGCGCCATAAGCGCCACATTGGTGCTCGAATCTATGCCGCCGCTGAGAAACACCCCAAACGGCACGTCAGACATCATCCTTTTCTCAATAGAGGCCGTTAGCAGTCTTCTTATTTCACTCGAATAATAATCTTCGGATTGAATTCCCGGCTTCTCAGTAACGATGGCATCCCAGTACTGCTTCTGTTTCACCATACCGTCCTGGTTACAGATCATGTAATAACCCGCGGGAAGCTTACTAATTCCTTTGAATAATGTAGAAGGACAGGGGGTAACATAAAGCGTGAGGAAATGATAAAGCGCTGTCGTATCCAGCTCGGCTTTAATGCCGGGATATTTCAAAATAGCCTTTATTTCCGAAGCAAAAATCAGCTGTCCGTCACGGAGAATATAATAAAGAGGCTTTTTACCGATGCGATCCCTGGCCAGGAATAATTGTTTCTTATTATCGTCCCAGATGGCGAAAGCAAACATACCTCTAAGGTCATGCAGGCAATCCATCCCCTTCTCTTCATATAAATGGATTATTGTCTCAGTATCTGAGTGAGATTGATACCGGTGCCCTTTGGCTTCAAGTGATTTGCGTAATTCCCTGTGATTGTAGATCTCCCCGTTGAAAACAATCCATATCGAGCCGTCTTCATTTGACATGGGTTGGTTGGCTGATTCTGAAAGATCGATGATACTAAGCCGCCTGAAACCCAGTCCGAGCTTCCTATCAGGGGAAATAAATGTGCCGGCATCATCCGGTCCCCGGTGGGCCATGGTATCGCGCATTGATACAATCAGTTCGTCGGTGATATCGGAACGCAGATCAGATAAATTAAGCACGCCGCAGATGCCGCACAAATGAAATACTCCTTAATTACGCTAAGACGATAGTGAGATTGTATCGCACAATGTGTCTTAAATGAAAGGAAATCAGCCTTTTTGTCCACGGATTATGATGAAGAATCCCAGGTTTTGCGGCACCAGTTTACCAATCCAGTGTGGGAAGTACTTATTTTTTTGGTAGCGGAGATCATATGGTGTGAGCTGAACTTTTATATTCAGGTTAGCGAACCTGTCAAACATCTTCTTTATTTCACCAACCGTGTATGCTTTGGTGCCCGGGCTTTCGTGATAGTGCGCCAGTATATATTTCAGGCTGTGGAAGGGTTTGAAGGCCAATAAGCCGTATGCTGCATAGAGTTGAAAGGCAACAAGGGAATGCCGATGGTATAACATGATGCAAATTCTGCCTCCGGGTTTAAGCACACGAAGGATTTCATTAATTGCTCTTTCAGTATCGGGGGTATGATGCAGCACACCCCAGGAATACACAAGGTCGAAGGTATCATTTTTAAACGGCAGGTTCTCGGCATCGGCGTTCCCAATCGTGCCGATACAATTATACAATCGTAACCGTGATAATGTCAGGCCTGCGGAGTGTGGAGACAGGTCGATTCCCGTAACATTGGCTCCACCCTGTGCAAAACGCAACAGGTCACTGCCTGCCCCACATCCAACTTCGAGTACTTTCTTATACTGCCAACCGTCAAAACACGCATAATCCGGGATAAAATATTCCAGCTTGTAGCGGTTTTCAGCGATGGCCTCATAATATTGCAGGGTACCCGGGTCAATTGTTACATCCCTCGTACCGCACGGAGCGCTATCCCAGAACTGTTGTACGGATTCCTTCTCGCTGTGAGGAGAAGAATCGTTAGTTTTCGGAAGGTTTCCCATATTTTTCATAGAGGCGGTTGACAATCATATCCAGGACTCTGATTACTTCGCGGCCCTGCTCTCCCGTCACAGGTGGGGTTGTATCATTGATTACACTGTCTATAAATAACTCAATCACAGTGTCATGTCCCACCTTGAATTGGCCGGTGATCGCTTTCAAACCATTAGCTATGATGCCACCAAGTGTCTGGGATACGGTGCTTAAAGAAGTCTTTACCAGAGTGCCCTGGCTGAGTGATGTTTTGGGCCCGTGCTTAATGCAGAGCATGCTTTGCAGATCGACATAGAGCGCTCCTTTAGAACCGAAGATCTCGACTTCAGCCGCGTAACGCTCTCCTGAGTATGATATAGCGGTAGAGCTCAAGCCATTGTCTGCATCCAGTTCGAACCTGAACTCATCAAATCTTGCCCAGGGATGCTCAAGGTAGCTCTTGGTAAATACCTCAACAGCTTTAACTTTATCAAGGAATGCCAGAGAGATGTATACGGGATGCGGACCGGTTTCGCCGATCACGCCGCCGGGAAGCTTGTGGATCCAGTAATCTTTGCGCATGATCATTTCGTCTTTGGGATCAGCCAAAAGGATGCGCATGCCGATGAAGTTACCGATGGCTCCTTCTTTTACCAGTTTGCATGCTTTCACCAGGGGCGGGTGGAACAATACGTTGTGCACTATACAGAGTTTGCGGTTGTTTTTCCTGGCCGCGTCTATCATCTTATCGCAATCTGAGACAGTAAGCGCCATAGGCTTTTCGAGGAGGACGTGGCAACCGTTCTCCAGAGCTTCGATGGCTATGGGAGCATGTATCTGTGGGGGCGTGCATACATCGACTATATCGATCTTCTCGG
Source organism: Dehalococcoidia bacterium (assembly GCA_028716085.1). Lineage (GTDB taxonomy): Bacteria > Chloroflexota > Dehalococcoidia > GIF9 > UBA5629 > JAQUQM01. The sequence goes on along the minus strand of JAQUQM010000020.1, from coordinate 7,728 downwards.
ACTTAAGCATTTCAGTCTGGCTGGTATAGACTTTTGGTATGTGGTAGTGTTGGGCTACCTTCCGCGCAAGCTCCTCATTTTTATCGCAGGCTGCCTGCAGTATGACCTTATTTTTTATCCGTGCAAAGCTTGGAATATGCCTGTGCTCTGTAACTGCTCCGCAGCCGACTACGGCGACTTTTAGTTTGTCAGACATCGTTCCTCCCAAAAATTAGAATCTGGCACAAGCTTCAATTTTATCCCGATTTGTTTGTATCCATTCATAGACTGTTTTAATACCGTCCATAACCTTCACTTTAGGCTTATAACCAAGCACCTTGCCGGCTTTTTCAATAGATGCGCGCCTGCGTGTTATAAGGTCCCAATCACGGCGTTGTCTGTAAGTAATGCCTGACGGATTCCCTGTCAACTCGTTAACCTTATTGGCGATATCAATTATTCTGGTCTCCGTCTCTGAAGCCAGGTTGAAGGCGTCTCCGACTGCTTCCGGCACTACCCCGCAGAGGAGAGTGCCTGCCACTATATCTTCCACGAAAGTGAAGTCGCGCGTCTCCTCACCCGTACCTGTAATCGGCAACGGTTGTTTATGCATAGCCCAATACATGAAATTGGGGATCACATTGCGATATGCGCCCGGTATCTCACCCGGCCCATATACATTGAAATATCGCGCAGCAACGACGGGCAGCTTGTAGTAATTGTAATAGAAATTACAGTAAAGCTCCCCGAGCAGCTTGGTTATCTGATAAGGAGTATCCAGATGCAGAGAAATAAAATCCTCTTTTAGCGGTAAGGGTGCCTGGCTACCGTAAACGGAGCATCCGGAGGAGGCGAAAACAAACCTGTTAACGCCGGTAAGATGCGAATACTGTAATACTTTGATAATTCCCTTGCCGTTTACTTCAAGGTCAGTTTCAGGATTATCCACTGAATTCTGATTGGCGAAATGAGCTGCAAGGTGGAAAACATAATCGGGCCGGTAGGAAAAAACACGCCTGAGGACCTCATCATCTAATACACTGCCCTTGATAAAAACAACCGACGGATCTAACGGTACGTTCCATTTTTCTGCGGCCGAAAGGTCATCAAGGACGTAAATTTTATCGGCTTCAGCTTTAATGAGTGCCTTGGTAAGATTGCTGCCGATACATCCGGCGCCACCTGTGATAAGTATTTTTTTCCCTGAATATTTCTGTAAATATTCCTTCATTTCCTTTTCCCTTTTATTGCTTCCAGCAGAGCTTTTTCGAATTCGTCGGTTAAATTATCCCAGCTGTATTTCTTAACGAATTCCCTGGCTTTTCTACCAAGTTCCGATATTATACCATCTTCAATTAACTGCCTGGCTGCATCAAGAGTTTCTTCCGGTTTGTTTACGAAAATAATCCCTTTGCCTTCACCGAATTCTTTTCTAATGCCAGGTAAACCGGTGCATATAACAGGCTTTTCCATCGCCATATACTCATATAACTTGATAGGTACGATATCCTGCATTATCTTTTCCTCAGGATAAGCCGGGAGAATGCAAATATCGGAAGCGGCAACGAAGTCCGGCATCTCCGTATAGGGTCTTCTGCCTGTTAATATAACCTTACCCTCGAGGTTGTATTTGTTGCGAATGTCCAGCAAATCCTGATAGGCATCACCATCCCCTACTATCAGTAAGTTAATATCCGGATCGGGACATTTACTCAATTCAATAGCCACTTCCTTGACGCCGGAGAAATGATAAATCCAGCCCATGAAGAATATTACTTTATCCGTTTCATTCAAACCGTACTGTTTGCGCATATCCTGAAATGCTGCTGACGGATTAAACTTCTCCAGGTCTATTCCGGCACAGATAACCTTGGTGCTTTCAGATGCTCCCAGGCTGATCACATAGTCTTTGAGTTGCTCGTTTATAGTCAATACCAGATCAGCTTGTCGAAGGATTTTTCTTTCCAGGTATTTCCCGAGGTCCTGTGCGGGTTTAAGAGGAATTAACCGGTGAAGTACATCTATCCAGTAATATACAAAGGGTATATTGTGCTTTTTAGCTGCACGAAGTGCGATGTAGTTGTTTAAGATGCCGAATCCTATGATGACATCAGGCTTAAACTCTTTTATCTGACGGTCAATCTCAGACTGGTGAGAGAAAAGTAAAGATATGTAGTTCAAGAGGGGGAGTTTGATGATGCCGGGCCTGATTACGCTGATATCCGCTGAAGGCAGCACCCGGTGAATGTGTTGAAATACCTGCCTTTGCGACAGTAGCTTTTTATCTTTTTCTTCCTGCCACAGTATTTCGTAGTCGATAACGTTGATCCGGTGTCCCCGGGCTGAAAGCCTGTCCGCTAAATGATGTTGCTGATGCGGTCCCCGCTTGATCCAGTCGCTTTCCTGAATGATTAGGATATTCATAGTATGGTTTTAGACATTGATGCCATAGTACTTGCTCATCCATTTAACAGAGAGTGGGATACCTTCTTCAATGGGCACGATTGGATTATGTTTTAAATCGCGCCGTGATTTGGAGAAATCCATATGCTTAAAACGCGTAGTGAAAGGCTCTGCCTCTTTGTAGATTACTTTCAGGTCTTTTTTACCTGTGTGTTTCAGGATAAGATCCGATATATATTTGATATCGTGTTCCCAATCTTCCCTGCCGCCCACGTTGTATACTTCGCCGGGGATAAAATTGTCTACAATATTGGCAAAAGTGCGGCACGTATCCTGGACGTAATCAAAAATCCGCTTGTGTCCCATATATACTGTATAAGGCTCATTGTGCAAAGCTTTATAAATGAACATAGGGATGACTCCTCGGTAAGGGCTGTAATGTTCGTGGGGCCCATAGGCGTTTACAGGTCTGACGCGGACCGTTTCAGTGCCAAACATGCTGTGTGAGTTGAGTACCTGAAGCTCACCAACCCATTTGGTCATAGCATAGTCGTTCATCTGCGTAATGACGTGTTTTTCCATCACATCTTCACTCATCTTGCCGTCCCAGTCCCCGTAGACCTCGGCGCTGGAGAAAAATATCATGCGGAACTTATTTCGTTCCTGTAAGCGGATAACATTCTTTGTTCCTATAGTGTTTGTCGACCAGAGATTTTCAAAATAATCTTCACCATTCCAGCGCCCGTATTCAGCAGCGAGATGATATACATAATCAAAGGCATGTTTCTCAAAAATCCTTTCAAGCTGCCTGTATTCCCGCACGTCACACCTGATGGATTGCTTGTCTTCGGAATGTTGCAGATCACATATCCATACATCGTGACCACGTTGTCTTAATTCAGGCACCAAATTTGATCCTATGAAACCCTTTCCGCCTGTAACCAATATTTTAGCCATGGAATACTCCTTTAAGGATATTGATTATTCTTTCCCCGGTTTTACCATCGCCATAAGGATTAATCCAGGAATTTTTCCTTGACAGCATTATGTGCGTGCATTCTAATATTTTATCCGTCGAAGTTCCAGCAATAATGTTGCAGCCTATCTCAATAGTTTCTGTACGTTCCGTATTGTCTCGCAGAGTCACACATGGAACATTGAGTATACAGGACTCTTCCTGAACACCACCGGAATCTGTCAATACCAGCTTTGCATTTGATTCAAGCACAAGGAACTCCAGAAAATCGATGGGGTCAATCAGGTTTATCCCGGAGGTTTCAAGAGCGAATTGCGTCAGCATTTTTCGGGATCGTGGATGAATTGGGTAGATAACAGGGATATTGAATTCTTTAACCAGTCCCTGGAGGCCTTTGATAATAGAAGCAAACCTGGCTTGCACATCTACGTTTTCCTGTCTGTGCAAGGTTATTAAAAAGTAATTATGAGGTTTAACATTAAGATCCGATAGTATTGTAGTTTTCGATTTGGCAAGAGAAAGGTTTTGCTGCAGGGCATCTACAATGGTATTTCCCGTTATGAATATTTTTTCCTCCGGAATTCCTTCTCCGAGCAGGATTTGGCGGGCACTTGATGTGGGAGCAAATAGATAGTCGGCGCAATGGTCTGCGAGAATACGGTTAATTTCCTCAGGCATACTTCTATCATAACTTCTCAAGCCGGCTTCAACGTGGCCGACCTTGATACCCAGTTTACAGGCGCTTAAGGCGCCGGCGAAAACGGAATTTGTATCGCCTTCGACGAGCACGACATCCGGTTTCTCCGCAAGCAGTATCCTGTCGGCCCCCTCTAAAATCTTTCCTGTTTGAATGCCGTGCGTGCCTGATCCGACGTCAAGGTTGTACCGGGCGTCAGGTAGCTGTAGCTGTTCAAAAAACACACGGTCCAATTTATATGTATAGTGTTGACCGGTATGCAGGATGAAAAAATCAGTGCCGCTTTTTTCTAAGGCGCGAATGATAGGCGCCATTTTGATAATTTCAGGGCGGGTGCCAAGGATAATTGCCGTTTTCAAAGAGAAACCACCTTATTACTCATATTGAAATACATATGAATATACTAAGCCCGCAGTCTAATCCGATGTTTAATAACACTCATCAGAACTGAGAAGCCGTGCAATATCGGATTAAGAGTAGAGCCCTGGTCATGATATATACACGATACCGGTGTTTCAGCAATCCGGGCTCCTATTTTTCTGGCTTGAATCAGAACTTCGACACTATAGCCAAAACTATTATCACTGATGTAAACAGATTCCAGTATTTTTCTGTTATGTGCCCGGAAACTGCACTGCGAATCAGAGAACTTTACTTTTGAACCCAAGTTAACGCTACGGGTAATTACATCAATTCCAAATTTGCGATAGGCTCGAATTTTGGCCTCTTTTAAAAAACGGGAGCCCACAACCATATCCGCTTCATTATTGATGATCGGCTTTAACAGGTTGGGGATTTCATCGGGATTATGTTGAGCGTCGCCGTCAAGTGTAACTAAGATATCGGCGTTAGTTTTCCTGGCGTATTCAAAGGCTTCCATTGTACCTGCCCCTGCACCCATCTGCTTTTTATGTCTGATGACATCGGCGCCCGCGGATACTGCAATTTCAAATGTCCTGTCAGTCGATCCGTCATCGACCACTACTACATGATCCACGTATTGACGTGTCTTTCTAATTATGTCACCGATAAAGTTTTCTTCATTAAAGCATGGAATTACGGCAATAATATATGTATTGTTTGTCTTGTTCTCTTTTAAGGCCATTATTGCATTCTTTCAGAACATATATCCTCTGAAACGAGGATTTTATATTATAGAAAATATTATAAATAAGAAGCAATAAAATCGATAGTTATGCGCCGGATCTTTAAAAGTCGTTGTAACCCTGCGGATGCTGATTTTGCCATATCCAGGCACTCTCAATCAGGTTTTCAATTTTAGGGAATGATGGTTTCCAGTGTAGTTCTGACCTGGCCAAGCTGGCCGATGATATAACGTTAACGGGATCACCGGGACGGCGAGGGCACAGTTTCACAGGTATGGATTTTCCTGTAACCTTTCTTGCAGCCTCGATGACTTCCATAACGGAATACCCATCTCCATTTCCCAGATTGAAGATATGGAATCCTTTTTTCGACTGCAGATACTGCAAAGCTTTTATATGTGCATCAGCAATGTCGACAACGTGGATAAAATCCCTGATGCAGGTACCATCCTTAGTATCATAATCATTGCCGAAAACGGGCAAAAAATCCCGGTTGCCCGTGGCAACATCAATTATGGCTGCAATTAGGGTCGATGCAGGCTTGTGGTCTTCCCCCAGACAAGCACTCGCGCCTGCAACATTGAAATAACGCAGGGCAACTGAATTAAGTGATTTAGTCCTGCTAAACCAGTGCAGTATTTTTTCAAACATTAGCTTGGTTTCGCCATAGGGGTTAATCGGGCAAGTAGGTGTTACCTCAGAGACAGGTATTTCAGCAGGTTCTCCGTAGACAGCGGCCGACGATGAAAAGATAAATGTGCCAACATTATTGCTGAGCATGCAGTCGAGTAAATTAAGCGGAGAGGCAACATTGTTGAAAAAAAAGTGGTAGGGTTCCGCAAAAGAGCGTTCGACCTCCGTATCTGCCGCAAGATGCATTACCGCATCAATGGTGTAATTTTGAAAAAGGCCATTAATTGCGGGTCGGTCACCTATATCTGCTTTTACAAAAACCGCGTCTTTATGAACTGCCGAGCGATGGCCCTTGCTCAGATTATCCAGCGCAACCACCTGGTAACCGGAGTCGATCAGCTTTTCAGTAAGTATGCTGCCAATATATCCGGCAGCGCCGGTAACTAATATCATCTGTCAGTGCTATTTAAAAAAAAGAACTTGATTTATTTAACGGTCAATGATTTTGCCAGGTTTCGCGGTTTATCAGGATCGTAACCACGTTGGATAGTTAGCTGATATGCCAGCAGTTGCAGTGGAACGACAGCTACAATGGGGTACAATAATTCATGAACTTTAGGAATACGGATCCAGTAGTCGTAGATTTCGTTATCATTATCGGATACCGCTATGATTTTGGCGCCCCTTGCCTTGGCTTCGATAGCGTTACTTAGTGTTTCGCTGTACGTGTAATCGGCAGGGCAGATAACCAGCACAGGTATACCGTCCTGGATGAGTGAGAGCGTGCCGTGTTTGAGTTCACCTGCGGGCATACCTTCTGCGTGGATATAGGAGATCTCCTTCAATTTAAGTGCGCCTTCCGAGGCAATGGCAAAGTTGATAGCACGGGCAATAAAATAAAAATCATTGGCATTTTTAAAGTCCCTGGCAATCCTGCCGATTACTTCCGTATTCCAATCGATTGTTTTACTGACCTGTTTGCTCACCTGGCGGATGTTGTCAACCGCCATATCGAAAGAATGTACCATGGAAAACGAGAGCAGGTAAAAAATGGCGACCTGGTTGAGGAATGTTTTGGTGGCTGCCACACCTATTTCAGGCCCGCAGTTCAGGTAAATCACATGATGGCTTAATTCGCCGAGCATCGACTGCGGCCTGTTGATGATGGAGACGATTTTTGCACCTGCCTGCCTCGCCAGCTTGACACCATCGATGACGTCCAGTGTCTCCCCACTCTGTGATATGGCAAGCACGAGGGTATTTTTACTGACTGAGTCGGCAAAGTACTGGAATTCGGAGGCCATGACGACCTCGCAGAATATTTTGCCGACGCTGGAGAAAAGATACCTTCCGACCAGCGCGGCATACCTTGATGTGCCGCAGGCAGTCACGATAACCTGGTCTGCTCTGAGGATATCCAGCGCAATCCTGGTAAAAGTTTCCTTGTCCTGCATGGTAGCAGCTATGAGAGCTTTCGGCTGCTCCATGATCTCTTTTAGCATGAAATAGTCGAATTCACCTTTATCGCTATCCGTCCAGGTCATGTCCGGTTTCACGAATGTTTTGTGTATCTCCATGCCCGTTGAGTCATAAAACCTTGCCCCTTCTGCACTAAGTGCTGCTGTTTCGCACTCACCTAAAATAACCATTTCATTGATAGTACCGGCTAAAGCTAATGAATCGCTGGCTGCAAAGGATGTATGGTCACCCATCCCGATGACCAGAGGACTGCCCTTACGCGTGCCTACTATTGAATCCGGTTGCTTAGTAGATATGGCCAGGAAAGCGTAGGTTCCCTGCAGTCGGGAAGCTACAGTGATTACCGCTTCTTCAAGTGAACGGCCTTTCTTAATCTCGTCTTCTATCATATGGGGGATAACTTCAGTATCCGTTTCAGATGTGAAATGGTGTCCGCCTTTTAAAAGGTCTTTACG
>JAQUQM010000019.1 GCA_028716085.1 Dehalococcoidia bacterium | reverse complement strand
GATAAACAGGTCACCGAGCTGACCTGCCACGCCAGAGGGGTGGCCTCGCTCTTCCCCGACGTGCGGACGGCCATCGATATAGGAGGGCAGGACGCCAAGGTGCTCAGGATTAAAAACGGCAGGCTCATCGATTTCCTGACCAATGATAAATGCGCTGCGGGGACGGGCAGGTTCCTCGAGGTAGCAGCCGAGACACTGGGCCTCGAGGTCAACGAGATGGGGCGCATATCTTTGCAGACGCATACGCCGGTCAAGATAAACAGCCTTTGCACCATCTTCGCCCAGCAGGAGATCATCTCGCGCCTTTCCGAAGGCCAGCCGCTGCCGGATATACTGGCAGGCGTCTATATAGCCATTGCCACACGGGTGGTCAAGCTGGCAAGGCAGCTCAAGGTGGAGACGCCGGTGGTCTTTACCGGCGGCGTGGCCAAGAATCCGGGCATGGTAAAGGCCATGGAATCGGTGCAGGGCGTTCCCGTATCAATTCCGCAGGAGCCGCTGATCACGGGCGCACTGGGCGCGGCCATACTGGCGCGCGAGCAGGCTTTCCAGCTCATCCAGAAGGGAGAGTACGATACGCACCGGGAGAAGATGCTCAGTGAGGCGTATATAGAATACGGGGAGGGAAGCGGGTGAGCGGGTATTTCCTCGGATTCGATATTGGGTCGGTGGGCAGCAAGGCTGTTGTTATAGACGGCGGCGGGATGGTTGCCTCTGCGGTGATACCGTCGGGCACCAATTACGCCACGACTTCGGTCGCGGCAAGAGCCGCAGCGCTGCAAAGCGCCGGTTTGCAGGAATCGGATATCACGGCCAGCGCAGCTACGGGAATCGGCGGCAGGAACGCCGGCGCGGACAGCTACCACGGTGTCATTATCTGTGATGCACGCGGCGTTAACCTCACCTTCCCCACTGCCAGGTCCATCATCGATATCGGCGGCCAGGGGAGCCAGATAATCACCATGGACGAGGCCGGGCAGATCATCAACTTCAACATATCGGAGATCTGCGCTACGGGCAGCGCGCGCCTGCTGCAGGTTGTGGCGCGTATTTTACAGACAGGCATGGACGAGATCGGGCCTTTGTCCCTCAAGGCTACCAAACCATCAAATTTTTCCACTTCGTGCACGGTATTCCTGGAGACCGAGGTCATCACGCGCATCTCGCAGGGGGACAAGCCGGAGGATATACTGGCAGGTATCCACCGCTCCATAGCCGACAAGATCAGCGGCATGGCGCGCGGCGTCACACTTCAGAAGGACATTGTCATCATAGGCGGCGGCGCGCTGGACTCCGGACTGGTGCAGAGTATCGAGGAGAAGCTGGGCGTGAAGGTGCTCGTACCTGACAATCCCCGTTTAATGGCAGCGCTCGGCGCCGCCGTGATAGCGCGTGATACCAAAGCAGGTTAAAGGGCAGGCTGGTCAGGGAGCTACTTTCTGCAGAACTATCCGCGCGTAGTGTTCCGGGTCGCCGGTTTTGTCATTCTGCAACCAGACCCATTCAACGACGTTATTCCTCCTGAATACCAGCTCCTTATTAATGGGGACCGAAGTATCCAGGAAGCATTCATTACCGATATCGAGATATGAAACCGTCTTATTGGCCGGTTTTTCTGATTCGAATACAGCCTGGGCCGCAGGGATGGAGCGGAAGACCATGGCCATATTGAGTACCTTGGGAGGAAAGGAACCGCCCTGGATATATTGAACCACTGATGAGGAATAGGACTGTGGTTTTGAGGGCGGAGATCCCGTGCTCTTGAGCCACCCCTGTCCCATGTCCTCCGGTGTCAGCACCATCAGGCTGGCCTGCTTGGTGATAATGACAGAGGGGTCAACGGTATTGGTGGTTGGAGGAGGCGTGTATACAGGAGGTGGCGTAGCCGGAGGCTGTGGTGAAGTTGCAGGGGGTGGAGTTGTTGCAACGGAGGGTGCAGCAGCCGGTGTGGAAGGCGGAGCAGAAGGAGGCGTGACAGGTAGAGCGGATGAGTTATCGGCAGAGGCGGCCGGGCTTTGGGAGGAATCACCTGCCGGTTTGGCGCAGGCAAGGAAGACAAGAGAGACGGTTATGGCAATCGCAAACAGCGAGCAGGTTAAAATCCGGGTAAATTTCCTGCCGTCCTTTTTCACTATACTTACGGATGTCCCCTGCGAACTATCATGTATCTGAAATTATATTGTCTTAAATTGATAATATGACAATCTGCACATTTTTGCAACATTAGGCTATGGAAAAAAAATGTTGAGGGGTATATCATTCTGCTGAGATAATATCGGGCGAGGGCTGATATGAAGAAACTGGAAATTGAGTGGTCGGGCAAAGCCAATAACACAATCTACAGGCCGGGACAGAAAAAAGGCCATTACGAGAGCTATTTCCTGCGGGCCAATCACCCGCAGAAGCCGCTGGCGTTCTGGATACGCTATACACTGTTCAGCCCGCAGGGCCATCCCGAAAAAGCCATAGGCGAGCTGTGGGCGGTGTATTTCGACGGCGAAAATAATACTAACACGGCGGTAAAAAGCGAATTTCCTTTCAGCCTTTGCTCGTTCGGGTCCTCGGGGCTGGATGTTAAAATAGGCGACTCGGCACTTGATACCGGCAAGCTGTCGGGCAGGGCTGCCGCGCACAATCACGAGATCGCCTGGGATCTGTCTTACAGCGGCGACGGCAGACCGCTGTTCCTGTTGCCGCTGGAGTTGTACTCGGGCGGCTTTCCCAAGGCCAAGAGCCTGGTGCCGCTGCCCCTGGCACAATTCAACGGCACGCTCAGGGTAGACGGAAAAGAGATAAGGATTGAAAACTGGGTGGGAAGCCAGAACCACAACTGGGGGTCGAAGCATACCGACCTGTATGCCTGGGGACAGGTGGCGGGCTTCGATAACAGTACCGGCAGCTTCCTGGAGGTTGCCACCGCGCGGGTTAAGCTTGGCCCCGTCTGGACGCCGAAGATGACGCCCGTTGTGCTGAGGCACAGGGGAGAGGAATACGCGCTCAACAGCATCACCCGCACGCTTTATGCGCATGGAGAGTTCGGCTATTTCGACTGGCAGTTCGGGTCGGAGGACGAGAGGATGGGCATTGCGGGCAGGATATGGGCTGACCGCAGCCGGTTCGCCGGGCTCAATTACTACAATCCTCCCGGCGGGAACAAATACTGCCTCAACAGCAAGATAGCCTCCTGCAATTTAAGGATAACCTACAGAAAAGGCAGCAGGAAAGGTTCGTCCGAGATGCTTACCACAGTGCACCGGGCCGCCTTCGAAATCCTCACCGACGACAGCAGCCACGGCATAGCCATACAGGTATAATATTTTTCCTGTCATTGCGAGGAGTCCCGATCTATCGGGACGACGTGGCAATCCACTGGCCCGCCAACCACGTCATTGCGAGTCCCGACGTAATCGGGACGTGGCAATCCACTGGCCCGCCAACCACGTCATTGCGAGTCCCGACGTAATCGGGACGTGGCAATCTCATTGCCCAGCACCTACGTCATTGCGAGTCCCGATGTAATCGGGACGTGGCAATCTCCTGTCGTCACATCGTAATTCTACCTACAAGCGGGAAGTCACAGAAGGGCGCGGCCCTTCTTGTATCCAAAACTACCCTCTCCCTGCCAGGGAGAGGGTCAGGGTGAGGGTCCACCACTATGTCATTGCGAGTCCCGATGTAATCGGGACGTGGCAATCTCATTGCCTTAATGCTGTATAATTCATAACCATGATCCCCTGGTTCGTCGGCTCAGTCGTCCGCCGTGAAGGCAGGAAATTCCTCGAATTCTCCGATAAAATAGACCTGTCCCGCATTGCCGGTGAAGGCAGGACGCATATAGACAGGGTTTCGCTTTATATTCACATCCCCTTCTGCCGCACGCTGTGCCCCTTCTGCTGCTTCAACCGCTACCTCTATAAGGAGGAGCAAGCCAGGAGCTACTTCGCCGACCTGCGCAGGGAGCTCGATATGTATGTCGGGCTGGGATTCAAATTCAACGACGTCTACTTCGGCGGCGGCACGCCCACCGTGCTCATGGACGAGCTCGATTATTTTATCAACTATTTACGGTCGAAGTTCGAGGCCAGGCGCATCTCGCTGGAGACTACACCCCGCGAGCTCACGTCCGAGACAATCGGGTTGCTGCGGCAGCTTGGCATCAACCGCCTCTCCGTGGGGGTGCAGAGCTTCGATGACGGGCTGCTCAAGGACATGGGACGGACGCTCTTCAAGGGCGCAGACTCTATAGAGAAGCTCAGGTTGGCGGGAGGCAAGTTCGATACCGTCAACGTCGACCTCATGTTCAACTTCCCCACGCAAACACTGGAGCAGTTTAAAGCGGATGTGAAGAGATTCAAGACCCTGGGCACCGACCAGGCCACCTTCTATCCGCTCATGTCCTCGCCGCATAAAATGGATGCCCTGTCCAGGAAATTCAGAGTAGTGGACACGTCGCGTGAAAAGCAGTTCTACGATATCATCCTGCATGAGCTGCTCGATAGCGGTTATAAAGCCTCTACCGCCTGGTGTTTCTCACGCGGCGACCGTATGATTGACGAGTATATCGTCGACTATGATGACTATATCGGCATAGGGGCGGGGGCCGTCAGTTTCCTGGGGGGCGATTTCCTGGTCAATTCCTTCTCACTGGAAGGCTATCACAAGCTGATCTCAGACGGCAGGTTACCCATTGTGCGCATGCGCCTTCTTTCAAACCCGGAGCACCGCCGCTACTACATGCTGACCAAATTTTTCGGCATGAAGCTGGATGCCGCAGCCTTCCGCAGGCGTTTCAAGGCTGATATACATTCAAAGCTCCGGGCAGAGCTCCTCTTCTTCAAAACGGCAGGCATAACCAGGGAGAAGGACGGTATTATCTCGGTCGCCCGGCGCGGCATGTACCCTGTAGGCACCATGATGAAGGAATTCTTCGCCTCATTGAATACATTAAGGGAATATTGCATCGAGAGCGGGATTTAAATGCCATCCATTATTAAGTTAAGTAAAGCGGTTTATTAGTATCCATATTTACCCGATGAACTCTACAACATGATAGAAAGGTGCAGCCAAAAACCCCATATCAAGCTATTTGCCCGCCAAGAGAGGAAAGACTGGGGTCAGCGAAGGAATGAGAAAAGCGTAGGTGAAAAAAGGCACCATGATAATGAAAAGTCAATTAATACTCTTATTACAGGTGATATTGCTGAAAAACGGGACCATGAGGGAAATAGTAAGAAATTATAGATCAACTATTTGTAATCCAAATCGCTAGAAGATCGGCATGGAGCTCCTCGTCAAGTTGTTAAAAAGTCATAGATTATCAATTAGCATGGCTCATTAGCAGCTTCATAATATTGCTGATAAAATGAATGTTCTCTAGTAATCATTAAGCTATTAACTCGACTATGTATATCCGCTATAAGTACTAGTAACAAGCAATTTTATTCTTGAAAATAATGTGCTGCTATAAACAAGTTGTCGATTATGCTATTATGGCAATATATAGATATTTATAGCTTAAGATTTGGGCAAGAGTACAAACTGAATTGATGATATACCACCACGGATTAGAGGAAGTAAGGATTAGAAAAAGATGGCATATAAAAAGCAATTACCGAAAAGGGCACATATTATAGCTAGAGATCGGGGATGGGCTATAAAGAAAGAAGGATCGACAAGGGCAAGCAGCTTACATCAAGATAAAAATGATGCAATAAGCAGTGCTAAAAGGCTAAAACGCCAAGGACACGATATTGTTGTCCATAAAAAAGATGGCTCTATTCAAAAATGGGAAAAAGCAAAGAAGCACCGCTGAAGTTATCTAACCCAGACTTTGATAAAAACGTATTCATCAATTGTCCGTTTGATCAAATGTTTATACCATTGTTAAGACCTCTTTTATTTGTAATTCTTTATTTAGGATATAATCCCAGAATTGCACAGGAGAGATTTAATTCAGCTGAACAAAGACTTGAGAAGATATGTGAATTGATTCAGAAATCCAAGTTTAGTATACATGATCTTTCCATCATGCGATCCAAAGAAGCGAACGAATACTTCAGACTGAATATGCCGCTGGAATTAGGCATTGATCTGGGTTGCAGGTTGTTTGAATCGAACAAATTAAAAAATAAAATTTTTTTAATTTTTGAAAAAGATCCATATGAGTATCATAAATCACTATCAGATCTTTCGGGAGTTGATATAAAACCTCACGGCAATGAACCTGAAAATATTGTTAGGCACGTAAGAAATTGGTTCGTTGAGAATGATTTAAATACAGCTGTGAGTGCTACCCGTATTTGGGATGATTTTAATACCTTTATGGCTGACTTCTATGCAAAAAGAAAAAAGGAAGGTTTTCAGGATGTTGATTTACAATTTATGCCATTACCTGAGTATATAATCTATATAAAAAAATGGTTACACGAAAGAAAAAAATTACGTAATTATCCCTTGCGGGCAAGTAATATTTCAACTGATAGGAAGGCCTGTTAATAAGCCACGTTCGGTTACTCTATAGATAAATGGTTTGGGAGTCAAATCAATAGCATCTATAATTCGCCCATATGCGCGTGCGAAACACCTCATTTTATCCCACCGTGTAGCATTACCACCCCACAAATAAAAGCATCCAAGATTATATTGCTTTATTGCATAAAGTTCGTTCGGTAATAAATGATGTTTGGCATCATGCCCTATTAATATCCACCCATTTTGTCCGACTACTGGCATCCACTCATCATCTTTACTGTCCATTGCGAATCGTTGCTGATGGTAGCAGACGGGCAATTTCAGTATCATAAGTGCCCTCGGTAAACATGTTCCTATATCTCTGTCAAAGAAAAAGGTCATGTTGCCACGGGCACCCCTTCAAATCTAAATGCATATTTTATCTCTTCATTTGTTAATCCAAAATCGTCTTTTATATCTTGTACTGTCTCCTTGGCCTCCCAGCGCCCCTTAACAACCCATGTAGCTATGCCACGTATTGTCGGCGCACCAAATGCAATACGGGGATCAATAATTACAGGGGATTCCCTGCCTGCAACATGCCATATTAAAGCTAATCCATTTATATAATCAAATTGAACAAATCGATCACCGACTAGCTTTTCCCAACCTAATTGGCCATATTGATCCGCCACTATTAATTTCTTGAGTTCAATATCTTCTTCAATGCCTATTAGATCTAATAACATGTGTGTCCCTTCTGTTTTCCAGCGTAATTCCACAAAGGGATACTCTGAATTAAGATTCGTGGCAGCGTATTCTCTGGCCTTGCGAATACGTTGTAAGGATACACCAAGCCTGCGAAACGTAGCTACGAAGGCGAGTTCAATCAGTTGGAGATATGTCAACGGTTTGCGTTGTTCTTTACCAGGTAGAGCAGGGCCAAGATCACCACCTCCGTAAAACCAGTATCCAACAGTTTGGGGAGATGTTCCTGCATAATGTGCAGCAACACCAATATTATATGCAGGTAGATATAAGCGGCGTTTCCAAGGTTCTATTTCAGGCACATTCTTCACAACGGACATAACTAACTTACCCCCTGTACGATATAATTTTCAAAAGGGGCATTATAGTTTGCCTAAAGTAAAAACTCGACAAATGAAAAATCCGACACATCAGCTGAGCTGCAACCACCGCTATCAAAACCAGAGTTTCTATAATTTTTACACAAAGTAAATCGCCCTATTCAGAAACTTGTACAAATCGATCGAGGAAATTCTAAAACATAGACCTTTCACTATCAGGTCTATTATACCTGAAAGAACATTCATTTACATAGCTCTGCAGAATCTTTTGATATGGTTGACTGCTGATCACTTTCACTCTTACACTAGCATGTACCCGAAGGCCTTCTTGCTCACAATCCTCACGGGTCTGGCGGGTTCCGGTTCCACCTTTTCACGCAATCGGTGAATTAGCTGGTCGATGGTGGCATCGGAGATGGCGGCGGGGTCCTGGCTTTCGGACCAGACAGCTTCGATTATCTCATCGCGTGAGCACACATTCCCGGCATAGCGATAGAGAAAGAGTAAAAGCTCATATTCCTTCCGGGATAGCTTTACCTGTTCGCCGTCCACCAGGGCTTCCTTCTTTCCCTCATCCACCTTCAACCAGGCCACCGCAGGCGCTTTGCCCTGCTTCCCGGCCGGAGCTGCCTTCCTGTGGATGATATTGGTGCTCTCGGATTCCTTGAATACCAGCACGATACGCGCCCTGTCGCCTTCCACACCCAGCCCGATCCTGCTGTTGTGTTTGAGCTCATATAACCTGTCGGGGATGATCCTGTCATCATCCAGCATGCTGCCGTTGGTGCTGCCCAGGTCCCTCAGCAGATATTTATTTCCCTGCTGCAATATCTCCAGGTGCCGGCGCGAGACCACCTCGTCATTAAGCTCGATATCCGGCGCGCTCTGCGTGGTGCGCCTGCCGATGATATGGCTGGATTTATTCAGCGTAAATATCTTGCCTGCATCCTCCGCGTCCCCCGATTTTACAGTGAGAAAAGCCAAGCTGACCCTCCCATCATTTCAGGCTGCCGGCCCGCTTTCCCGTATAATATATTCAGTATATACATCGTATAACCGCTCAATTGTCAGATTTATATTAGGTATTCGTCAGATAGCTGTCAAGCAGCCGCCCTTAATAATTGATTAATCTTTTTATAATACTCTGAAAGCGTGCCGAAGATGACCAAAAAACCCGGAAAAAAGCCACAGGTAACCGAACAGCAGCAAGCAGCTGAAGAACTGCTCTCGCAGGTCTGCCAGCCGCCATCCGCACCCTCCCAGCCCGCCGTGCCCGAGGGGAAAACCATCTGCCCCAGGTGCCGGGCGTTGAGCGACGCGGACAGCTTTTTCTGCTATGCCTGCGGCAAGTATTTCGCCGAAGCCGAGGAAATCAAACCGGCCGAGGGGGCGAAAAAACAGCGGCCCGATAAAACAGCCCAGGCGGCGCCCAGGGCCAGGATCACGATGCCGGGCGGCTCGGAAATCGTGCTCAGCGGCGCGCCCACCTTCATCGAGCGCAGCGATTTCGACGGCGCGCTGCCCCAAGACGTCCTGATGAGCATCTCCCGGCAGCACCTGCTGATAACCTGCGACAGCAGGACTTACTACGTGCAGGACTACGGGCGCGACGGCACGGGCAGCACCAACCACACCAGGCTCAACAGCGTAGATATCTACCACAAGGGAAGGCAGCCGCTCAAGGACGGCGATCAAATAGAGCTGTCCAGCCAGCCGGAACTTACGCTGACCTTCAGGTTATCTTAAGCGCAGGAAACTGGAATGGAAACAGGTTATAGCTGGGACACCGGACTGCTGAGAAAGCTCAACGAGGACAGCATCCTCTGCACCACCTTCGACATAATGACACACGCGGGCGCGGTCCGCGCCGGCCTTTTCATCGTCGCGGACGGCATGGGCGGGCACAACGCCGGCGAAATAGCCAGCGACCTGGCAATTAAGACCTTCCACACAGAGTGCCTGGCAGGCATGTTGGCCCCGTCACCCGCTCCACCCATGTCAATCATGGCAATTGCCTTCAAAGAGGCCAACAGCAGCGTCCTGGAGGCCGCCAGCGACAGGTCGCTGCACGGCATGGGCACCACCTTCACCGCCGCCCTCATCATCGAGGACGACATGTATATAGCCCACGTCGGCGATTCACGCTGCTACATTATCAATTCAAGGGAGAGCATCCAGGCCACCAAGGACCATTCCATGGTGCAGCAGCTCGTGGACGCGGGCGTGATCACTCAGGAACAGGCCAGGAACCACCCGCGCAGAAACGAGATAACGCGCGTCCTGGGCTATGCCGCGGACAGCGCACCCGACCTGCTCAGGTACAAGCTGTATGCGGGCGACAACATACTGATCTGCTCCGACGGGCTCTGCGGTGTGCTGACCGGGGAGCAAATCCGTGAGACCGTGCTGAATTCCCCCGACCCCAACCGCGCGTGCGCCGACCTGACCGCACAGGCTAACCTGGCAGGGGGCCCGGACAATATATCCGTCATCATCATAAAGCCCGCCAACCTGCCCTCGTGGCAGGCCGTTGTCACAGCGCAAACAAGTGTGAGGATAGCATGATACTCGATACCAATACCGCCATCGCCATCATAGTGCTGATCTGCATGGGCATACCCATCACAGTTGCCATAGTGCAGGGGGTGAAGAACCACAGGCAGGGCAAGCTGCCGGCCGCCAACGGCAAGCCTGCCCAGACACCACCACTAACGGCAACGCCCGATACGTTCGGCGTCAACGGCCGTTACGATGTGAAATTGCAGCCCCACAAGCAGGGCGGTATGGCGACCGTCTGGCTTGCCACCGAGCGCAACACGGGCAAAACCTGCATCATCAAAACGCCGCGCCGGGGCACCACCATGGATAACGTATACCTGGAAAAGCTCATGCTGGAAGCAGCCTTCCTCAAAAGGCTGAACCACCCCAACATAGTCAAATACGTTGAAGACTTCTACTACAACGGCGAATTCCACCTTGTACTGGAGCATGTGACGGGTGAAACCATGATGTCATCTTCACCCAGGACTCCCCACGAGGAGTTTACGGTGATCAACTGGGCCTGCCAGGTGCTGGACGCCCTCTCCTATATCCATGCCGCGGGCATCATACACCGCGATATCAATCCCAAGAATATCATGCTGTGCAGCGACGGCTCGGTGAAGCTGATCGATTTCGGCACGGCGAAAAACCTCAACGAGATCAAGAAGGACACCGTAAGCCGCGACCCCTTTACACAGATCGCCAACAGCGGCTTCGATATACCGGAGCTTTTCACGGGCGGCAACAGCGACCAGCGCAGCGACCTCTGCGGCGTGGCGCAGACCTGCATTTACCTGCTCACGCTCAAGCACCCCAACGATGTCTGCTCCAACCTGATCAAATCCAACTGGCCGCGCTCGTTCACAGAGGCTGCCGCAGTAGCCGACTACCTGGTAGCGGCAGGCATCTCGAGGCGGACGGCCAAATGCCTGGCGCAGGCTGTCATGTTCTCGTCCTCCAGCAGGTTCGCCGACGCACGCACCATGCTGGCGGCGCTATTGTCGGTAACCGGCAGCCCCATGAGGCCTGTGGAGGCGGCCGTACCCGGATGAGAGGCCTGCTTCTCATCGTGCCGGCCGTATTCCTGGCGCTGCTTGCGCTGACCGGGGCCAACACCGCAGGCGCCGGCGCTATGGGCGCGCCCACGGAGAACTATACAATTCCCGACATCCCCACCAGCGATCCTGCGCACGAGGAGGTCAGGCCGCCGGTCAACTTCATCCTGCAGGGGCCTTCCGCGCAGGCTAAAGATGCTGCGCCGGGATTCACGGCAAATTTCCTCAATGCATCATCGCAGGACAAATACACTGTAACGGGAAATGAGAACTGGTACCTCGATATAGATATCAATACACCCGGCTGGCTGTATATCTATGAATACTACCCCGGGAATAGCGGTTTCCAGGGAAAATGGCTGGCCTACAAGTGGCAGCTCGCGCAGAGCGGCCTCTGGAAGCTGGGGCTTTTCAGCCCGGCGGAGGATGAAGCGGAGGGACAGCATGTCTACAGGATCTGGTTTTACAGCGGAGGCCAGTGGTCTGCGGAGAATCCCGCGGAGCCCCAGGATAACCTGGTCTACTGGACATATATCAAAGATAATCCCGTAGTAAACACACCGCCGCCGATGCCCGCACCTGTTAAAGAGGAGACAGGAGGCGATCGGCCAGACAGCTTTATGCTCAATCCGGTGGTGCTGGTTACAGGCCCCTCATTGATAGCGGTACTTGCCCTGCTCGGCATTTACCTGTACAGGGCGTACGGCAGGAAGAAACAGAAGCCGGCAGTTTTACTGCTCTCCCCGGGCGTCGAAACGGGGCAATCGCCTGATACCCGGACCCCTGCTGCTATCATGAGGGCGCGCCTGGCCATACCCGGCGGCATAGATATCGCCATCGCAGACAGCAGGGCCATCGGCAGGGGCGACCTCGCCCGCACGATAGATATAGACGAACTGGGGCTGGTCTCCAAGAGGCATTTCGAAGTCATATATTCCGGGGAGCGGTTCTACATCGAGGATGCAGGCAGCACCAACGGCACCAGGCTCAACGGGGCGGAGATCAAAGGCAAGGGTCAGGTCGGCCTGGAAGACGGGGACATCATCGAGCCGGCCGGCGTGGTGCAGATCAAATTCTTCCAGCTTTGAGCTTTTATAATCCCGAACAAATATTGTTCATATCAACAGCAATGATGTTCTTTATTGACATTTTGAGCGTAATCTTTTAAACTGCGTCAGCCTGTCGGATTACCAAATAACATACTGCCGGCAAAGTGACATGGGTAGGAGGGCACGAGATGCTCATATGGAAGAAGGCTTCTCTTTCTGCAATGGCTGTGATATTAGTATTGACTCTCCTGCTTTTTACCGTAGACCTGCGAGGTCACCAGCCCTCACTTTATTCATCTGTTAACGGCAGCTCAATCTCCGACTCATCTGCGCTTAAGCCCGATACGGCTGCTATCCCAGGCGCTGTAGAAACATTGAACAATCTTCCCCTGCTCTTCATCGCCAACCACGGCCAGTTGGACAGCCAAGTTCTATATTATTCCAGCATGCCCGGCAGAAATGTATATCTTTCAGCAGGCAGCATATACTTCGAATTGCAGCGCCCCGTCGCAAATCCTCTGTATAACCCTATCACGTATAATGGTTCAAACGCGGCTAAGGAAGATTATCAGAGCTTTGTATTCAGTATGGCATTCGAGGGAGCCAATAATTTACCTGAAATAACAGGTAGTGGAAAAGCAGAGACTATATTCAATTATTTTATAGGCAATGACGCCTCCATGTGGCAGACTGATATACCCGCTTAAAATGAGATTTTATACCAAAATATTTATCAAAATATAGACCTCAGGCTTTACGGCAAAGAAGGCGCCTTTACCTATGACTTCATCGTGCATCCCGGCGGTCGGGTGGACGACATCCAACTGTCTCTCAGCGGTATTGAGCGACTCGACATGAAAGGCGGGGACCTTATCCTGCAAACCGCCTGTGGCGACTTTAAACAGGAGCGCCTGAGGATTTTCCAGGAAACTGGCAGCGTCCAAAAGGATATAACAGGCAGTTTCGCATTATTATCAGATGTTACATACGGTTTTAATGTTGCGGATTATGATACGGGGCATGATTTGATTATTGACCCGTCGCTGGTCTATTCCACCTACCTGGGTGGCGCACTAAACGACTGCTGCTTTGCACTGGCTGCAGATGCAGCGGGGTGTGTTTATGCAGCGGGGTATGCAGCATCTGCAGATTTTCCCGTCAAGGCCGGATTTCAGATGGTTAAAGGGCCAAATGTGGGTGATGCCTGGATTGCCAAAATCGACACATCCAAATCGGGAGCAACCAGCCTAGTATACTGCACTTATCTTGGTGGCAGTTTAAAAGAATGTGCAATAGGGCTTGCAATAGATGCAGGCGGATTTGCTTACGTAGTGGGCAATACTCAGTCATCCGATTTCCCGACTAGGAATTCTATGCAGCCAGCCATGAGCGGTGAAGTGAATATCTATATTGCCAAGCTGAACACCGCCGGCAACGATCTTGTATATTCAACATACCTGGGAGGCAGCGGATTTGACTTTGCGCAGGGGATAGAGATCGACATGTCCGGCTGTGTCTACATCACAGGTGCTACTTCTTCTGCAAATTTCCCTATGATGAATCCGTATCAGGGACAAAGCGCCGGCCAGTCCGATGCCTTTATCACCAAGGTAGCCTCCGACGGCCAGAGCCTTATATATTCCACTTACCTGGGAGGCAGCGGTCTGGATTCCGCCGTCGATATCGCTGTGGATAATGCTACCTGCGCTTATGTATTCGGTGTAACAGCTTCCCTTAATTTCCCCACGCTCAACCCCGCGCTTACACACCGCGGCAACCTCGATGTCTTCATCACCAAGCTGAACGCCACGGGCAGTTCCCTGGTCTACTCTACATATATAGGCGGTTCCGGATATGACGGTTTTAAGGGAGTTGATGAAGTGAATTTCGGCGGAATAGCTGTTGATACTGACGGGCGTGCCTATATTGCCGGCATGACCAACTCCACCGATTTCCCCACTGTGAACGCCTATCAAACAGTTAAATCGACCGGCTTCGACGCATTTTTGACAAGGTTGAGCTCCTCTGGCAGCATCATAGAGTATTCTACATATCTCGGCGGCGATAATGAAGACACAGCGAACGATGTTGCAGTAGATGCAGCCGCCTGTGCTTATATAGCTGGCTCCACGCGCTCCAGCGATTTCCCCCTCAAGTATCCTTTTCAATATTGTATCCCATACGGAGGTGGTGTTGAAGACAACGTCTTCATCTGTAAGATCGATACTGCGAAATCAGGTGCGGACAGCTTGAAGTTCAGCACGTTTCTCGGAGGCAGCAATTTTGAAACTTCTCTACCATTGTTCCTGGATCAGACGGGCTACCTCTATACTGGGGGCTATATTCTCAGCTGGGATCTCCCTATCAAGAACGCCTGCCAGCCCTTGAAAGCTAACACAAACAGCGTTGACGCTTTCATAAGCAAAATCGATATTGCGGAAGGGAATAATCCTCCCAATATACCGTCAAATCCATCTCCAGCGCTCCTAGCTTCGAGTGTGCCAATTACTGACAATTTAAGCTGGAGCGGCGGCGATCCCGATGGTGACAGTGTTATGTACGATGTTTACCTGAGTAGGTGTCACGGCTGGGCCTGGCAGGGCTCGCCTCCCGAATGGGCGTTCAGAATGGTTTCCTGCAATCAAACGGGAACACTTTTTCCTCTTACTCTTGCAGTACCGCCTGTTGAGGCAGCAACCAGGTATAGCTGGAAGATCGTAGCCAGGGACAGCCACGGCGCGGAAGCGCTGGGGCCGCAGTGGACTTTCTTTACAACAACTAATCCGCCCCAGGTAACAGCAGTCGACGCCACCAATATTCAGCAGGAAGGTCCGGCTGATAACATTACCTACCGAGCCACACTCAGCGCAAACCTGACCTCCCTGGGCTCGTATCCCGGCGCTCTTGGCTGGTTCAATTACGTAAATATAAGCGGCGATGGCTATACAGCCTTTTCCACTCCTCTTCAAACAATCACGAACACCGGCGTTTTCACGACCGATATACACGGCCTGCTTCCCGGAAAAAAATACACCTGGAGCGTATGGGTTGTTCCTCCCGGCAAAACAGCCTGTGACTGTGCATCCGGCGGTCAAAAGTCGTTTTTCACAGGCGTTCCAACCCTGACGGGACTGGGAGCGATAAACACAAATGCTACCTCGGGGACGCTAAATAACGTTGTGGCAGTTAGTGAGGCTACCTTACCAAATATCGGCAAACCTACAGTAACCTTCCCTTATGGCCTGCTTTCCTATTCGATCACGGATATCCCGGTTGGGTCAACTGTTAACTTCATCCTGACTTATCCTTCCAATATCCCGATAACCGCGGAGTACTGGAAATATGATGAGGCCACCGGCTGGGTAAACATCACTTCCCTTGTGGGACATAATGACGGCGACAATATCCTGACAATCGCATTAACCGACGGCGGCCCCGGTGATAGTGACGGTGTCGCTAACGGGACGATTGTGGACCCGGGCGGTGTGGCGCTGCCTTTGCAGCAACAGCAACCACAGGCCGGGCAAGTGAACCGGGTACCTGGTGCCCATACTGCCACCCAGCCCCCTTCCCATTCATCCACAACAACTGCGCCTCCAACTCAACCGGTAGCTATTCCCAATGTGCTGGTGCAGACGGCTTCAATCTCATCTTCCAGAGTTGCTCCCGGTGCGCCGGTATCAATAGTTGCCACGGTAGTAAACAAGAGTACAGTGAACGGCGCGGCAAAGATAAAGTTATATGTCAACGGGGAGGAGGTGGATAACCAGGTAGTGGCTGTTGAAAGCGGGAAGATCCGGACTGTTGATTTCACAGTCAGCAGGAGCAAGCCGGGCACGTACAGAGTCTACGTGGGCAGCATATCAGCAGGCAGCTTTGTGGTAGATGAGCTCGCCGATCCTAACCTCATCCTTTATATCAGCCTGGCATTGATCTTTTCATCTTTCGTGCTGGGAATCATCTACACGTGGAGAAAGCTGCAGTACCGGTCGTGAAGTTACGGCCCGGCGAATAGCTGACAGGCCCAGATTTTACCGCCGCCGTCTATCACAATCCCCATGCCCGATATAGTATACGAAGCGTTTACCATGTTGTCATGGTGCCCGGGTGAAGTCTCCCACTGATTCGCCATGTCTGCGGCATCGCAGGGAATGTTATTCTGAAGCACGTTTTCAGCGCAGGGATTCATTCCCGGAATATTGGTCCTGATAAGGTTGGCCCGATCCAGGAAATTGTCATGGCTGAGCGCATTTGCCGCCGCCATATAGGCAGCATGCGTCCGGCATAGCCCGTCTATATAGCTGTTCCTGGTCAGTGCAGCCCTTCCATGGGCCGCCCTTACGGCATTGACAGCATCGAATAAAGCCTGCTCACAGGTCGTGGCATCACCCGGCGGTGGCGGCGGCGCAGCGCCGACTGTAACAGTAGCCGTGCTGCTGACGCTGCCTGCTGCGTTGGTGGCCGTCAGCGTAAAGCCGGTGGTGGCTGCGGGGCAGACAGGCGAAGTTCCCGACGCGCCCACAGACATGCCGCCGGGATTGATGGTTATGGTCAATGCGCCGGAAACATTCCAGCTTAACGTGGAACAGTCTCCGGAACTTATGCTTCCCGGACTGGCTGTGAAGCTGTTTATCACAGGTGGAACTCCAGGAGGCGGCGCAGCGGAGACGGTGACAACAGCAGTGCTTGTGACGCTGCCTGCTGCGTTGGTGGCCGTCAGCGAAAAGGTCGTGGTGGCTGCAGGACAGACAGACGCGGTTCCCGAAGCGGGGACAGCGCCCACGCCCTGGTTAATTGCAATCGACGTGGCGCCGGAGACCAGCCAGCTCAATGTCGAGCAATTCCCTGCAGTTACGCTGCCGGGGCTGGCGGAGAAGCTGTTGATTACCGGCACAGCCGCAGGTACAGGAGGCGCAGCGGAGACGGTAACGGTGGCCGTGCTGCTGACGCTGCCCGCCGCATTGGTGGCCGTCAGCGTAAAGGAAGTAGTGGCCGCCGGGCATACCGGTGCGCTGCCCGAGGCTGTAACTACCGTCCCGCCGGGATTAATGGTTATGGAAGTTGCTCCCGAGACAAGCCAGCTAAGTGTTGAGCAGCCCCCGGCGCTGATTGCAGCAGGGCCGGCGGAAAAAAAGCTGATGACAGGAGGCAAGGTGGAGGGCAGAGACGAAGTTGCCGGAGGCGTATACGAAGGTTCTGGCGGCGCCGGCAGGTGCGATGTTACGGGCCCCGGCTCGGTTACGGTCACGGTCACAGTTTTGGTGACACTCCCCGCGCTGTTGGTAGCCGTTAGTTTATAAACAGTGTCTGCCGTCGGTGAGATTTCCTTGCTTCCCCTCTGGCTGTTGACCGTCCCCACTCCCTGGTCAATGCTGACCTTGGTCGCCCCGGTAACATTCCAGTTTAAGGCAGTATGCTCCCCGGAAGTGATCTTGGTGAGGTCGGATGTAAAAAAGACGATCTCCGGATCTTTCACCTGCGGTTTGCTATAAGATGGGGTGGATTGCGAGGTCTGCTCCTGGTCAGAGGATGTGTTCGAGTCATTTTTGGAGCCGAATTTGACTTTAATCTTGCCCGGCGTGGTGGAACAGCCGATCAGCAAAATTACAGTCAGCAGCAGGGATACGCCGATGACAAAATTCCATTTCCCCGTTGACATTTCACTTGCCTCCCTAAGATAGCGCTCCGGTTTAAGGCCTGAACCATGCCGATTTATGAAAGCTCAACTGATTTATTATAACGTAACTGCACCGTAATGTAACCGCGGCCAGTCGAATCTCAACAAAGGATGCCGGCTCATGGTTATTGCAGCAGGAGACTATAATATACCGGGGGTAGAAAAATGAAAGCAACCGATAAAAAAAGGTTCATTACGCTGTGGAAAAAGTATTTCAATGACGCCGAACTTCCCATCACTTTCTATTACACCGATGAAGAAGGCCGCGCCGAACCGGTTAAGCCAGGTTCCATGCACAGGTGCGTAATAGCGGCGCTGCAGAAAGTCAGGGCGGGGAGGTCCTTATGCTTCGATGTGAAATCCATCGGCTGCCCCGGCGGACAAAGATACCTGGGATACACCGGGAAATTCAGGCCGAATTTCGCATATTTCCTTTCCTGCGGCATTCCGGGCAAGCTCGAGGGAGAACGCTACAAGCAGACACCGCAGCTTGTAAACCAGGCCATGGAATATTTGCCGGAGTTTAAAGCGCCCGGCCGCTATATCGTATTTAAAAGATGGGACATGCTGGAGAAGGAGGACGAGCCGCAGGTGGTCATCTTCTTCGCCGTACCGGATGTGCTGGCGGGACTTTTTACGCTGTCCAATTTCGATGAGGCCAGGCCCGATGGTGTTCTTGCACTATTCGGCTCGGGATGTTCCTCCATTGTCTATTCCCCCTACCTCCAATTGAAATCGAGGCGTCCCAGGAGCGTCATGGGGATGTTCGATCCCTCGGCCCGCCCCTTCGTCTCCCCGAATGTCATTACGTTTGCCGCGCCCATAACCAAGTTCACCAGGATGGTCAACAACATGGAGGAGAGCTTCCTCATCACGGATACGTGGAAGAAGGTGCAGAAGAGAATAAAATAATAAATCCTAAACCCCAAACACTAAATACTAAACAAGTTCCAATATCAAAGCTCAAAACTCAATATAACACGTCATTGCGAGGAGTCCCGATCCATCGGGACGACGCGGCAATCTCATGGCCTGCCACAATGATGCGCAGTAGATTGCTTCGCCCCGATTATATCGGGGCTCGCAATGACATAAATGTATGGGTCGGGATCTAATCTTCGGGTTTGTTTAGGATTTAGAACTTAGAGTTTAGGATTTCTTCTTCTGGGGTTCCACTGCCCGCCTCATCGCCATGAGGTTGCTGTGCGGGACTCCCATGGGATAGGTGCAGCCCGGCGTGACAATCAGGCGGCGCCCGTCCATCTGCCTGATGGCATCGCGAACCTGGTTTTCTACATCTTCGGGGCTGCCCAGTTGAAGCGTCCTGAACTGTTCGACACCGCACATCAGTGTTCTGGTACTCAGGTGGCCGGCTTCCTTTAAATCCGGACCTGCGGTGCGGTCATGCCAGTTCACGGCATGCGCGGGATAGTCCTGCAACGGCACGAACATGGGATGTTTGCCGTGAAGGTGCAGTATGTTGAACCAGCCGCCGGCGGCTGCATTAAAGACCTCCATGTCGCAGGGCTTGCCGATCCTCAGGTATTCCTCCTCACCCATGACTTCATAGCTGGCAGCGCGGACGGACAGGAAGATTCCGTCGCCCCCTTCCTCAATAACCGCCCGGGCGAAGCTGGAACAGGTCAGTGTGAGCGCGTCCAACGCGAGCTGCACGCGCTCCGGCTCGCGCCTCAAGTGCGCCAGGAAGGTTTCGTCGCCGGACAGGTAACAGGCCATGGCCAGCGGATTGAACATGGTGAAAACGACCGGCGTGCCCGGTTCCCGCTTTTCGATGACAATACGCAACGCCTCAAGGTTACGACCGTAGGTGCCTTTATGTACATCCAGCGGTTCGATTTTATCCCAGTCCTCTATACGCCTGATAACATATTCCAGGTACTCACGGTCGCCCAGCGCACTGCCGCGGTAGGCGTGCTTTACGCCGTAATCGTCAACACAGAAGGTGGAGGAAACCGGGATTTTAATGAAGTCGAGGTCGTAGCGGCGCTGAAACTCCAGGGCAGCCTCGGCCAGCGATGCGGACTGCTGGTCATCTCCCGGCCAGTGCCGCCAGAAAGCCACGGGCACGCGGTCGACCGGTTCGCCGGCCAGTGCCGCCTTAATCCGCTCCGACTTTGACATCTTAATCATCTTTACACCCCTGTGTTATTTATAGTCCGGGTTATGTTAATACTCTGCTGACGATATGGCAATAATCATATAAAAATCCCGGTTTTGACTATTTCGGATCAGGCAGAGATTCAGTAATTAATCAACAGGCTTCAGCATATTTTACTGCGGTAAAATACCCCGTTCATTCAGGTATTGCCAAGGCCGGAAATGTACTGTAGAATACGCATGTCCTACATCAACGAATCTCGCAAGGGGCAGTTTGTAAGGGACAAGGAGGGTGGATATATGACCAAAGATTTAATCGTTCCGTTGCCTGCTGATATTGAAGAGAAGTGCAACTGGTGTGGCAGTCAGTATTCTGTTACGTATGATGGGCGCCGTCCATTTTTCACGAAATGTACCGTATCATCGATTTGCCTGGAAAAAGTGAAGTCGGAGAACTTCTATGTCATCGATATAGTATGTTGCAACTGCGGATTAACCAGCAGGTTTCGCAAGCCTGGGAAATAAATTGGACTATGAGGAGGAATGAAATGGCAGAAAAAAAATTAGTGGCAAAAACACCGGGCGAGGAAAAGGTCGTTATACGCAGTATCCGTGCGGAGGTCGAGAAATTATTAGCCATAAAGAATGACACCAAATTATGGGAACAGCTCAGGGAAACTTATTTTAATTATAGCTGTGTAAGGATCACGAATAAGGGCAGGGGGGAGGTTGCCGGATATGCAATCCTCGCAGGCGGGCAAAGAATAGAAGTGCCCAGGATGTTTTACAACGAGTCGCAAGTTATAGGAAAATTCGAGTACATCGATGTATGGTTTAACCAGCCCATTCCGAAAGACCCGCCGATCCAGGTAGATAATCTATCCTCTGTCACATATGTAGATGTAAGCATTACCATCCCTAATGTAGGTACGAAACCCGACCAGATGTTATGGTGCGCACCGATGTATCCTAATTCATGGACATACTGGCTTAACATACCGCCTATGGGCAGGCAACATTTACTGTTACTGCCGGTTGTCGGCAGCGGAATGAGAATTGATACTCTGAGGGAAAACCTGAAATCACAGCTCGGCATCTGAGCTTATTAAGTAACGTCGCCGACAATACTCTGAGCGCCATGTCTGCCCTGTGCTTTATGCAGATTATTCTGCCGTGCTCGAAATAAGCTTAGAGTTAAGGAGGAGGTCGTGGCTACAGGCAATTCTCAAATCCAAATAAAAAACGAGGATCGCGTTAATACCCTCTTACTGGGAAAGGTAACACTGCAAAGAGGGGAAAGCCAGCAGATCGGAAATTTCACTGATTTTATGTTGCAGGCCGGCAACAGCAGTCTGCCTGTCCGGTTCAGCATTGTAAATCTTTCATCGAGCTTCATCGTCTTGCTGGAAATTGCCGGAATTACCGGACAAACAGCCGGCCTGCCTTATCATTTTTGCCCGTCTGTTCAACCGCGGGGAACCCAACAATTCATACTTCAGGCCGGGCAAGCAGCTACCGTCAGATCCATACCTGATAAAGAAGCTCCACCCCAACCAGTGAACTTACGTGTTGAGCTGGGCAAATACACGCCCCCGGTTCTAAACCTGCGCTTATCATGGGATTTCCCCTATAGCCCGCCCTCTGATTTTTGGGGCTTTGTGATTTATGAAAACCAATGGCACAAAAAACAGAACTTTTTATTTGGACAGGAACTGACCGGGGGGAAGCCCATCACTAATACCTTTTTCCAGGTTCAAACTGCCGCGCCTATAGATCGGGACCATTCATATGTTTATGAAGTATATTCTATTGACAGGTGCAAGAACCTGAGCCACCGGTCCAATGCAGTATCAATTGAAAAAAATCGGGCGAATCAAATAATAGCTGTAAATCTGCCATAAAAAACTTCTTCGATTACACCACCAAACATCAGGGATATTAGTGCAGGTCCAGCGAAAAAAGAATTTAACCGCGACTATAACATGCACATGCCGTAGCTAATATGTGCACTAAGTTCGCCACATTCCTTTATAACTTCCCCAAGCTCCCCCTGCGCTTACTGTATACGCCGCCACCATAAGAGCTGATATCGATGATAAAGCCCAGTATCACCAGCCCCCAGCCGATGATGCTTATCGTTCCTCCCGGCCCCCAGGCAAAGGCATAAAAGATGGTAGTGAACGGCAGAAAGATAAATCCCAGCAGCGGTATGATGAAATTAGGAAAGGCGCGGCTGATCATGTCGGTAAACAGCCACATGGCCAGCAACGCAATACGGGGACCGATAAGCAGAAACAAAGATACAATACAGCACATAGTCTATACCCCCACAAATTACTAACAGTATAGTACAACGCCTCCCGTCTGAGAAGAACCGATGAAAATCCGCCGCATGACCTGCGCCCCCGGAAGGCCCGCTCAAAATGAACGCTCCTCAATCGCCTGCGGCTCCGGGGTGAATTTTTTGTCAGAAAGCTGTCAGTGACCTGTCAGGGCGGGGTCAAGCAAACGTCCTGCATCCTGCGTATATTTATCCCAAGAAGAAACTTCACAACAGGGAGATGATTATAAAATGAAAAAACTAATTTCACCGTTGCTGGCGCTAACCCTGGCGCTCATATGCACCGTTGCTTTGATCACACCCGCTTACGCGCAACCTTCCCCACCTCTCACACCTGAAGAGTCATGGCAGCCGCCGCCCGAGGGAGGAGAGATGGTAGAGCCGCAGGTCGGAGTGGAAACATACAATCAAACGTGGCCCGGCCTGCAGATTACGCCCCCTCCCGCCATCCTGCCGGGCTCCTCCGGATCGCTTGTAAACGCATACCTCGTCAACAGCTATGGCCAGGTGGTAAATTCCCTGTACCGCAACGAGCTGTGCTATCTCCTCGTTTCATTCAGCGGGCCGGGCTATTTCTATCTGTGGGAATATTATCCCGGCGGGGCATCCACTTACGGCCACTGGTTGTGTTACAGGTGGTACCGCCCCTATGCGGGCGTCTGGAAGATCGGGCCGTTCTCCGCCCAGACAACCGATCCCGCCGGCTACTATACCTGGAAGCTGTGGTACCTCTCCGGTTATTCCTGGTCAACGCGCACTCTCAGCTTCAATTTCACCGGCGGGTACTATCCGCCCGATATATACGGGCCTATCCCGCAGCCCAATCCTCCGCAGATTAACTCTTTCAGCTCGAATATGACTTCCATCGAGTCCGGGCAGACGGCGGTCCTGACCTGGAATACGACCTACGCCAGCACCGTAACCATATCTCCGGGCGTGGGGACCGTCGCCACTTCGGGATCTACAACCGTAACACCAACGGCCACCACCGTTTATACCCTGACTGCCACCGGTAACACCGGTAATCCCGTATCATCCACGGTTTCCATCACGGTAATACCGCGGGTGCCGCCAACCTTCAGCGCCGATCAGACCACGATACAAAGCGGGCAATCCGCAACGCTCTCCTGGAACGCTCCGGCGGCAACCAGCGTGACCATCTCCGGCATCGGCACTTTCACCGCCAGCGGGACCACGCAGGTAGCTCCCGACCAGACGACGGCTTACATGCTCACCGCCAGCTACCTGGACGGCACATCACAGACAACATCGGTCACCGTCACGGTAGAACAGCCGCCCCTGCTGCTTTACGGGCTGATCGCCCTGCTGGCGATAGCAGCCATATTGATAACCGTCCTGCTTCTCAGGAAGCCGCGTGCAGTCCCGGCAACGCAAGGCAACGTCACACAGGCACCGGTGACCACACCGGCTGCCACGACAACCGCTGAAACCACCAAGCCGACCAGCACTTACCCTGCCACTACTCCCGTGGAGCCCGCTCCCGCGAAGCTCGTTATGCCCGACGGCAGCGAGACCATCCTGGCCGGCAACGCCAGGTCGTTCGGCCGCAAGGATTTCGAAAAATTCCTCATGGCCGACAAGATCACCTATATATCCCGGCAGCATATCAATATCTGGTATGAGAATACCCAGTATTACATCGAGGACCGCAGCAGCACCAACGGCACCAAAGTCAACGGCGTCGAGATCAAAGGCAGCGGGCGGCAGGCGCTTGAAGACGGCGATGTAATCGATCTTGCCGGAAAATTGAATTTCACTTTCAGAAAATAAACTGCAGATAAGGAGGTAAAACGATTTGAAGAAAGCAGTATTTTCTCTGGTAGCAATATCACTGGCATGTTCGGCGCTTTTACTGCCGGTTACTCCCGCGCATGCCACGCCTGGCTTGGTGTATCAACAGGATATATCGCTGCAGGCGCCGAGTGACCCACCCCTGCCCGGACATCATCCCCCCTTCCCACCGCCACTACCTCCTCACCCGTTTCCTCCGATGCCCCCTACACCCCCCAACCCATGGACTCATGGACCCTGGCAATGGCCTATCACCTGGAGATGGTCACCTTATATCCGCACTATACCACCGGTACAACAGGTGATAGTAGTTGAGCGTCCCGTTGTACAGCCGGTTTACGCCCCTGTGATCAGCTCATTTACGGCCAGCCCCAGCTATATTCAGCCGGGGTACTCCACCACGCTGACCTGGTCGGTCAATAACGCCAGCACGGTGAGCATATCGCCCACAATCGGCACCGTGGCCAGCTCGGGATCATATACGCTGACTCCCGGCTCCACCACAACATACGTACTGTCAGCCGGTAACGGCGCGGGCACTGTAACCGCCAGCACCACTGTAACGGTGGCGCCCGTGCTGACTACATACACAACCACCAGCAGCGCCAGCGTGCAAAGCGTCGGCACCAGTATCATAACCGGCGGCATCAACAGCGACGGCAGCCCCACTCTTAACCTGTGGCTGATGTACGGCCTGCTCATTGGCCTTCTGGCAGTAGCGGCGGCGGTGATCGTAACGATGCTGATGAGGAAACCCGCCGCAGCCTATGCCGGCACGCGGGCTTCTTATGCGCCTTCCACCACCGTAACCACAGCCGCCACGGACTATCCGCGGACTACAGCCCTTGCCAGCGGCCTTCCGGCCAAATTCGTTACACCCAAAGGTGACATGATATCGCTGGCAGGCAGCTCCGGTTCGCTGGGACGCCACGATTTCCAGTCACTGCTGGCACATGACAGGGCCGACCTGATCTCCAGGCAGCATGTTTTCCTGGGATATGAGAAGGGCGAATATTTCATCGAGGACCGCAACAGCACCAACGGCACCAGGCTGAACGGGGCTTCGATCAAGGGAAGAGGCAGGCAGCAACTCAGAGACGGAGATTCCGTCGAACTTGCCAATGCCGTCTCCCTTACCTTCAAGGCATAAAAAAGCTAAACCGGCGGCAGGACAGTCATCCTGCCGCCGGCCTTTATTATTTCGCTACGAATACAGAGGCCTCAATTGAAGACTACACCTTCACTTTACCGTCTTCAATATATTCGAGGTCTTCTTCCATCAGTTTGAACACCCGGCCATTCTTCACCTGCTTCATCTGCCCTATAATCCACCTGCCCTTTTCCAACCCTGCGGCAAAGGCCATCACCCGATCCATCAGCTCATTGTTGGGATACGCGCCTGCTATGATATGGCTGGCGGCGCATTCAGCGCCTGTGAACCGCCGGCCTGTAAGCACCAACTCTTCCGCCACGGCGAACGGCATGACACTTTGAAGCAGGGCTGCCGTTCCCGGCAGGATGGGGAATTGCCTGTCTACTACCGGGATGCAGAAAAATCCCCTGTCCGCCCTCATAAAGCGGAAATCGCAGCAACAGCTCATCACGGCGCCGCCGCCGAAGACATGGCCGTTGATGGCTGCGATGGTTAGCAGGGGGAAAAAGAGCAGGCGCCTGCGCAGCTCGAGGTCCCTGGACAGGAACTCCCGGACAGTTGCTTTATCGCCCGCTGCCAGCCTGGCCTCGATCCAGTCAGTATCGAATCCATTGGACCAGATCCGTTCATGGCCGGACGTGATAACCAGCGTCAGGGCTTCCGTTTCACGCTCCACCCTGTCGAGCATGGACAGCAGGGAATTGCACATATCCAGGTTGAGCTTGTTGTCGTCCTCGTTCATGGTAAGGACGGCAACCTTGTCTTTAAGCTGCAGGTCTAGTTTTGCCACGATACCTTCTTTTTACCCCGATACAATTCATGAGATTGCCACAGCCCCGATGTAATCGGGGCTTCGCAATGACGCTATTATAATTTCTACTTGCACTGATAGTTCGGTTTTCTCTTCTCCAGGAATGCCCTGGCGCCCTCTTTCTGGTCCTCGGTGCCGAAGCAGAGCGCGAAGAAATCACGTTCGCAATCCATGCCCACCGATAGGGTGGTCTCCAGCGATTTATTGACCGCCAGCTTGGCCAGCTTCAATATTACGGGGCTGTTCTTCAGAAAATCCCCGATCATTTTCTCGGTGGCCTCGATGAGTTTATCCTTTGGCACCACCTGGTTGATCATTCCCATCTGCAGCGCCTCAGCGGCGGTGATGGGGCGGCCGCTGAAAATCAGCTCCTTGGCTTTCTTTTCGCCGATCAGCCGCGGTAGAACCTGCGTGCCTCCTCCGCCCGGTATGACGCCCACCCTTACCTCCGGCTGGCCGAACTGTGCTTCTTCCACGGCGATCACACAGTCGCAGGCCAGGATTATTTCACAGCCTCCGCCGAATGCCAGGCCGTTTACGGCAGCTATCACGGGCTTGGGCATTTCACGGATTACCATATAGGGGCCTTTGCGCCCTTTCCACTTGATGATATCGGCAGGAAACCTTTTGGGGAACTCGCTTATATCGGCCCCGGCGCTGAAGGCCCTCTCGCCGGCGCCGGTTATAACTACGACATGTACTCCGTCGTCGTCCCTTGCCGTTTCCAGCGCCTCGACCACCTCCGCACGCAACTGATCATTCTGCGCGTTGAGCACTTCCGGCCGGTTCAGCGTAATCCACGCCGCATTGCCCTTTTTCTCATAGAGAATCGTCTTGAATTCAGCCATATTTTCCTCCTTTTTATTCCTTATAATTATACTTGAATTCGACTCCGTCCTGTGGGAAGATAGGGGCGCTGTACTAAATTTCCTCTTCCTGTATATAATATTAGGTCGCTTGATTGATTTCAGGTTATTATATGCTACAATGTCACGCGCTGTACAAGGCATCGTGATATGATTTTTACGGGCATCGCCGGTGATTTCAATAAATTAAGGAGATTGGAAAATGGACTTCGAGCTGTCTGAAGAACAAAAAATGCTGAAAGACGCCGTCCACAGCTTCGCAGCCAGGGAGGTAGCGTCGCTGGTGGAGGAAGCTGAGAAAACCTGTGTCTTTCCCGTCAAGCTTTTCTCCCAGATGGGCGACCTGGGCTATCTATGCCTCAGCTATCCGCAGGAATACGGCGCTGCCGGACTTGGCAAGCTGGGCGAGTGCATTGCCGTCGAAGAGGTAGCCTATTATTCGGTCGGATTTGCCGCCGCCACCATGGTGCAGGGGGGCATCGGCACGGCCGCTATCTACAAACACGGCAGCGAAGAGCAAAAACAGAAGTACCTGGTGCCGGCCATCAAGGGCAGGAAAATAGCTTCCTTCGGGCTGACGGAGCCCAATGCAGGATCCGATGCGGCCGCTCTCCAGACCGCTGCTACCAAAAAGGACGGTAAGTATTACCTTAACGGGACAAAGATTTTCATAACCAACGGCACGATCTGCGACTTCGTGGTCGTGGCGGCCTACACGGATAAAAGCAAGGGATCGCGCGGCGGCATGAGCCTCTTTATTGTGGAGAAGGATTCGCCCGGATTTACACGCACCAAAATGCACAAGTTCTGTTCACGCTCCAGTGAAACAGCCGAACTGATTTTCGAAGACTGCGCCGTTCCTGCAGCCAACCTCATAGGCGAGGAAGGCAAAGGTTTCACGTACGTTATCGAGTCACTTATGGGCGGCAGGATATCGCACGCCGCGCGCAGCCTGGGCCTGGCAAGGGCGGCTTACGACAACGCGCTTGCCTACGCCAATGACCGGGTGCAGTTCGGACAGACGATAGGCTCTTTCCAGGCCAATGCATTCAAGCTGGCGCGCATGGCAATGGAAATTGAGGCGGCAAGGTGGATGATGTATCATGCAGCCTGGCTGTACGACCAGGGAAAGCACCACACAAGGGAAGCTGCAATGGCCAAGCTTTTTGCGGCGGAATCCGCCATACATACGACTACGGAAGCTCTCCAGATAAACGGCGGCTACGGGTTGATGGAAGACTCCATAGCGCAGCGCTATTTCCGTGACGCCAGGCTGGGCAGCGTCACCGAGGGGACTTCGGAAATACAGCTTCGCGTCATCGCACGCGAAATCGGAGTCAAGTAAGGGCAGCATGTATTATTGCGAGCTTTTTTCAATCTGTCATTGCGAGCCCCGATTACATCGGGGCGTGGCAATCTCATGGTATTAAATAGTGTTATAATCGCCGGACAGGCGACTCTGAATAAATATCTATAAATACGGAGGATTATCATGGGCAAAGTAGTTATCACCAGCGCGGCGCGTTCGGCCATCGGAAATTTCGGCGGTGCTTTGCGCACAGTGCCGGCCTACGACCTGGCGGCGCCCATTCTCAACGAGGTGGTTAAAAGGTCAAAACTGGAACCTAAAGACATCAATGTAGTGATCATGGCGCAGAATTACCAGAGCGGGGAATACGTGAACATTGCGCGCATGTCGCTGCTTAAAGCGGGCTGGCCCGTGGAGGCTGTTGGCTTCACCATCGACCGGCGCTGCCCCGGCGGGCTGGATGCAATCACATTTGCCACCATGATGATTCAAACCGGCAATGCGGAAATTATGGTAGCCGGCGGTGTGGAGAGCATGAGCACCACCGAGATGTACCTTAAGGGCGACATCCGCTGGCAGATGGGTGGGACAGGGGATATGCCCAAAGGGCACGGCA
>JAQUQM010000018.1 GCA_028716085.1 Dehalococcoidia bacterium | reverse complement strand
TTATCTCAATGTTTTCCGTATCTTTCGTAGGAAACTATCTCCGACAGTTCTTTCCGGGGAGGAGCTTTGGGGTCAACCGCGGGATATCCCAGCGGCGTCATTTCCACAGCAATAATTCCTTCGGGAAGGTCAAGTATCTCAGACACTTTTTTTGAGTCCGGGATATATCCTACATGCACGGTGCCCAGTCCCAGCGAGTGCGCAGCCAGCGCCAGATTCTGCATGGCAATACCTGTATCGAACATAAACCAGTCGCCTTTGTCTGTCGCTGCTTCACCTTTGTAGTAGCCCGATTTCTTCGTCTCTGCACAGATCACGATAACGATCGGTGCTGTCTTGATAGCCTCGGTAGCGGGATTGCCCCTGTTAAGGGACTCTGCCAGCTTTACCTTGGCAGCCGGATCT
This sequence comes from Dehalococcoidia bacterium, assembly GCA_028716085.1. GTDB lineage: Bacteria > Chloroflexota > Dehalococcoidia > GIF9 > UBA5629 > JAQUQM01. Next base: position 28,522 of record JAQUQM010000018.1, on the reverse strand, counting down.
TTTACTACCACATAACGTGAGCACTGGGTGTTGGCCCAGGAAGGAGCCCAGCGAGCGGCTTCGAGCACTTTGTTAAGCACGTCATCTGAGACAGGCATATCCTTGTACTGGCGGATGCTTCGCCTGTTTTTAATGGCTTCTAAAACGTCCATTCCAGAAAATCCTCCAGGGCCTTTTATTCCTGCGTCCCGAGGATTCTTTTTAGCTCCTCGGGGTCAACTACCTGTTGATCGCTGGTTACCATGTTACGCAGTGTAACCATGCCCTCTTTTATCTCATCGTCGCCTATAATCACAGCGTAGGTAGCTCCTACGCTGTTAGCCTGCCTCAACTGCGCTTTAAGGCTGCGGTCGCCCGCGGCAACGATTACAGAAATTCCCGCCTCGCGCAGGTCCGAGGCGGTTTTGAGTGCTACTATTTTAGCACTATTTCCCATGCAGGCCATAAAAACAGCCGGTTTTTTTTGTTCCGGCACTTCTATCCCCTGATCCTTCAAGTTCAATACGATACGTTCCAGCCCCGTGGCAAATCCGATGGCCGGTGTGGGTTTGCCGCCGAGCTCACCGATAAGGTCGTCGTATCGCCCGCCTCCACCCAGCGCGCTCTGCGAGCCGCCCTCAAGGGGTTGAACCTCAAAAACTGTCTTGGTGTAGTAGTCCAGCCCGCGCACCAGCCGATGGTTAATACTATACTCAATTTTCAACGCTTCCATGTATGTTTTCAACGCGTCGAAATGATCGCGGCAATCTTCACACAGATATTCCGAGCTCTTCGGCGCTGCTTCCGCCGCGGCCTGGCAGCCCGGCTTTTTACAGTCCAGCAGTCGTAGTGGATTTTTTACTATGCGGGCACGGCAGTCGTCGCACAAGCCCGGGGCCAGCGGAGCGTAATATTCTTTCAGCTTCTGTAAATAATCCGGGCGGCATTGTTTGCATCCTATGCTGTTAAGCTGCAGTGTAAACTGGGTCATCCCCAGTGATTTGAAAAATTCCAGCGCCATTTGAATGACCTCGGCATCCAGCATGGGGGACGCTTCTCCTATTGCTTCACAGCCGAACTGATGATGCTGGCGATAGCGACCAGCCTGCGGCCTTTCATAGCGGAAGATATCCGCAAAGTAATACAGCTTCACAGGCTGGGGCAAATTGTCCATGCCGTGTTCGAGATAAGCTCTGCATACGGATGCCGTGCCTTCAGGCCGCAGAGCCAGCTCATTGTCGCTGCGGTCCTTGAAGATATACATCTCCTTGTTTACGATGTCCGTTCCCTCTCCCACACTTCGCGTAAAAAGGCCGGCGTCCTCGAAAGCGGGGGTATCCACGCGCTGATATCCGTATAGCCTGCATACGGTTTCGGCCTTCTCTTCTATATACCGCCAGTATGCCTGCTCACCAGGCAGAATGTCGACGGTCCCACGCGGTGCTTTGAACAAGGTCCTCTCCTTCTTAAAGGACTACTATAATAACCCAAAAGAAACTGAATTCCAAACGTAAAGCTTCAGTCTCTCACTTCCCGGCTGATCCATTCAAGATAGTCCTCGTCGCCGCTGACTATGGGAAGGGCAATTATTTCAGGTATTGTATAGCTGTGGTTTTTCCTGACTGTCTCGGTGACATCCGCTAAAACCGAGGCTTTGGTCTTGATAACCATCAGCACCTCATCCGAGCTGTCGATCTTGCCCTTCCACCAGAAATGAGATTTTACGCCCGGGACGATATTAACGCAGGCGGCTTTCCTTTTCTTCAGCAGCACGGATGCTATTTTGTCTGCTTCATCCCTGCTGGAAGTAGTAACAATGACAACCGCAAATCCTGATGGCTTCATCTTCTTTTACCCCGTTTTCAACACTTTCCTCTGCCTCATTTCCGTAAACTTGTATAGGCTGCCTACAGTCCTGACAGCATCGTTTAGAGTAGGATACACCGGAAAGCCCTCATTTTCAAGACGTTTTTTAAATATCAGGTTATATTTCCGCTCAATCTCGTTTTCTGCGAAAGGATCGAGGAACATACTGACAAATACAACCTTTCCCGACTCATGCGCATAATGACAACCCTGGAGAACTTTTTGCACTACGGCTTCAAAATACTCTTCGAATGTATCACTCCACATATTCAGCATGAACCTGATTACATCGAACTGCAGGATTATCGAGTGCACATCTTTTTCTCCGGCTATGATGCGAAAAATATCCTTCAGGGTGCCGCCTTTGTCATCGTATTTATAAAACAGTTGCCATGCATCAAGGGGATTGCCTACCATGGTTCCTGACACAGGCACGAATTTTCGCAGTTCCTCCACCGCCTTCGCAGAGAATTTCGGTACTTCAAGGCCCGCCTTTATGCACATATCGGTCTGTACAACGCTAAAACCGCCTGAATAAGTGATGATGGAAACACCTTTACCTGCAGGGAGGGGTGATTCGTTCAGTGCAACAGCCGCATTGAGCAAATCATCGAAATCTTCCACCTGTACCACACCGGCCTGTTTGAACATGGTAGCCCAGGTCTCTCCTGTCCCTGCCAGCGCTCCGGTATGAGAAGAAGCAACTCTGCCTCCCTGGTCGGTGACACCGCCCTTAAGCGCAATCACCGGCTTTTTGCCGGCGGCATATTCCAGCGCTGATTGCAGCCGCTTTCCATTCGTGATGCCTTCAATATACAGGGCGATAACCCTGGTATCGGGATCATCGGCCATATATTCCAGAAAATCCGGGCAGTCCAGGTCGGCAGCGTTACCGTAGCTGACTATTTTACTGATCTTCACATTTCTCGGGTGTCCGGCATGAATAAAGAACTGGGCGAATGTCCCGCTCTGTGAGATAACCCCTATATGCCCTTCCTCGTGAGTTGAGGCTGGATTGAAAGAAAGTCCCGACTTGGGGCAGTATACGCCCATGCAGTTGGGACCTATCAGCCTGACTTTCCCTTTAAGGATGGAGATAAGCTCCTTCTCTCTTTCGATACCTTCTTTCAGACCGGTCTCACTGAAGCCTGAGGTGAATGAATGGATAACCTTAACTCCCTTTTGTACACATTCCCTGGCAGCCTGCGCAGCGTAGCGAGCAGGCAGGGTGAGAATTACATAATCCACGGGTTCCTCTATGTCCATGATGCTGGCGTATGCTTTTTTCCCCAACACTTCCTTGTAGTTCGGATTGACCATGAAGGTATGGTCCCGCATCTTTCCGCCCAGCAACGCCAGCGGATAAGCAACTTGAGTTGTAGCTCCTATGATGGCAACATTCCTGGGGAAAAAGATTTCATCAAGATTGGAGGCGGTTTTTATATTCATGAAATTCCTTTCGGTAGAAAATTTTTAGATACAGGACATTAACCATAAAGCATACCGCTGCAGCGGACTTAGTTCAAATTTTTTAACGTTCAGCCTGATAATAAATTGAGTCCGCCGGGCGGGGCGGCGGACTCAATTGACTGCTTGCTCAATAAGCGTTAAATCTCTTTCGAGATAATTTTCTCTTTCAGGATTTCGAACTCTTCTGCTGTCAAAACACAGGTATTGGCATCCTCCCCGATCTCCACCCTGTCCTCGAATACGGTAACCGCCGGACAGCAAGTTCCTTCACGGCAGAGCTTCACAATTTTCATATTGTTCCTCCAGTAATTTTTTCGGTTTTCCCACCGGTGATAATGCTTCACCAGAATGCAATAAACCGTTAAACAATGATAATGCCTGTTAAGTGGCTGTGCAAATGACAAAAATCACATTTTGCGCGTTTTAAAAATAAATGCCTGCCTTCTTATAATCAAATTTAAATCTCTTTACGGTACCGGTTACTTTCTTTTGTTCTATTTACCTTTAAAAACGGGCTCTCTTTTTTCCACAAAGGCCTTTGAACCTTCGATATGGTCTTCGGTTTCACTGGCAAAGGTGAAAGCCATGGAATGGAATTGCAGGAATTCCTCCAGCGGCAGAGCCAGTCCCCGACGGACGCCTTCGATAGCCAGCTTCATGGCGATGGGGGGCTTCTTAGCCAGTTTTTCAGCCAGTTCCATGGCTGCCGGCATCAATTCCTCATGAGGTACTACTTTGTTGACAAGCCCTATTCGTAAAGCTTCCTGTGCATCGATAATATCTGTAGTCAACAGCATTTCATAGGCTTTGGCGAGCCCTACTATGCGCGGTAGTAAAATAAGCGACTCATCCGGGATCAAGCCAACCCGCAGAAAAACCTCGCCGAAGCGCGCCTTCTCTGACGCAATCCTCATATTGCACATAACGGCAATGTCACACCCGTAACCGACCGCCGCTCCATTGACGACGGCAATAGTCGGCTTATTAACATTAAGCAATACCCTGGCGCCGCTCATTATATGTTCGCCCTGCAGGTATTTCAGCCAGGTCTCCCTGTTTTTTGAGTCGGCCGCGCTCGGATCAAGGAAGATTTTCTTAATATCATCCCCTGCACAAAAGCCCCGGCCCGCCCCCGTCACAATGACGGCACGCACATCATCATCCTGCCCGGCTCGCAATATTGCATCTTGAATTTCAATATGCATTAGATTGGTCAGCGCATTCAAGGCCTCCGGCCTGTTCAAAGTGATGATGCATATATGCCCCTCCAAAGTGTAAATAATTTCCTTGTATTCCATTATCTACGACCTCCTTTATTTGATAATTGTCTGCGGAACAGCCCAGTACTACCTGTTTTTCCAGACGGGATCGCGCTTCTCCATGAAGGAGTTGATCCCTTCTACCATGTCTTCAGTCCTGGTAGCAAGCTGGAAACAGTATCGCGTAGCCTCGGCATGATGTTCAATTGTCCGTTCAAGGCCAAGGTAGAGTAGTTGCTTGGTCATCCGGACAGCCAGAGGAGCCGCCTTCAAGAACTTTTTAGCCAGCTCCATAGCTACCGGCATGAGCTGGTCATCCGGAACTACCTGGTGAACCAGGCCTATCCGCAGCATCTCATCAGCATCGATGATTTCCCCCGACATGCACAGTTCGGCCGCCTTGGAGAATCCCACTATATGCGGCAACAGATAGGTCCCGGCGCCTGAATCGGGCAACAATCCCCTGCGAACAAATACTTCACCCCACCTGGCGCTCTGAGCTGCTATCCTGATATCGCACTGTAAAGGATATTCAGACCCTGCACCGACAGCCGGGCCGTTGATTGCACAGATTACCGGTTTGGGAATACTGGTGAATAACCACATGTTATATGTAGAAGTGGTAGTTTCTTTGGATTTCATATAACGAAGCTCTGTTTCCAATGACAATGGTACATCTCCGCTCAGATCCGTACCTGCGCAAAAGCATTTTCCCCTGCCGGTAAGAATAACCGCCCTTACATCATCGTCTTTGCGTACCTGTGCTATGATTTCTTCAAAGAGATCGAACATCTCATTCGTCATAGCATTCATTTTCTCCGGCCTGTTGAGTGTTATGATCCCGATTTGCCCCTGTTTTTCATATAGCACATCAGTTTTTGCCATGGTTTACCTCACTTCATCTAATTAAATAAAGCCGTGCGATGCACAGGCTACTATTTCCACGTCCTTGCCGGGCTGATTACTGATAAACTAAAAATTTGGAAGCACGAATTTGACAGGTAATAAGCAAAGAAACAGTATCTAAAAACTTTATACTGGCAAGTATGAAATAATACTGACCGGTATGACGGTTGATATTATAACTACGAAGATATTATACTGTCAACGGTTTTACTACATGCTTTTCGCTAAACCAACGAGGAAAAATGGCAGGGCATAAACACAACAGCATAAGCAGACTCAATAATGCAAGGACATATAAAAGTAATATGCGAAAAATGTCTAAAGATCCCGCCAGGAGCGAACAGCAGCGGCAAAAGGTATATGATGCCGTAGTTAAAACACTACTTAAGCGGCGCTCAGGTTCATTTACCCTGGATGAGATTGCCGTCAAGATCGGTGGATCAAAAGGCATCATTTATTACTATTTCAAGTCCAAAGGGGACCTGCTGTATAAGCTCAACCTCTATTTCTGGAACTTCGTACAGGAATCTTTTAATAGCTTTGCCGACAACGCCGATTTAACAGCCCGTGAAAAACTTACTGCTCTTATTAAAAACTACATTATCGTTTCCTGCGATCATTGGCAGCTTTCCAATGTATTATGGAGCGATATCGCTCTGGGCGAGGTAACTCCCGGACAGGCGCGCGCCATTACCAGAAGCCGCCGGAACTATATACGCTTCATTGCCGACCTTGTGGAAGATATAATCCGGGAAGAAAAGTTGGAAAAGGTCAATCCAAAGGTTGCCGCCCTGATGATATTCGGCCTGATTGTATATGTCCCAACCTGGTATAAACGGGATGGCATCCTGTCACCCGAAGATATTGCCGATTATTCTGTTAAAATGACTTTTCAGGGCATCCTGAGTAAAAAACAGTAATCTGATTCCAGCATTAACAAGTCAAACAGACACCTTCAAATGTATAGCTGCCTGGGTCTTTAATCAATTCAGGTGCAGCGACAATACAAATGATAAAAATCGCATTTCTCGGCGGAATCATTTGCCATAGCCGTTTACCATGACTTATTATACAGGTGAACTGGTGAACGCATGGATCCTGCTCAACTATTTGCTAAGGCCAAGGAATACCTGCCTCCCGAGAAGCTGGCTATCGTAGAGGCGGCATACGCTTACGCCTATAATGCCCATGACGGACAGAAACGTAAATCAGGCGCCCCTTTCCTGGAACATCCTCTGCAGACTGCTGTAACGCTGGCTAATCTTCAGCTTGATGCATCTACCCTTGCTGCCGCCCTTTTGCATGATGTGCCCGAGGACTGCAATATTCCGGTAGCCAAGCTGGAGGAGAAATTCGGCCCTGAGATCAGCAATCTGGTCGACGGCGTTACCAAGCTGAGCAAGGTTGAATGGAAGCGGGAAGTCGCGGCCACAAGTCAGGAATCGCAAGCTGAGAACCTGCGTAAAATGCTCATCGCCATGGCTGAAGACCTGCGCGTGGTTTTTATCAAGCTGGCCGACAGGCTGCATAATATGGATACGCTCGAAGTGTTACCTGAGGAAAGACGCCATGCTATAGCCCAGGAAACTCTTGAAATCTATGCTCCCCTTGCACACCGTCTCGGTATCTGGCAGATAAAATGGCAACTGGAAGACCTGGCATTTCGCTACCTCGATCCCCAGCAGTACCGTGATATAGCCCGCATGGTCTCGATACGCAGGGCCCAGAGAGAGGGCTTCATAGAGGAGATTGCGGCAGTCCTCCGTGAAGAGATGGCAAAGGCAGGAATTGAAGGGGACGTAACCGGCAGGCCCAAGCATATTTACAGTATCTACCATAAAATCCGGAAATACGCAGCTATAGGACGGGACTTCGGCGATATTCACGATCTCTTTGCGCTGCGTGTCCTGGTCAATGATGTCTCGGATTGCTATAAGCTACTCGGCATAATCCATAACCTCTGGCATCCCATCACGGATGAGTTTAATGATTACATCGCCAATCCCAAGGAAAACGGTTACCAGTCCCTGCACACGACCGTTCTCACCAAGGGCACTACACCGCTTGAAATTCAGATCAGGACCTACGAGATGCACCGCATGTCGGAATATGGCGTAGCTGCTCACTGGAGATATAAGGAAGGGGCCAAGCCCGACCTTCACTTCGAAGAGAAGATTTCCTGGCTGCGCCAGCTCATCGATTGGCAGAGCTCGCTGGACAGCAAGGAGTTTCTCGAATCGCTTAAGCAGGATACCTTCTCCGACCAGGTATTCGTCTACACGCCCAAGGGGGAGATCAAAGCCTTCCCTAAAGGCGCTACTCCTTTGGATTTCGCTTATCGTATCCACACCGACCTCGGTCATCGTTGCATTGGCGGCAAGGTCAACGGCAGGCTCGTTTCACTCAACTACGACCTGAAAAACGGCGATGTCGTAGAAATTATGGTGAGCAAAACCGAAAAGGCGCCCAGCCTGGACTGGCTCAATCCCGACCTGGGATATGTTAAAACGGCCCATGCCAAGGAGAAGATACGGGCCTGGTACAAGAAACAGGAGCGCACACAGAACATCGAGCGCGGCAGGTCTATTCTGGAGAAGGAGCTTAAAAGGCTTGGTATCGATGTCACCAATTTTGAAGAGCTCGGCAAAGAACTGGGCTACGAGGATGTGGATGATTTCCTGGCGGCTGCCGGCTACGGCGGCATAACTCCCCACCAGATTGCCATAAAGCTTGCCGGAGAGCCGGAGGAGCCTCTGGAAACACCCGCTAAAGTAGCCCAGCCGACTAAAACAAAAAGCTCCGGCATCCAGGTGCTCGGAGTGGGCGACCTGCTGACACACCTGGCAAAATGTTGCCATCCGGTGCCCGGTGATGATATTATCGGGTACATTACGCGGACACACGGCATCACCGTTCACCGCAAAAACTGTATTAACATTGTCAATGAGGAGGAAAAAGAGAGACTAATAGATGTCAGCTGGGGTGAAGTGGCGGATGTATATGCGGTGGCTATTCAGGTGGAAGCATACGATAGGGTTGGCCTGTTACGCGATCTGACGACGGTGATAGCCGAAGAGAAGATAAACATCATCAGTGTAAACTCGCAACATAAAGAAGATGTTTTTACTATGTACGCAACTATAGAGATTAAAAATATGGCACAATTGACCCATATTTTAAATAAAATTATGGGGCTTCGTGGCGTGATCAATGCCACCAAGGCCCAGTATACCCAGGCAAATATAAGTTCCTGAAATCAAAGGAGGTAGGCAGAATTGCCCAAAACAAGAACAGCAGAAAAATCAGCACGGTCAGCCGCAAGGAAGGCTGTACGCAATAAATCCATCAGGACAGGGACCAAGAGCTCTGTCGCCAGGGCTGAAAAATTGATCGTCGCCAAAAAAACCAAAGAGGCGAAACCTGCAGTTATTGAAGCTATCAGCACACTGGACAGGGCGGCCAAAAAGAAGGTGATCCACCCTAATACCGCCGCCAGGAAAAAGTCCCGACTGATGAAAAAGCTCAATAAAGCGTCAAAAAAAGCCTAAATTACAGCCGGCTTCCTTATAACAATTCAACCAGAACGTGATAATTACGGATGCCGGTCAGATCAGCTATCCTCTAAAGGAGAGGCACCCTCAGGAAAGCCGTAACCACGTTGGGATCGAATTGCGTGCCGGAGCACCTTCTGATTTCTGCTACGCCCTGCCCGCTGGTCAACGCGGTGCGATAAGGCCTGTCCGATATCATTGCATCGTAGCTGTCGGCGATAGTTATGACCCTGGAGCCTAGCGGTATCTCTTCTTCTTTTATAGTCTGTTCAAATCCCGTCCCGTTGTAAAAAGCATGGTGGAACAGGATGATTTCCAGGACTTGCTGGCTTACGATGGGCTTAACAATGCCTGCGCCCACTGCTACGTGTGTCATAACATGCCTGTATTCCTCCGGTGTCAGCCGTCCCGGTTTATTGATCACCGCGGGATCGACGGCAATTTTTCCGGTATCGTGCAGAAGGGCTGCCCAGCGGATGTTATCCAGGTCTTCTGCTGAAAGGCTCATCTGTTCACTGATGGCCACGGCAATATCGGCGACCCTTCTGGAATGCCCGGCGGTATACTTATCCTTGGCTTCCAGCGCATAAATCAGCGCCTCTATGGAATTGAGGAAGAGCTTGCGGATTTCCTTCCTCTGCGCTTCGACCTCGTTCTTCAGGCTCTCCTGAAATTCTTTGATCTTCAGTTCCAGCTTTCTCTTATCCAGTACCTTGTCCACGGTCTGCACGACCTGCTCAAGGTCAAAAGGCTTGGTAATATAGTCGTGGGCTCCGCCTTTCATGCATTCAATAACGATATTGATATCCACCACTGCAGTCACCATAATGACTGCGGTTTCCGGAAATGAAGTAACAATATCAGCCAGCAACTGGTTGCCGCTTCTTCCCGGCATCATCACATCCAGTATTACCAGTCCGGGTTGGTTGGCCCTAATCTGTTCGATAGCCTCCTCGGCATTACCCGCTTCGATACACTGGTGGCCTTCCCTGGCCAGCCTTTTGGTTATAGCCCGCCTGATGGATTTTTCATCGTCGACAACTAGAATTGTACTGGATTCGATACTGGTTACCATGCTGATCTCCTTTAATATTTAATACCTATATCTCGGATTGCAGGCAGGCCTGCCTATCGATGACCTCTCTAACCTTCTTCTTCAGGTCATACGGTGTAAACGGTTTGGGTATAAAGGTGATATTTTCCATGCCTAAAAAATCCTTGATTGCTGGGCTCAACAGGTCGCCGGTGGTGAATATCGTCCTGTTGATTAACTCGGGATGCTCCTGCTCCAGGTACTGGTAAAATTCGATCCCGTTCATTCCCGGTGTCCTGATATCGGAAAGGCAAAGTTCGTAAGCATAACTGTTTATTATTTCTTTGGCAGCGAGCCCGTCGGAGGCACAGTCAACGTCGAAGCCCTCAATTATCAGCACCCTTTCGCACACGCGGCTGATCATCGGCTCGTCTTCTACTACCAGGGCCCTTCTCTTATTGCCGTTATTTTGCGTTGTCATTTTTCTGTAACCTGGCCGTTCACGGGCAGTTCCACAACGAATTCAGTGCCCTTTCCCGGCTCGCTTTGTGCGTATATCTTGCCGTTATGGTTGCTTACAATTCCGTAGCAGATGCTCAGCCCCAGGCCGGTGCCCTTGCCAACTTCTTTAGTGGTGAAGAAAGGATCAAATATACGTGGCAGTATTTCCTTGGCAATTCCCGGGCCGTCATCCCTGAAAGAGACCACCACGCTGCCGTTGATCCGCTGGGTCGTGATGGTTAGCGATCCCCTGTTGTTGGCCTCAGACATGGCGGACTCAGCGTTGAGGATGATATTGAGAAATACCTGTTGCATCTGGAAGTAGTCGACGGTGACATCGGGCAGGTAGTCTTCGAAATGCCTGTCCACCTGGATATTGGTCAGCCTGTGTTCATAGGCACGTAATTTCAAAACGTCTTCGATCACATTGCCGATTTGCGTCGCCCTCCTGATAGGCGGGTGTTTGCGGGCGAAGGTCAATAGGTTTTTAACCACGTTCGAAGCGCGTACAGCCTCATTGTAGATGGCGCTCAGGTCTTCCTTATATTCAGCGGGGATTTCTTCATCCAGCAGCAGTTGAGAAAGTCCGATTATGCTTGTCAGCGGATTATTCAGCTCATGGGCGATACCGGATGACATTTTACCGACGGATGCCAGGCGGTCCGCCAGCGAAAGCCTTTCCTGCCTTTCCCTGTCATCAGTAACATCGCTGAGTACGAGTAACAAATCTTCCTTCTGCATAGGGAGCATGCTGGCAACGAAAATCCTGTTTCGGCCGTGTACCATGTGCCTGAATTCGGAATCGGCATTATGTACCTGTCCTGAAAGGGCTGCCGATACCTGCCGTGAAAGGACTTCAATGGGTATGACCTCGGAAAGCAGCCTTCCCTCCACTTCAAGCGGCGTTCCAGGGAAGTCACGATAAAACGCCCGGTTGGCCAGCACAATTCTGGCCTCTTTGCTGATAACCAGGACCGAGGACGGTATGCTTTCCAGGATATTGTCGATCAATTCCTTTTGCGCCCTGATTTCGGCTTCCACGCGCTTGCGCTCGGTGATATCCATGGCGGATATGACGAAGCCGGCTATTTCATCCGCCGATTGCTTGATCACCGCTGATGTTACGAGCACCGGTATAAGCGCACCCGCCTTCGAGACATAGGAAAGCTCACGATTAATGGCGCTGCCGGTTTTCCTTGTTTCATCTAACAGTTCTTCCGCTTTCTTCTTATCAGCCACTATAGATTTAAATGCCGAGTTATGCAGTTCTTTGTCCCTGATATTCAGGAGGTCAAGCGTCGCCCGGTTGGTAAAGGCGATATTCCCTCTGGCATCCAGCAGTATCAGAGACTCGTTCATGGTGCTGAGTATCTCATCTGATGCCACGGTGGGCGTTATGCTCATCAAGCCATACTTGGAGATGGAATAGACCAGGCCGATCCCCAATATCATGAACAGGATATCGGCGCCCCGCGGGACTACCTGGAAATCAATAATCCTGAACAGGGCGTCGGTGATTGCGCCCAGTACCAGGGTTACCACACCGGTAACCAGCAATAACAAAGCCTGTTTTTTCTGACGTGCGGTTTCCGCTTTTCTCCAGAAACCTACGATAAGCCAGATACTGATCATCGAAGTTATGGAAAAATACGTGTAATAAGCATAACTATATATGGAGTTGGACCAGACCCCTGCCCAGCCGAAAACAGTTTCCACGTGCCTGTCCAGCAGATTTCCCGTCCATTGCTCATAGATAAAAAACAGGGTGACGAAGACAAAAAGCGCCGTCAGCGCTTTATTGCTCAGGACATTGATCTTTTTTGCCAGGGTTAAATAGAACCAGAGGCTTGCCGCAGGAGCGAAACACCATCCGATAGCGCTGATGTTGGTGAAGATCATGGCTTCCTGCGCCGACCCGGCAATTGCGGTCAAACCGGCGAAAAGGCTCCATACAGCAAATGTAGAGATAAAAAGGGCGCATAGACGGTTCAACGTAGCTTCCCGCCTCTTGCTGAGCACCAATATGATCAGCAGGATGTCGGCCAGAAAGCTGCTGAAATGTAAAATTGCAATAGTGTTCATATTTAAGCTATACATATCCCAAATCTGTTGTTCATCTACACTCGCAGGTTATGCAGCTTCGCAAACCTGACCATCGATATTATGTTAAGCATATAAATATTCATATTTTTCCTGTGCCATCAGGTGTCCTTAAATATACGGATGACGAGTGAAATGCACAATGGTCTGATGGTGCTAATCAGGCGAGCCAAAAGTATAAATAAAATGGAGGGTTGGTGAGCTTTTTGGTCAGCCGGCTGGGGTAACTATCTCTTTTTCCGGCTTAAATATAATTCTATGAACAGGATATTTAATAATATCGACAGGAAAATGGGTATGGCGATCACCCACAGGTTTTTGGCTATGTCGATCCTGAAATACTGGCATGCAAAGAGGACGATGAAGGTTATCAGCATCCCGATTGATCCGCAACCAACCGCCAGGACAACATACGCGCCCGCCGTCTTCATTCTGTATACATTGTAATCGTTTTTCGGGCAGTGCGCTCTATTGAGGAGCAATTAAAGCAATTACACGATCTTGAAACTGAGCAGTTCTTTTCGTTAATGATTTATTAATAATTTTATGTTAACATACCTCTATGCATAATTGCGGTTTTTGCCCGTCCTGTAGGCCACTTTGCACAGTTGTGGCGAGAGTTAAGATAAGTTATGCAGCAAACATATTTTTGTCCCAACTGTAAAGCAGTTGTCCTGTACGGGCAGCAGTACTGTAATACCTGTGGCACAACTTTGATCTGGTCTGCCCCACCGACATCTCCTCCTCCCCCTCCCCCACCGCCTCAATATCAACCGCCTCCTTATCAATACCCGAACCAGCAGCAGGCATGGCCACCACAGCCTCCTTACGGGCAGCAATATGGCTGGTATCAACAACAGCAAGATGTATATGGCAAACGGAGATCCACATCACGAAGGCCGGGATCCATAAGCCGGATTGTGGTACCGGTTGTAATAGCGCTTGTTGTACTGGGGGCGATCGGTGGTTTTGTTTTTGCTACGAATGGGGCTGTATTCAAATGGTTCACACCGCCTGTTATAACATCATTTGATGCCAGCCCTTCATCCATATCATCAGGAGAATCCGCAACGTTAGGATGGGACGCCATGGGCGCGACATCAGTCTCCATCAATCCCGATGTGGGGACGGTATCTTCCAACGGAACAACGAAGGTATCACCCATCAAAACAACGACCTATATATTGACTGCAACTAATCTGTCCGGCACTGCCAATAAGTCCACAATAGTTACGGTAGCTGGCCCGGCCGCGCCGAATATAAGCAGTTTCACTGCCAACCCGGTCAGTATTACTGCGGGGCAGTCTGCAACGTTATCATGGAATGTTACAGGAGCAACATCGGTCTCTATCAGCCCCGATATTGGGACGGTGTCGTCCACCGGATCAAAAGCAGTATCGCCCGCAGCAACAACGTCCTATATATTAACTGCCACGAATGACGCAGACTCCGCTTCGGCTTCAACCACGATTACTGTAACCGGATCCGGGCTGCCGACCATCAGCAGTTTTACAGCGAGTCCGACGTCTGTAACCTCCGGGAATACTGCAACACTATCCTGGAATGTCACAGGTGCAACATCTGTCTCCATCAGCCCGAATATAGGTACGGTCCTGCCCGGTGGAACATATGTAGTAACGCCGGCTGCCACAACTACTTACACGCTTACCGCCACAAGCAGTGGGGGCAATTCCACTGCGACGGCAACAGTGACGATAACTGATTCAAGTCTGCCCGTGATAACCGCCTTTACTGCAACGCCGGGCACGGTTACATCCGGATTGGCTTCAAAGCTCCAATGGACCGTCACGGGCGCAACATCAGTATCCATAAGCCCCAACATCGGCGCCGTATCAGCGTCCGATTCGAAACAGGTTTATCCCACGGAAAATACGACATATACACTCACTGCTACCAACAGCATCGGCTCTGATAATGCAACAGCGACAGTTATAGTCGCCATTGCAAGCTCGCCACCTGTGATAAATTCCTTCACTGCCAGTCCGACTACAATTTCTTTTGGAGGATCGTCCTACCTCACGTGGAGTATCACGGGGGCAACGTCAATTTCCATCGATCAGGGTATCGGTACTCCGGTTTTATCATTCGGGCAGACGGTATCACCCACGGAAAATACTACCTATACCCTTACCGCCAACAACAGCGCCGGCTCCGACAACGCAACTGTAACCATAACAGTTAATCCCTGATAAAACTCATTGCGTCGAGTCCTTCGTTTTGCCGCTGTATTTCTGCTTCAAGTCGAGCGTATATCCCGTCTGGATAGCGTCGAAGCCGTATGTATCACGTACCCGGTCGATGGCGCGGTCGAGCTGCTCTTGGCGTTTAGCCTCGGCATCGAACAGGCTGAGCTGGCCTTCCCCGCGCACCAAATTGGAAACCTCGAGCCCCACCAGTCTGACCGGACGGCTTTTCTTTGCCAGCGCGGACTCGAGCAGACTTACAGCCCGCTTGAAAATCTCATCATCCAGGTTAGTGGCTTCCTGGGAAGTCAGGCTCCGGTTAACCGTCTCAAAATCTGCATACCGGAGCTTGATGCCCACGGTCCTGGCGCGCTTGTCCGTCTCACGCAGCTCGGAGCCCAACTTTTCAGCAAAATACCGCAGGGTCGCCTTAAGAAAATCCCTGTCTGTGGTATCGGTCTCGAACGTTGTTTCCCGGCTGATAGACCTGGCTTCGCCCCGCATCTCCACAACACTATCATCAATGCCATTGGCATGCTCATGCAGCCAGGCTATTCCTGCTCCGAACCGGTTTTTAAATGTCTCAGACGGCATGGCTGCAAGCTGGCCGATGGTCCTGATGCCCATCGACAGCAGCACTTTCGCGGTCTTCTGCCCGACTCCCGGAAGCTTCTGCACCGGCAGCGGAGCCAGGAATTGTTTCTCGCCACCAGATAAAACTTCGATCAGGCCATCGGGCTTCCCCAGGTCTGAAGCTATCTTGGCAACAACCTTGCAGGGGGCTATCCCCACCGATGCCACCAGTCCCGTCTCCTTTTTCGTGCGCTCCTTGATTTTCATGGCCAGGGCACGCCACGAGCCGAAATTTTCACAGCCCGTTACATCCAGATAGGCCTCATCCAATCCGCCGGGCTCCAGGCAAGGTGAATAGTCCGCAAGTATTGCCATGAACTTTTCCGAGTATTCCCTGTACCTGTTGAAGTGTCCGGTCAGAAAAACAGCGTCGGGGCACAGCCTCTTTGCCTGCGATAGCGGCATGGCGGCATGCACCCCGAATTTCCGTGCTTCATACGACGCCGAGGCTACCACGCCACGCCTGTCCGGCCTGCCTCCCACAATAACCGGCTTGCCGCGCAGCGCGGGATTAAGCACTTGCTCCACCGTAACGAAGAAGGCATCGAGATCGATATGGAAGATAGTGCGATTCATAGCCGTTTCATAAAAAGCTGTTTTTGCTTCGTTACTAAGCATTCTGCAGCAATTTATATCACAGGCCGCGTATGCGGTTGATGCTGTCGCGCAGCTCCATAGCCGCACGGCGTGCAGCCTGCGCGAAATCCTGGTCTTTGGAAGCATACAGCACCTGCCGAGCGGCCACAATGACCGCCTTCTCTTTATTGGCGTCGATGCCGTATTTCACCGTCAGCTCAAGGTCGCCGCCCTGTGCGCCGATGCCCGGGATCAGCAGCGGCATGCGCGGACACATTTCGCGTATTGCTTTGAGTTCATCCGGATATGTAGCTCCCACCACCAGGCCGATATTGTCGTGGTTGTTCCACTCGCCGGCTTTGAGCGCCACCGATTCATAGAACTTCATACCGAAGTTGTCCACTGTATCCTGGAAATCCACGGCGCTTTTGTTTGAAGTACGGCAGAGTATGAAAACGCCCCTGGTCTTATAATTGAGAAAAGGTTCGATAGAGTCGTAACCTAGATAAGGATTGACCGTGACGGCATCGAATTTGTAATAGTCGAATAGCGCTTTGGCATAAGCCGCCGCCGTATTCCCGATGTCTCCCCTCTTGGCATCACCGATAACCGGGATCTCTCTGGGCATATGCGCCACAGTCTTCTTGAGTATCTGCATGCCTTTCACGCCCATGGCTTCATAGAAAGCCAGATTGGGCTTGTACGCGCACACCAGGTCGGCGGTGGCATCTATGATCTGTTTGTTAAAATCCAGGACGTCCTTGATGGGAAGACGCTGCGGATCGGGGTCCAGCCCTACGCAGAGCAGGCTTTTATTTTTCTTGCCTGCGATGAGAAGCTTGTCTATAAACTTCATTTTCCTTCAAACCTCACTGCGAGATGCCTTTTCCCGCGCTCCTCCTGCCTGCCGGAATCCTCGATTACCATAGCTGACAGGAAAACTTGCTCTAATCATTATATAATAATTACCCGATGCTTACCGTGTTCTGGGCAGTGACAGGCCTGGTTCTGGGCTCCCTTCCCTTCTCCTACTGGATCGGGCGCATCTTCCTGCGTAAGGATATCAGGCAGTTCGGGGACGGCGCTCCAGGCGCGACCAATGTAGCCCGTGCAGGTAGTAAGGTTCTTTACATCATTGCCGTCCTCCTCGACGCCTTCAAAGGCTCTGTGCCCGTATGGCTGGCACAACTGCTCTCCGGCATCACGGGCTGGGAACTGGCTGTCGTAGCCGTCTGCCCGGTGCTGGGACACGCCTTTTCACCTTTCCTGCGTTTCAAGGGCGGCATGGGAGTAGCTACAACTTTCGGAGTCTGGCTGGGTCTTCTGAACTGGCTGGGACCTATTGTTATGGGACTTTGCGTGGGATTTATGTTTATCTTTCAAAAAAACTGGGTCTGGAGTACAATCGGCGGAATGCTGGGATTTCTCATCTTTCTCATCGTCATGCAATATCCTGTATACCTTCCGGTAATCCTGGTAGGACATACGGCTATACTTTTCTTTAAGCGTTATCAATACTTCACAAGTTGGCCCGAACCGCAGCCATGGCTGGGCAGGCTGGTGAGGAAATCATCATGACCGGCGATCCCCTGTTGATACCCAACATTTTGATCATCCTGTTCATCTTCATATTACTCGTCATCGCCGTTATCAATATGATCAGCCTGCGCAACCTGTGTGATTACAAAAAGCTCAGGACTTACCCCCGCATTTCCGCGTTGGTGCCGGCCAGAAACGAGGAGGACAACATAGACGCCTGCGTGAAATCACTGCTGGCTCAGGACTATCCCGATTTTCAGGTGATGGTGCTGGACGACAATTCAACCGACCGTACCGGTGCAATACTTGCCTCCCTGGCCGTTGAAAATAATCGCCTGCAAATAATCAAAGGTAAACCACTTCCGCCGGACTGGCTGGGCAAGCACTGGGCCTGCCACCAGCTTTACGAGCAGTCCGATGGCGAGTTTATCATGTTCACGGATGCAGATACGGTGCACACGCCCGATACCCTGCGCTGTGCAGCATCCGTTATGACCGAGGACAATGCCGACATGATGTCCATCATCCCCAGGCATTTGCTGGGTAGCTGGGCGGAAAAACTGATCATGCCGTTCTTCGCACTTGGCGTTTTAGCCGCGGTTCCGATTCACGATACATTCAGGCCCAAGAAACAGATGATCCTGTCGTCCAGCGGGAAGCTGATGATGTTCCGGCGTACGGCTTACCGCTCCGCGGGAGGCTTCGAAGCCATCAGGCAAAATGTCCTCGATGACCTTGAGCTGCCCAGGCAAATCATGGCCGCAGGTGGGCGCTACCGCCTGCTTGACGGGACCCATAATGTCTCCTGCCGCATGTACCGGAACTTCAAGGAGGTCTACGAGGGTCTTACAAAGAACATGTTTGCTTCTTTTGGTTACAATGTACCTCTGTTTATTATATCCTGGCTCTGGATCATCTTCGTCACCTGGGAGCCTATCATTGTACTGGCAATCTATAAAATACCGGATTACCCGCCGACTTTGGAGCTCGGCCTGGCAGTCATCGCCGTCATTGCCATCCTGCTGCTGTGGTTTATTTATTACCAGCGCTTTAAGCTGCCGGTTTACTACATATTGCTCTACCCAGTGAGTGTCATCCTGATGGCGGCGATTTCAACCTCGTCCATGATCCTGACTCTGTCCGGCCGTGCAACCTGGAAAGACCGGAAAATGCCCAGTCGCAAGATGTATTGAGATACTTTGGATTGGCCTGATCTGCCATGATAGATGGAATAGCAATGACTGTACTGTTATGGACGCTGGGTGGCTTCCTGGTGGGTTCCATTCCGTTCGCCCTCATCTTGGGCAAGCTCCTTTTCAAAATCGATATCCGTAACTGGGGGGACGGCAATCCGGGAGCGACAAACCTGTGGAAAGCCAGGGGATTCGGCTGGGGCGTGTTTGCTTTCCTTTTTGATTTTTTCAAAGGAGCGTTTCCCGCATGGTTTTGCTTCTACTCACTGCACATCACCGACTGGGGGATCGTCCCCATCTGCCTGGCGCCCATAGCCGGGCATGCCTTCTCGCCATTCCTGCACTTCAACGGCGGCAAGGCTCTGGCCACAACCTACGGCGTGTGGACAGGGCTCACCATCTGGGAGGCGCCTCTGCTCATCATTGTTTCTGTATATTTCTTCTCTATATTTCAAAAGGTGCATTCGTGGATACAGATGCTGGTGATGTCGTCTTTGCTGGTTTATATTTTAATCCGCTTCCAGAACCAGCCATTTCTATACCCATTCCTGGCCATCTGGCTGGGCAACCTAATCATCGTTATTGCCAAACATTTTGCTGAGCTCAAATGCTGGCCGCAATGGCAGCCTTGGATTCTAAAGCTCTGGAAAAAGAACCCTTGATATTTTTTGCTTTGTTGCTCACTTCGATTGCCCTTTTCCTGGCATTCCTGTTGATCATTGCCGTCAGTAACCTTCTGGTTCTACGCAGTCTTGTCAGATACAACCATTCGGGAAGGCAGCCTTTCATCTCCGTGCTCATTCCGGCGCGTAACGAAGAGGAAGTCATCGGCCGCTGCGTGCAGTCGCTGCTGTCACAGGATTACCCTAATTTTGAGGTCAGGGTGCTCGATGATGATTCCAGCGACGGCACCTGGACCGTACTACAAAACCTGGCAATAGATGACAGCCGTCTGAAAATAACCAGGGGAAAGCTACTGCCCGCGGGATGGCTTGGCAAGCTCTGGGCTTGCCACCAGCTATCGCTACAGGCTGAAGGTGAGATGCTGCTATTTACAGATGCCGACACAGTCCATAGACCCTCAACGCTGAGGCATGCCGCGGCAGCCATGGAAACTGAGGATGCCGACCTGATCACAGCGCTGCCGCAGCAGATCATGGGATCGTTTTTAGAGAAACTCATCATGCCTTTCAGCTACTGGGTGATCATGTGCTTTCTGCCGCTCGTAGTAGCCTTTACGACTCAAAATACACTGTTTTCGGCTGCTACCGGTCAGTTCATGCTGTTCCGCAGGTCCGCTTACGAAAAAACAGGCGGCTTCGAGGCCATCAAGGAGAAAGTGGTCGACGATGTGGAGCTATGTAAAAGGATCCGTTCGCACGGATTGCGCTGGAGGCTGATGGACGGTCATGACAGTTACAGCGTGAGGCAATACTCAAGTGCCATGGAACTGATTGAAGGTCATACTAAGAACCTTTTTGCCGAGTTTAATAATAACGCACCGGTCCTGACTTTTATCTGGCTATGGATATTGCTGGTCTTCCTTGCACCCATAGCGGGTCTGTTCACAGGTATACTTATTGACGGGACTGCGGGCATCGTTTTCTGGCTTTCTGTTGCATGCATACTTGTATCGCTGGCTATCTGGATTATTGCCTGTATGCGCTTCCGATTTCCGCTCTATCTTCCCCTGTTTTACCCGCTCAGCGTTCTCATTATGGCCATGCTGTCCTTCAGCTCAATGATTTTGAACTTTGGGAAAAAAGCTACCTGGAAGGGGCGGGTGCTGCCCGGGTCATAATTGAAAAATCTGTTGGGGCGTACCTAAAAATGAGCTCCCTGTTTTATGAAAGGAATGAGATTTTCAGGCGTAGCTGGTATATTATATAAGGTCAATTGCAGCAAGATCTTCTGTTTAACATCCTGTCCTATATTCAGACGGTTATCATACTTGTTCTGACATGGTTCCTCATCGTTTCACTCACCAATTTAAGGTACCTGCGTCGCCTGCACAGTTATCCATCGGTCAAAATCTCTCCCCGTTTCTCCGTGCTCGTCCCTGCGCGCAATGAAGAGGACAATATCGGCAAATGCGTTAGCTCTCTGCTGGCCCAGGACTACCCGGATTTCCAGGTCATGGTACTGGACGATAATTCTACAGATCGTACCTGGGAGATACTTCAGGAGCTGTCTCTAAAAGATAGAAGGCTGACCATATTAAAAGGCAAGCCTTTGCCCGACGATTGGCTGGGCAAGCACTGGGCTTGCCATCAGCTTGCGCTGGCATCGGATGGAGAGTTGCTGCTTTTTGTCGATGCCGATACATGGAGCCAGCCTGATATGTTGCGCTGCGCGGTCGCCGCCCTGGTGGGAGAGGACGCCGCCCTCGTCTCAGCCCTGCCCAGACAGTTCATAGGATCATGGTCGGAAATATTGAGTATACCGGCCTTCTACCTTGGCATGCTTAGCGGAGTGCCCCTGGGTCTGACCCGGTTGCAGCGCAATCCACTGCTTTTCTCTGTGCTGGGACAGTTTCTCATGTTCAAGAGATCGACGTATGAAGCTGTGGGCGGATACGCCTCGGTCAGGCAAAATATCGTGGATGACATAGCCATCGGCAGAAAGGTGCATTCCATGGGGATGGCCTACAGGCTTCTTGACGGCAACGGCCAGATATCGTGCCGCATGTACCGCAATTTCAACCAGGTCTGGAAGGGATTAACCAAGAGCACCTTCGCTTCATTCAACTTCGATCCCTTCTTTCTCATTTTCATGTGGATAGTGGTCCTTGCCATTTTCGTAGAGCCCTGGATTATGCTGGGCTTCGGGCTGGCACAACCTGATTTGCCCTTTGAGATTACTGCCCAGGCCGCCATGGCGGTCTTCCTTTCGCTGCTGCTGTTTACCGCAAGCAACCACCGCTTCAATTTTCCGCTGTACTATGTTTTTCTCAGCCCCATCAGCGCGCTGTTTATGACAGCCGTGGCCCTGGCATCAATGGTACTCACCATGCAGGGCAAAGCCAGATGGAAAGACCGCAACATGCCCAAAACCGTACGACCCTGACCCATCAGGATACGCCACTATTGCTCCTTGACGGTGGCGTAAATTGATTTATAAGCCTCGTCGAACCTTCTGCCCATATCCTTGATGGACTCCGTCAGCGGTATGGCGCCGCCCGCCCGGCTTTTAAGTACCCATTCCCACGCAAGGTCGATGATCCTTAATTGAACCTCTGGTGACAGCATGTGTGCTCTCCTCCTCGAGTGTTATTACCCGGATATCACCTATTGTATATCAAACCGCACCGCCTTATGTGTCTTCCCTTGGGCGATGCTATAATGCAAACCGCTATGAACTATTCGCAGGCGGAGAAATTCCTCATCGGACTCACGGACTATGAAAAGTCTTCGTCCGTTTTGTATAACGCGGGCAACTACGATCTAAGGAGGATGGAACTTCTGCTGGGATCGATTGCTAATCCGCACAGGGGCCGGAGAACCGTCCATATCACGGGCACCAAGGGCAAGGGAAGCACCGCCGCTATGATATCGGGTGTGCTTTCAGCGGCAAAATACAGGACAGGCCTTTTCACTTCTCCCCATCTTCATTCATGGCGGGAACGAATTGCGTTAAACGGAACGCCTATAACAAAGAAGGATTTCGCCGGAATCGCCGATTCGCTTGAGCTGTTGGTCCGCTCCATTAACTCTGAAGCCCGGTTCGGCAAATTGACCACTTTCGAAGTTATAACCGCTATGGCCTTCCTCTATTTCGAGATGAAAAATGCCGCTTACCAGGTAATTGAAGTGGGGATGGGAGGCAGGCTGGATGCCACCAACGTATTATATCCGGACGTTTGTGTCATCACTTCCATCAGCCTGGACCATACACAGATCCTGGGTGAGACGCTGGAGCAGATCGCCGCTGAGAAAGCAGGGATTATCAAGCGTGGGTGTACCGTCATCAGCGCCCCGCAGGAAAGGCAAGTCGCAGCTGTCATCGAGCGAAAATGCCGTGAGTTAAAGGCGCCGCTTATTATGGTGGGCAAAGATATAAAGTGGAGGAGGACCGGTGGTAGCCCGGACGGGCAAAATTTCAAACTATCCGGTATGGCCGGGAATTACGACCTTGGCATCCCGCTTCTCGGAGAATACCAGCTGGAAAACGCTGCCCTTGCAGTATCAGCATTGAAAATACTGGTGAAAAACGGCGCAGCCATTGAATACGCCGATATCGTCAGGGGGCTGAGAAATGTAAAGTGGCCTGCCCGGTTTCAAATTCTGAAGAACTCTCCCCTGGTTATCGCGGACGGTGCGCATAATCCGTATTCCTTGACACAGGTGATTCGATCCATCGGCAAATTTTTCAGCTATAAAAAGGCCGCTGTCGTCTTCGGATCTTCGGCGGATAAGGATATTCGGGGCATGGCGCAGGTACTGGCCGGCTTTGTACATCGTATTATCCTGACGCAAGCACATCACCCTAGGGCAGCTACCACAGATAACCTGGAGCGGATTTTTAAAGCAGCCGGTGTGCCGGTAATAAAAGAACCCGATCCTGAAAAAGCTATTGCAGGAGCACTGGCGGAGGCTGATAAAGAAGACCTCATCTTGATAACAGGTTCACTTTTTCTGGCTGCCGGGGCAGCGGAGATATTACTGAAAAAAGGTAGACCAATATAGACATATGGCACCGTCTGGCGGCGGCGTCAAATAATTTACCTGCTGCTTAATCTCGAACCGAGGGATCGAGCTGTTCGGGCAGCATTCTGGCAAGCAGTCGCTGCAGCGTCATTACGTGCACACATTCTCCCCACTGTGAGAAAAAGTGGCAGTTGCAGTGCCATTTTCCCTCGCTCAAGCCGAGAACATGGTCGTCGTTTTCACCACGGAAAACGGCGGAGAAAGAGGAGATTGAAATGCGTTCCGGTTCTTCTGCATAGCGTTTGGCTTTTTCGATTTTGCCGATGAGGCTTGACTGCATGGCTCCCTCCCGCTAAAAGTATATAACCGGTTTTTCAAAATGTCCATCCATATTCGGATTACATTTAGAGCCATGGAAAAACATAGCCGATACGATTGCACTGGATATGGTAAAAAAATATCGTGTTTTCGCTTCAATCAGATATATTTGTTACAATTTAATATCCGGATAAGCGCATGCAGGATCGTCTTTTCAGCGCCCTCAAAGGGCATAACGCGGACTATATTGAAATCCGCCTCGAAGAAAGCAAGTCGACACGTTTAATTTACAGGGGTGAGCGGCTGGAGGAAGCCGGACGCACTGCAGGCATCGGCGGCAATGTCAGGGCGCTGGTAAAGGGCGGCTGGGGTTTTATAAGCTTCAATAACCTGGAAAATTTATCGCAAAAAGTTACCCTGGCTGTAGAGCAGGCCGGGTATGTGGGCAAGGAGGAAAGCAAATTCAGCCCCTCAGCACCGGTTACGGACAGAGTCGAAGTTGAATTCGGGAAAAACCCGCTCGATATCCCCCTGGCTGAGAAAAAGGCCCTCCTGGATGAATATAACAGCATCATGCTCGGTATACCGCAAATAACCACGACCAGCATCGGTTATGCCGACGGTAAGAAAAAAGTCTCCTTTGCCAATTCCGAAGGAACTTATATTGAACAGAACCGCATCGACCTGACTTTAAGATTGACCGCCATCGCAGGCAAGGGTGGCGAGGTTCAGCAGGTTGGCTTGAGCACAGGCAGCAAAGGCGATTTTTCGGCTATCGAAAAGCTGCATAGCAGAGCCAAGGACATCGCTGATCGTGCAGTAGCGCTGCTGACCGCGCCGCAGGTAAAAGGAGGCCCTTATACCGTGGTTCTCGACCCGGTGCTTGCCGGCGTCTTTGTTCATGAGGCATTCGGGCATCTCTCCGAAGCCGATCACATCTACGAGAACCCCCAGCTTCGTGAGATGATGGTGCTGGGGCGTCGCTTCGGAGGCAAGCATCTTGATATAGTAGACGGCGCCGCTGTTCCGGGATACCGGGGCAGCTTTAAATACGACGATGAAGGGGTTCCAGCCACCAAAACCCACCTGATAAAAGAAGGAGTGTTGACCAGCAGGCTGCACTCCAGGGAAACTGCGGCCAAAATGGGAGAGCCGATAACCGGGAATGCCCGGGCGATCAGTTACCTGTTTCCTCCCATCGTACGCATGACTAATACATATATTGAACCGGGTACAACTAGCTTTGCAGATATGATCAGCGATATTAAGGAAGGAGTATACGCCAGGGACTGGTATGGCGGAACTACCAGCCTGGAGATGTTCACGTTTTCCGCCGGTGAAGCTTACATGATACGCAACGGTAAAATAGAGGAACTAGTGCGTCCCGTTGTTCTCACGGGTAATGTCTTCACCACACTGGAAAACATCGATGCCATAGGTAATGACCTTGATATGAATCAGGGCGGCGGCTGCGGCAAGGCCGGGCAGTCGCCCTTGCCTGTATCCAACGGCAGCCCGCACATACGTATCAGAAACTGCCTGGTGGGAGGGAAATAGGTGGAAGAGATACTGGACAGGGCTCAAAAAGCTGCGGAAAAAGCCGAGGTCTTCCAGGTGCTATCGCACAGGACACCGGTCCATTTCGAAGCCAACCGCCTCAAACAGATACAGACCAAAGAGACCGTAGGCACAGCCCTGCGCCTGGTGAAAAACGGCAGGCTGGGCTTTGCGCAGGTAGGCGGCATGGTCAACGCAGGCGAATTAATAGATATGGCACTGGAGACCAGCAGCTTCGGTACAGAGGTAAACTTCGAATTCCCGGCAGGTCAATCATACCGACAGACTGAAATATACGATCCTGCAGTGGAAAAAGTCACCATCGGGGAGATGATTGAACTGGGGCAAAAGCTCGTGGATGCCGTTGCCAGCAGTACACCGGGGATTCAATGCGAAGCTACAGTCTCACGAAGCATAACGACCTGTAGGATTGCCAATACACAGGGTGGACATGCTTATTATACAAAGAGCAGTTACAGTATCAGTGTTGAAGGAGTGCTGGTCAAGAATGGGGATCTGCTTTTCGTCGGCGACAGCCGCAGTTCCTGCCGGCCGATCATCGACCATAGATTGGTTACCGAAGAGGTGCTCAAACAGCTGGAGAACGCCAGAAGGAATGCTGCTATAACATCCGGTGTAGTCCCGGTAATCTTTACGCCCATGGGCGTAGCGGGTGCGCTCCTGTCACCTCTCATCTCGGCATTTAACGGCAAGACGGTCTTCGACGGCGCTTCCCCTTTAAAAGACAAAAAAGGCGCCAAGGTTTTCGACGAGGGATTCTCATTGACAGATGATCCCACCATACCATATCAGCCGGGCAGTGCGCCCTTCGATGACGAGGGAGTGGCCACACGCAGCAGCGTACTTATAGGTAAAGGTGTTGTTAATCAATTTTACTATGACCTGCGTACGGCAGCCCTGGCCGGCACCGTAAGCACAGGAAACGGTAACCGCAACGGCGGCCTGCCTTCGCCCTCACCCCATGCGCTTGTCATTGATAGCGGCCAGGTTTCTCAACAGGATATGATTAATGACATCAAGCAAGGCTTGGTCATCGAGCAATTGATGGGAGCCGAGCAGGGCAACATTCTCAACGGGGATTTTAGCGGCAATGTCCTCCTAGGGTATAAAATAGAGAATGGGGAAATAGCCGGGCGTGTAAAAGATACCATGGTGTTCGGCAACATCTATCAACTATTAAGCAAACTGGAAGCGCTGGGCAACGATTCCCGTTGGATAGCAGGGTATGCCAGAACGCCGAGTATCTATTTGCCTGCTATCTCGGTGAGCGCGAAGTCGGGTTAGTATGAAAAATGTCGTTAATTTCCATAAGGAGCCGCGTCCCAAGGCAAGCGAACTTATAGCTGCCTGGCCCGGTATCGGCAATCTATCGCTTATCGTCACTCGCTATCTGCGGGAGAAACTGGAAGCCGAGGAGATAGGAGAAATAGAGCCTTCCGCTTTCTACGACCCTATCGGCGTAATGGTTAAAGACAATGTTGTAGAAGCCCCGCAGTTTCCGGAGGGTAAGTTCTACTACTGGCACAATACCAACGGCAAAAGGGACCTTCTCTTCTTTATCAGCGACGAACAGCCCACTTACAAAGGATATGACCTGGCGAATTTTATCCTTGATATAGCTAAAAAATTCAGGGTCAAGAGGGTTTATACGTTTGCAGCAGCGATCGCCAAAATACACCACACAGAACAGCCCAAAGTGTGGGGGGTAGCCACCAGGCCGGACATGGTCGATTTCCTGAAAAAGTTCGAAGTTGTCCTGCGTGGCCGGCTGCAGATCGCGGGACTAAACGGGCTCCTGTTAGGTGTGGCAAAAGAGAGGGGTCTGGAGGGAATCTGCCTGCTGGGCGAGGTGCCTTCATATACCACCCGGATACCTAATCCCAAGGCGTCCCTGGAAGTGATTAAAGTCATGCTGAAGGTCCTTAATCTTGAGATAGATCTTACTGAGCTGACCAGGATTGCGGAAGAATCCGATCAACAGATGAAAAGACTTGCGGCGCAGGCAATGGGTGAATATATCGATCGTTATACCAGGCCTGTCTGGCCGCCTGAAGAAGAGTTCGAGGAAGAAGAGGAGGAAGACGAGGACGAGGAAGATTGATGGAAAAAGATTCAACCAATGTTCATGATCCTATAGATAAAGCGCTGGATTCCCGGAACAGACTGCTTAATTCAGACCTGGCTGGATTATCCGGCATGGGCGCCGATAATCTGGATTATTTCATGAGTTGCTGGCGCAATGCAGAAGCGCAGCGCCGCATACAGGTAATTTCCGGATTGGTAAACCTGAGCGAGGAAGATTTCGCCCTGGATTTCAGCGGGATTTTCAAACTATGCCTGCAGGATCCCGAGGAGCAGGTGCGGATTAAATCGATTGAAGGCCTGGAATTTGAGGACAAATATATTTTTGTAACGCCCATTATCAAAATCCTTAAAACCGATGAATCGGATAAGGTCAGGTTTACTGCAATCCGGGCACTGGGAAAATTTGCCCTGCTGGCGGAGCAGGGTAATTTTTCCGAAATAATCGCCCAGGATATTTTTACAGCGCTGCTATCGATACTGGAGAACACCAAAGAGTCAATGCCTATGCGCAGACAGGCGCTTGAATCTGTTGCACCGTTTCACGACGAACTTATCGCCAGCTATAGTGAGGATTTCTACTACAGTGAAGACCCCGAAGTTAAGGTCAGCGCAATAATTTCCATGGGGCGTAATTGCGATAGCCGCTGGCTGGATTTCCTGATTGATGAAATGCGAAGCGAAGTTGCCCAATTCAGGTTTGAATCCGCCCAGGCAAGCGGTGAAATCGACGATGAAGAACTGGTACCATACCTGATAGATTTGCTCCATGACAGCGAGAACCAGGTTCGGGAAGCGGCCATACGCTCCCTGGGAAAAATTGGAGGAACCAAGGCCAAAACGACACTACAGGATCTGCTTCAGGATCCCAATTCCCTGATCAAAGAAGAAGCGCAATATGCTTTGAGAGAGTTATTAGCTTGCGAAGACCCACTGTCTTTGAATCCGTAGATAAACAGCCAACGCTTACCGGCAGGCAGGTAAGATTACGCGCGAGGTGTATGGAAGACGCGCCGGATGAATACCGTTGGCGAACTGACGAAGAGCTGTGCCGGCTCGACGCCACTGAGCCCTTCACCGGTACATAC
>JAQUQM010000017.1 GCA_028716085.1 Dehalococcoidia bacterium | reverse complement strand
TTGCGGATGTAGCCGTCAAAGACCCCGCGAAATTCTCCAGCCTGATCGCACTGGCGGCCGAAAAACTTAAGAGCTGATTCCCTTTCCGATAATATGCGATGTTAAGTCAAGTTGATGAAGTTGCTTCGTCGGCACATGCCGATTTGCAGAAGGTAACCCGATTAGCTGATCTGGAAGCATGGCGTGTCCGTTACCTGGGCAGGAAAAGCAAATTAATCAACATCTTACGTTCCCTTGCCGCATTGCCGGTGGATGAACGCCGCGACGTGGGCGCCAGGGCCAACCAGGTTAAAAATCAGCTTGAGCAGTCGCTGGCGCAGAAGAAAGATGAGCTCGACCGCTCCGTCAACCTTTCCCTGCAAAAAGAGAGCATCGATATCAGCCTGCCCGGCCGGCCGTATCATCTGGGACGCCTGCATCCCACCACCAGGGCCACCAAAGAAATCTGCGATATTTTTGTCAGCATGGGCTTCCAGATAGCCGAGGGTCCGGAGGTGGAGTGGGAATACTACAATTTCGAAGCCCTCAACATGCCCGCCGAGCATCCCGCCAGGGACGGCTTTGCCACGCTCTGGGTTGATTACGTAACCGAAAGCGGGACACGGCCTATGCTCATGCGTACCCATACGTCGCCGGTGCAGATACGTGTCATGGAGCATACCAGGCCTCCTATCCGCGTCATCGCCCCGGGCAGGGTGTACAGGTACGAGGCGACGGATGCCACGCACGAATGGATGTTCAGCCAGGTTGAAGGGCTGGCCGTGGATAAAAATATTACGCTTGCCGACCTTAAGGGCACGCTTTTCGAATTCGCGCGACGCCTTTTCGGCAAGGACCGCAAATGCCGTTTCCGCTGCGATTATTTCCCCTTTGTGGAGCCGGGAGTGGAGATTGCCATCGACTGCTTTATGTGCGGCGGAAAAGGCTGCCGCCTGTGCGGCAACAGCGGCTGGATTGAGATACTGGGCGCCGGTATGGTGCATCCCGAAGTGCTGCGAGGGTGTGGCATCGATCCGGAAGTATACTCCGGTTTTGCCTTCGGCATGGGCGTGGAACGCATACCCATTCTTAAATACGGGATTGACGATATCCGCCTTTTTTACGGCAACGACCTGCGCTTTTTAAGGCAGTTTTGAATTAAGGTGATGCATGAAAGCTCCGCTTAAATGGCTTAAGGATTACGTCGATATAGACATCCCCTACCGGGAGCTGGCCTATAAACTGACGCTGGCAGGCCTGGAAGTATCCGATATCAAGGTGATCGGTGGCTCCTGGGACAATGTGGTTGTGGGACAGATTACGGCGGTCAACCCGCATCCCAACGCCGACAGGCTCAGGCTGGCCACGGTCGACCTGGGACAGAAGCAGATGACAGTGGTCTGCGGCGCCCCCAACCTGGCCGTAGGCGACAAAATAGCCTTTGCCGCAGTTGGAGCTAAACTGCTGGACGGGCATACGGGCCAGTTGACCGAGCTCAAGCCGGCGAAAATCCGCGGTGTGGCTTCGGAGGGCATGGTCTGCTCCGAGAAGGAACTGGGTATCTCCGATAACCACGAAGGCATACTTGTACTGCCTCCCGACCTGGAAGTGGGCAAGGCATTGTCGGATTACCTGGCTGACATAATATTCGATATCGATATCACGCCCAACAGGGCGGATTGCCTTTCTATCATGGGCATTGCGCGCGAGGTTGCCGCCATCACCGGCAAAGAGTTCCGCCTGCCCGACCTCAGCTATAAGGAATCCGGCAAGGAGATCGGCTCCTATGCAGCGGTGGAAATAAAAGCTCCCGACCTGTGTCCCAGGTACTGTGCTTCCGTTATCGACGGCATCAAGATCGGCCCTTCGCCAAAGTGGATGCAGGACCGGCTCCTGGCATGCGGTATGAGGCCCATCAGTAATATCGTTGATGTCACCAACTACGTAATGCTCGAGTTCGGCCAGCCGTTGCATGCCTTCGACTACAGGGAAATCAGGGGGAAAAAGATCATTGTGCGCCGTGCGGCGGAAGGCGAGGTAATGTATACCCTCGACCAGGTGGAACGCAAATTCAGCAGCGACCATTTGATGATTGCCGATGCGGAAAGGGCGGTCGCAGTAGCAGGCATTATGGGCGGGCTGAGCTCGGAGGTAACTCCCGGCACAACCGTGATCCTGCTCGAATCGGCCAATTTCAACCAGGCGGTGATCCATAAAGGCAGCCTGAACCTCAAGTTGAGCAGCGAGGCTTCAACCAGGTTTGAAAAAGGTTTGAATCCCGAGCTGGCTCTGATAGCCCTGAAACGTGCAACGCAGCTAATGGCTGACCTGGGCGGAGGAAGCGTAGCCAAAGGATTGATCGATGTTTATCCCGGTAAAACGGAAAAGAAGCCGGTGGCCATTTCTTCCAGCGATACGGCCAGGCTGCTGGGCATGGATATTAAGAACGATGAAATCCGTAAATACCTGGAATCGCTCGGCTTAAAATGCAACCCGGATGCTGCAACGGGCAAAATCCTGGTGGAGATACCCTGGTGGCGCAATGATATCGCCTGTACTGCCGACCTGGTTGAAGAGGTAGCCCGGGTAGTGGGCTACGATAACATACCCACTACCACGCTGAGCTCCAGCCTCCCCGGTGGTGAAGGCGCATCCATGGTGACCTTCAGGCAGGAAGTGCGGGATATACTTGTTGCCTGTGGTTTTCAGGAGGTCATAACCTATCCCTTAACCAACCTGGAAACTTTAAATAAGCTGTCGCCCGACCTGAATTTAACCGGGCCACAGCCGCTGGCCATGGCCAATCCCATGAGCCGCGACCTGGAGTTCCTGCGGACCAGCCTTCGTTTTGGGGTATTGACGGTACTGGCACGTAACCAGCGCAACCGGGAAGAAAATATCAGGCTGTTTGAGATGGGCAAAGTATTTATTCCGAGGGCGAAGGACCTGCCGCTGGAGAATGAAATGCTCTGTGGTTTGATCGACAGCGTGGCCCCTGATGCATACTGGGCAGGTAAAGCGGAAATGGCCGATTTTTACTCGGCCAAGGGAGCCGTGGAGGCGCTGCTGTCCCGCATGGGACTGCAGGCCGTGTTTCAGGCCGGCGAGGATGTTACGATAAGCCCGGGCAAATGCGCCCATATTATAGTGGATGGCGAGAAGCTGGGAGTCATCGGCGAGGTACATCCCAGGGTCCGTGCCGGCTTCGATATCCAGAGCCCGGCATTTCTCTTTGAGATCGACATGGATAAGCTCAAGGCGCTCTGCGGCGGAAAGCAGTTGATATTTAAAGCTGTGACCAAATTCCCCAGCACAGAAAGAGACATAGCATTATTGATAGATATTCAGGTAACATATGAAAAGGTTGCCGGCATTATAAGCGGCTTTCCTCTGGTGGTGGGCGTCAGGCTTTTCGATCTATACGCAGGCGAGCAAATACCCGCCGGAAAGAAATCATTGGCCTTCAGGATTACGTATCAGGCTGAGGACCATACTCTGACCGACGAGGAAGTTGAAGCAGTACAACAAAAGATCGTTGAGAAGCTTGCCGCAGATTTCGGCGCCGGGTTAAGGTCTTAGCCCGCGGCCGTCCGTCTCATTTTGCGTTTACCGGTTGATAACTGTATGTTGCAGGACCATTTTCTGCACCGCTTTTTAAACGCGGAGAGCGTTGCCATCGTGGGCGCCACGCGCAATCCCTTCTCGCCCAATTATCACCTCGTCAACAACCTGGTAACGCTGGGCTATAA
The DNA here is from genome assembly GCA_028716085.1 of Dehalococcoidia bacterium. Classification (GTDB taxonomy): domain Bacteria; phylum Chloroflexota; class Dehalococcoidia; order GIF9; family UBA5629; genus JAQUQM01. The sequence continues at coordinate 25,414 of JAQUQM010000017.1, read as the reverse complement.
GGGGAAGATTTACCCTGTCAATCCCAGGGTGGAGGATGTAGTCGGCATCAGGGCTTACGGCGCAGTCAGCGAGATAAACGAAAATATCGATCTGGTAGTCGTTTCCGTCCCTGCGCTGAACGTGCTCAACGTAGTGCGCGACCTGGTTAAGGCAAAGGTAGGTGGAGTAGTCGTGGTCACCGGAGGCTTTTCCGAGACCGGGGAAGAGGGCAAGATAATCCAGGATGAGATGGCTGTATTGTTAAAAGCTCACGGTATCAGGGCTATCGGCCCTAACGCCTTAAGCCCGATAAACAGCCACAACGGCCTGGCCATCAGCTTCTTCCCTATGAATAAACTACCCACAGGCAAGGTCTCCTTTATCTTTCAGTCCGGTATGTACGAGCCGAGGTTCAGCTGGATACTTTCCGATTTCCACCTGGGCATCAGCAGACTTATCGACCTGGGTAATAAGATGGACGTGAACGAGGTGGACGCGCTCGAATACCTCTCCCGGGACCCCCTGACCGGAGTAATCTGCATTCATCTCGAGGCCATTAAAGGAGACGGGCGCAGGTTCTTCAGCCTGCTTAAGGAAACCACCCGGTATAAGCCGGTAGTAATTCTCAAAGGGGGGCGTACCGAGGCAGGCGCCAGGGCTGCCATGTCGCACACCGGCTCACTGGTAAGGGGCAGCGATGCCGTCTTCGACGCAGCGGTTAAACAGGCGGGCGCCATCCGTGCCGATACGCTGGATGATTTCCTTTACCTGGCAAAAGCCTTTTCCTCCCTGCCTCCGCTGCCAGGCAACAGGATTGCCATCGCTACCTTCCCGGGCGGTGAAGCGGTGCTCGCTACCGACCTCTGCACGCAGAACGGTTTCGAGCTGGCAAAGCTGGGTCCGGCCAGCTATGAGAAACTCAGGCCGAGCTTCCCTCCCTGGGATATTAAACTTAATCCCTATGATTTCGGCCTGATCTATACGTTCCATGGCTTTACCAACAATCACGAGCTGTTTATAGACGCCATGCTGCAGGATGAGAACGTGGACTGTGTGGCCCTTCAGCTTCCACCACTGATGTTCCCCCTCGATCCGCCTGCATTCTGCCCGGCCTTTCTCAGGGCTGTGGAGCAAGGGAAACCTCTGGCGGCCTGGCCGCCCCATATGCTAAGGCTGGAAGGAGACCTGGTTGCCTATCTGGAGAACCATTCCGTTCCGGTATTCCCCTCGGCGGCCATTACCATCAGGAGCCTGGGCGCGCTCAACAGGTACCGCCAGTACATACAACATTCTTGACTGCTTCGGTTAACCCTGTGAGCGGTAGCGTCCAGGCCTGCTTATCCTTACGCCATTTTACCTCGACCGCGTTGTCCTTGAGCGTGCGCGGGCTGACAACAATGCGCAGCGGTATGCCTATGAGGTCGGCGTCGTTGAATTTAACGCCCGGGGATTCATCACGGTCGTCAAAGAGCACTTCTATGCCTGCCCGGGTTAAGTCTTCGTATATCTTTTCTGCGGCCTGGGTAACATTCTTATCATCCGTTTTCAGGGGGCACAGGTAAACATGGTAAGGAGCTATGGGCAGCGGCCAGATGATCCCCTTATCGTCATGGTTTTGTTCGATGGCGGCAGCCAGTAACCGTCCCAGCCCGATCCCGTAGGTGCCCATGATAATAGGCTTGGTGACTCCGTCTTTATCGAGGAAATATGCGTTAAACCTCTCGCTGAGAAATGTGCCTAATTTGAAAACATGCCCCACTTCGATGCCTTTGCGTGAGAGTAATTCGCCGTTGCACCTGGGACAGGTGTCTCCCGCCCGTGTAACGGCTATATCGGCCATGACATCGACCTTGAAATCGCGCGGGTAGTTTACATTCCTCAGGTGGGTATCCGGCTTGTTGGCGCCGGCAATAAAATTGCTCCCCAGCTTGATGGAATCGTCTGCAACGACTTTAATTCCCTTGATGCTCATGGGTGAAGCGTAGCCCGCAACCAGGCCGGCTGCCTTGACCTCGGCCTCCGTGCCCATGTGCAGATCGATGCACTTCAGCAGGTTTTTCAGCTTGGTCTCGTTCACGCCCAGGTCGCCCCTGATGACGACGAAAACGATCTCGCCATCGGCGGCGTAAAATACAGCTTTTAATGTCTGGTCGGCCCTGACTTTGAGAAAGGCTGCCAGGTCGTCTATGCTGGTTATTCCGGGCGTGGAGACTTCCTCAACCGGAAGGGGATCAGCTGCCGTTGCGCCTTTTTTAACGCTGACAGCTTTTTCGGTGTTGGCGGCGTAGTCGCATTTGGAACAGTAGATGATCTCGTCCTCGCCGCTCTCGGTCAGCAGCATAAATTCATGGGAAGCCTTGCCGCCGATGGCGCCACTGTCGGCTTCAACCATCACTGCGGGCAGGCCGCACCTGGCATATACATTCTTATAAGCCTGCACCATTTTCGCGTAACTTTCATTCAGGCCGTCCTCATCGACATCGAAGCTGTAAAGGTCTTTCATGAAAAATTCGCGTACGCGCAGTAGGCCGCCACGGGGCCGGGGCTCGTCCCTGAACTTGTTCTGAATCTGGTAGGGCATCTGAGGCAGGTCACGGTAGCTCTGCACGGTGCGGCTTACCAGGTCGGTTATCACCTCTTCATGCGTGGGGCCGACGGCCAGCTTGTGGTCTTTCCTGTCGGTCAGCACGAAGAGGGTCTTATCGAAGGAAGGCAATCTACCCGATTTTTCCCAGAGCTCGAGCGGCTGCAGCGAGGGCATCATCAGCTCCTGCCCGCCCGCCTTATCCATCTCCTCGCGGATTATCTGTTCAATCTTCTGTAAAACACGCCAACCCATCGGCATGTAGGAATAAACTCCGGCTGCCACCTGCTGGATCATGCCTGCCCTGACCAAATACTGATGGCTGGCGCAGTCCGCATCGGCGGGAACCTCTTTTAATGTCCGGCCCAATAATCTGGAAAATCGCATATTACTTTCCTTACGAAATTAAAATATCAACGTATTTTAGAATATTTTCACGTGGAAATAAAAGTATCGGCGCGTCAATGAGAGCAGAATCCGGATTTACCTTATGCGGAATCCATGATGTCCTGGATTTCCCGAATTATGGCCTCCAGGAATTCATGCTCCTCCACAGTGCGTACCACCTCACCCTTCTTAAACAGGACACCTCTTCCCTTCCCGCAGGCTATGCCCACATCGGCGTCCCTTGCTTCTCCCGGGCCGTTGACCACACAGCCCATGACCGCCACCTTGATCGGCTTCTTAACCCTTCTTAAGTACGCGCTCACCGTCTCTGCCAGTGCGATTATATCTGCTTCGGTACGGCCGCAGGAAGGACAGCTTACCAGCACCGGGCCGTGCTCCCTGATATTCAGCGACTTCAATATCTCGAAGCCTGCCGCGACCTCTTCCCTGGGATGCGCGCTCAAAGATACTCGGAGTGTATCGCCGATTCCGTCGTGCAGAAGTATGCCGATTCCCACTGCGCTGCGGATAATGCCGGTCTGCGGCAGCCCCGATTCGGTGATGCCGAGGTGCAGCGGATAAGGCATCCTGTCAGCAATCAAGCGGTATGCTTCGATGGTGGTGGGCACATCGAAGGCTTTAAGGGCGATCTTGATCAGGTCGAAATCCAGGCTTTCCAGCAGCTTTACCTGTTCCATGGCAATATTTACCATGTGCTCGGTAATCGGTAACTCTGAAGAAGCACCCGGGGGCAGGCTGCCGAAATTTACACCGATCCTGATAGGGATTTGTCTGGTTTTGGCTGCCAGCACAACCTTTTTGATATGTTCTTTGTCACGGATATTGCCCGGGTTCAGCCTCAAGCCATCCGCGCCCTTTTTCAGCGCTTGCAGCGCCAGGCGGTGGTCGAAGTGGATATCAGCGATAAGCGGTATGGAGATGCCTTTCTTAATGGATTGGATGGCGTCCGCCGCTTCCAAATCGGGGATGGCTACCCTGATGATCTCGCAGCCGCAGTCGGTAAGCTCTTTTATCTGGTCGACGGTGGCCTTAATATTTCGCGTGTCTGTTTTGGTCATGGACTGCACGGATACCGGGGCGTCTCCGCCGACTGTGACCGTGCCGATACGGACGGGCCTGGAAACACGCCGTTTGATCAAGGCAGCAAGCTTTCCCCCTGGATGATACGCGCAACATCGAAATAGCTTATTACCAGTATCAATACCATTAAAGCCAGGAAACCGATCAAATGTACAAGCCCCTCTTTTTTGGGTGAAATCTTCTTCCCCCTCCTGGCCCATTCCAGGAAAACGAAGACCAGGCGGCCTCCATCCAGTCCCGGGAAGGGAAGAAGGTTGAACAGTCCCAGGTTGATGCTGATCAAAGCTGTAAATTCTAGGAGCGGGCTGATGCCGGCCTTAACTACTTCTCCCGTAATCTGTGCCAGCGCCACGGGCCCGGCCAGTTGGGGAGCAATACCTCTGATGAACCAGCTTGTTACCTCGTTTTTAAACAGTATCAGTATCTCCCAGCTATGTATTACACTGGCAGGTACGGCCTGCCAGAATGGCATGGATTCAGTAACCGTCGAAGTTACCACCGAATCCAGCATCACACCTGTGGCGCCCTGTCCTTGAGGGGGGTTCCATCTTGGTTTAACCAGTACTGTTTTTTCTGTAGAATCAGGCTTTTGCAGTTTCATGGTTATCTCGTTGCCCAGGTTAAGCTGAATAAAATAGCTCACTTCTGAGCGGTTCTTGACCTGGTGCGAATCGATTTCCAGTATCCTGTCGCCTGTTTCGATCCCTGCCAACTGTGCCGGAGAAGCCGCCGCAACATCCTTGATCATCACATTTTCCAGTACCATAGTGTGCGGGATCATAAAACTGATGCTGAATAGAATAATGGGTAATAGCAAATTTAGCAGGGAACCCGCACTGAGGACGAATACCCTGACGGGAATACTCTTGCTGGCCAGGCTGCCGGGCATGGAGGGATCCTCTTCCCCCAGTAGTTTGGTGAAACCCCCGAAGGGTATGGCGTTGATGGAGTACATTGTATCGCCACGCTTGATACCGAAGATCCTGGGCGGGAAGCCGATACCGAATTCCTCGACTTTGACCTTGGATAGTTTTGCCGCGGCGAAATGTCCGAACTCGTGCGTCAGTACGAGCAGAATAAGCACGGCAATAAAAACAACTATGGTTACTAAGATTGACATTTAATTTCCTTCCTGGCTGCACCTGCGGCTGTCTTACGGGCCCATTTGTCGGCCTCGATTATATCTTCCAGCCGGGGCCTGGCTTTATTTTGGTGCAGGCTCAGGGTTTTTTCGATTACTCTCTCTATATCAAGGAAGCTGATTTGATTCTTCAAAAATAGCTCCACAGCAATTTCATCCGCACCGCAGAGCGCGGCGGGGTATGTGCCGCCTTTTCTGCCTGCCTCCAGCGCCAGTTTAAGGCAGGGGAACTGCGCGTAATTGACCGGTTCGAATGTGAATGTTCTCATCTCGTCAAATGTCAGGCGGGCAATGCCTGCATTTTTCAGTCTCTGCGGATAGAACAGCGCATATTGTATGGGTAGATGCATATCCGGTATGCTCATCTGTGCTTTAAGCGAGCCGTCTTCGAACTCGATCATGGAATGCACTATGCTTTGCCTGTGTATCACTATCTCAATTTTAGGGTATGGGATACCGAAAAGCCAGTGTGCTTCGATGGCCTCCAGGCCTTTATTCAACAGAGTAGCCGAATCAATAGTTACCTTCTTCCCCATTTTCCAGGTGGGATGGTTAAGGGCATCTTCAGCAGTGGTGTTTATTAAATCCTCATGCGGTATATCGTAGAAAGGTCCACCGGAAGCAGTCAGCAGGAGCCTGGAAACTGTAGAGTCTTCTCCCCGCAGGCACTGCCAGATGGCATTATGTTCGCTGTCAATGGGCAGAATACGGGCGTCGGCCTTTCTCGCCAGTTCAGTTATCAGTTCGCCTGCCATAACGAGGATTTCCTTATTGGCAAGCGCTATCGATTTACCTGCTTTCAGAGCTGATAGAGCCGGGCCCAGTCCTGCGCGGCCTGTAGTGGCAATAATGACTAGATCGACGTCATCAGAAGAAGCCATGTCCTCCATCGTTGAAAATTGCGCCTGTCCCGTTAATGGCCCGGGAGAGTTGGCGAACGCGAGCCTTGGTTTGAACTCGAGCAACTGCTTCTGGAATTGGCTGATGTTGTCGCCACAGGCAAGCCCGACGATCTGAAAATCGTTGGGGAACGCTCGAACGATATCCAGGGTTTGCCGTCCAATGGAGCCGGTGGAGCCCAGGATTACCAGTTTCTGTACTGTATGTTCCATGAGAAAAATGTATTTATAATGTTACATCAAATGAATCTGAAGAGCTATTGCTGCAATTTCGTGACAGTGAATAAGCAATATAAAAAGCTTACCCCGGCCACACCCCGGGTTGTGCCCCGGTGGCCGGGGTTAACTCAATAATTCAAGTCCACTTATGATGAAAAAAGCCTGTTTTCAGCTATTCAAATTCCATGCCTTCAATTGACAGATAGCCCAGGGTCAAGAGAGCAATGAAGATTATAGTTATTACGACTGAAATTACGGAAAGCACTATGCCCCAGATCAGCATAGAGTGTGCTTTCTTGGGGTCCCTGCTTTTAGTGGCGGCCCAGGCGATTAAACCGCCGATCCATGACCAGCCGCCAAAGAAAAAGGGCAGTATTACAAGCAGCCACCATGCTCCGCTTACACCGGTTTGCACGGGAGCCGTTTCAACCTTGGCTGGCTGAGCTTCCGTTTTTGCCACAAATAGTTTATTTGCACAGGGCTGGCAATATACTTTTTCCTGGAGTTCAGTTCGACAAGCAAGGCAAACCATTTTGCCGCAGCTCACACATGCTCCAACTGCATCTTTACCGGGGTGATAAGAACAATCAGCCATTGTATACCTCCTCCATATTATAGCGAAGCTGAATTCGCTGATATTATAGACACAGTTAAAACACAATGCAATACGTACTTTACTTTATCTCCGCCTTGTGTATAATTATTGAGTTGCGATCTCCTTCAATATTCTATGATTAATCTTCAAGTTTGTGTTATGCGTATTGAGAGCATGGATAACTGAAAATTTTACTTGATGGGTTAATTACCGGCAGACTAATTAAATAGGGAGGTACCGGAATGCCAAAGCAGAAAATTTTGAATTGCCCCATGAAATTCAACAGTAAAACGCTCGAAGCCGATGGCTTTGTTAAAAAGGAAACGTGCCTGTGTGACGAGGAAGCGTGTTCATGGTGGAGGCCGAGCACCAATATGTGCGCCGTTAATAATCTCATCGAGGTAATGAACAAGCTGGAATTGGCGGCGGGGATGCAGCTAAAAGCTCTGCTTCCGGACTTCCAATCAAAAACCACCATAGTTGATATTGAACGATAAGACCTGAAACTATTCACGGAAACAACGCTTGGATTCACGTTGCCCGTTACGAGCAATAATTGGCAATTTAAGTTATAATGTAGCGCGAAATTTAACAATCAAGGAGGTATCATGGCTTACGATACTCTGATTCTGGAGAGGGAAGAGGCAGTAGGAATCATAACTCTTAATCGCCCACCAGTTCATCCGTTTAATTACCCGGCAATCGATAATCTCGGTAAAGCATTCACCGAACTGGAAAATGACAAATCTGTCCGCGCCATCATCATAACAGGCGCCGGAGAGAAGGCCTTTTCAGCAGGTTTTGATGTTTCCAGCTTCGGAGATGCCATGAGTGTATGGATGCCCAGATACGGCCACATTGTATATAACAGGATCGAGAGGTCATCTAAACCCGTGGTAGCTGCTATTAACGGCTTTGCACTCGGTGGAGGACTGGAACTTGCGCTCGCATGCCATTTCAGGGTTATGGTGGATGAGCCGAAGGCTGTACTTGGCCTGCCGGAAATCAACCTCGGCATCATCCCCGGATGGGGCGGTACACAGAGGCTGCCCCGGCTTATCGGCCGCACCAGGGCTCTTGAAATTGCGTTGATGGGGAAAAGGATCAATGCGAAAGAGGCTTTGGATTGGGGTCTGATTAATAAAGTATCCCAGCCCAATGAAGTGCTCAAAGATGCCAAAGAATATGCGGTTGCTCTTAGCAAACGCGCACCACTGGCTTTAAAGGCTATTCTGAACGCTGTGGTACTGGGCCAGGATACGAATATGGCTGCAGGCATTGAGATCGAGCTTGCCGGTTCACAGATTGTCAGCAGTTCCAAGGATGCTATGGAAGGCATGACTGCTTTCATGCAGAAACGTGAAGCAAAATTCATCGGCGAATAATATAAAAATAAGCGAGGAGAAGGATATATGAAGGTAGGAGATATTAAAAAGATTGCTATCGTAGGCTCCGGCGACATGGGTCACGGTATTGCCGAAGTAGCAGCCATGGCTGGCTACAAAATAAATATGTACGATATTAAACAGGAATTTGTGGACAAAGGTATCGGGAAAATAAAAGACAGCCTTGGCAAGCAGGTATCCAAGCAGAAGATGTCACAGGCGGATATGGATAAAACCATGTCCAATATTGCCGGTTTCACTGTTTTAAAAGACGCTGTTAAAGATATTGACTATATGATCGAAGCTGCGCCGGAGATCATGGATCTTAAGCAAAAGATATTCAAGGAATGCGACGAATTTGCTCCCAAACATGCAATACTGGCTTCCAATACTTCGACCATGAGCATTACCAAAATGGCGGAAGCTACTAAAAGGCCGGATAAAGTGGTCGGCCTGCACTTCTTTAATCCTGTTGCCATGATGCTTCTTGTAGAGGTGATCAAGGGCGACAAGACATCCGAGGAAACAATGGATGTAAGCACCGATCTGGCCCTTTCCCTGACCAATTTCAGGGGCAAGATGGTACCCGTACGGGTCCACAAAGACACACCGGGTTTCATTTTCAACAGGCTGGGAGCGCCTACCGGCATGTATCTTTCCTATCTACTGGACAAAGGGCTGGTCAATCCGGAGGCGGTTGATGCCAAGATCAGGAGCTTCGGCGCGCCTATGGGACCTTATGAAACGATGGACTTTTCCGGACTGGACATCTCTTTCAATGGCGCCAAATACTATGCCAGCACTCTGGCGCCCGATTTTGCTCCCAGATCGTGGCTGCTCAAGAAAAATGAAGCAGGTGAACTGGGCAAAAAGACGGGCAAAGGCATTTTTGAGTGGCCTGGTGGTGCCAGACCCACAATCGATATGAGCAAAGCCGATCCCAATTTCGATCCCATGGACCTGACCTGTATTCAGGTTAATGAAGGAACCAAGCTTCTCGAGGCCGGAGTGGCTAAAAGCGCTGCCGAGATCGACCTGGCGATGGTGCACGGTGGCGGCCGTCAATTCGGCCCGTTTGCTCTGGGCAAAGGTATGGGTTGGGATAAGGTAGCCGAGCGTTGTGAAGCCCTGGCCAAGAAAACAGGTATCAACTGGTACCTGCCTACAAAAATGCTTAAAGAAGGCAAGATCGATATTTAGTACTTTTTACAGAGTACACAAGATAAAGCTAACAGGGGAATTGAAATAAAATAAAACAGGAGGGAACAATTCTATGAAAGTCGAAGACATTAAAAAGATTGTTGTAGTCGGCTCAGGCGATATGGGGCATGGCATAGCAGAAGTTGCAGCCATGGCAGGTTACAAAGTAAACATGTACGATATCAAGCAGGAATTCGTGGATAGGGGCATGGGTAAAATCAAGGACAGCCTGGCCAAGCAGGTGTCCAAGCAGAAGATGACCCAGGAAGCTATGGACAAGATCATGGGCAGTCTGGCCGGATTCACCGTTCTGAAGGACGCTGTTAAAGATGCTGATTTCATGATCGAAGCAGCGCCCGAGATTCTGGATCTCAAGCAGAAGATATTTAAAGAGTGCGATGAATTCGCGCCCCAGCATGCGATTCTTGCTTCCAACACTTCCAATATGAGCATAACCAAAATCGCCTCCGCCACCAAAAGGCCGGATAAAGTAGTAGGCCTGCACTTCTTTAATCCTGTTGCGATGATGCTTCTCGTCGAAGTCATTCGCGGTGACAAGACATCCGATGAAACAATGAATGTTACCGCCGATCTCGTTAAAGGCTGGAAGAACTTCAGGGGTGCCATGGTAGCGATCAGGGTTGAAAAAGACACTCCAGGCTTCATTTATAACAGGCTTGGCGCTCCCGCCGGCCTTTATCTGGCAACCTTACTTGAAAAAGGGATGGTAAATCCTGAAGCTGCGGATGCCAAGGTCAGATCAATCGGCGCGCCCATGGGACCTTATGAGACCATGGATTTTGCCGGTCTTGACATTATGATGCACAGTATGAAATATTTCGCCGAGGTATTGTCACCGGAATTCAAACCCAAGGCCTGGCTGGAGAAGAAGAATGCAGATGGACAGCTGGGTAAAAAAGTAGGAAAAGGCCTTTTTGAATGGCCCGGCGGAGCCAGACCAACGATCGACCTCAGCAAGGCTGATCCTAATTTCGATCCCATGAATATTATGTGCCTGCAGGTAAACGAAGGTACAAAACTTCTCGAAGCCGGTGTAGCTAAAAGCGCTGCTGAAATCGACCTCGCAATGGTAAACGGAGGAGGCGGAATTTTCGGCCCGTTCGCGCTTTGTAAAGGGATGGGCTGGGACAAGGTAGCCCAGAGATGCGAGGAAATCTCCAAGCAAATGGGAATTAGCTGGTTTATGCCGACCGAGACACTGAAGAAAGGCAATATTCAGCTTTAATTAACATAGCACCGATTTATTGAAAGCATCGGGGTTGGCTTTCGAGTTGTTGCGGTTCTGCCGTCGGGATATGCGGTGGAAAAGTTAAGACTCAGCTGGGAAGCCAACCCTGATTATTTACCAGTAAAATCAAGTAATAGGCCACCGGAGCTATCAGCAGGTGGCTGTCTATCCTGTCCAGGATACCCCCGTGTCCCGGTAGCAGCCGTCCGGCATCTTTAGTGTGCATATTCCGCTTGAGAAGAGACTCAACCAGGTCCCCTAACAGTGAAAAAAAACCAATAATCAGCCCGGCCATTACCAGCTGCCACAGGTTTAAAGGTAATTGGAACCAGGTGCCCAGGATTAAAGCGAATATAATCGATGCAGCCAGCCCACCTGCCGAGCCCTCCCATGTTTTGCCCGGGCTAATTGAAGATGCAAGAGCATGTTTCCCTATAGTGCTGCCGACTGCATAGGCAAAAACATCACTCAGTGCAGTGCAGGCAACGACCAGGTAAACCCACCACATTCCATTGTCCAGAGACCGGATAAGTACATAAAAAGATAGCATCCAGCCAATATACAGAATCCCCGCCACAGTCCATCCCCAGTCTGCGAAGGCATTTTCCTTATTGGGTCTGAATAGCATCCACAGCAGCGGGACGACTGTGATCAATACGAATAACAGGGGACACGTAATGCTATAAGGACTGTGAGCATTGAGGACAAACAGGATGGAGAAAACGAGCCCCAGATATGTTAGCGGCTGTGTATGATCTGTCTTTACCATCCGGTAAAACTCGAAAGTGGCTATGCATGAAATCAGACAGGCCGCAGCTGTGAACCACGGATCGCCCAACCAGATTAAAAGGGCAACTACAACGGCAACCGATACGCCTGTTATTATCCTTCTTATTACCATTAGCTTACCAAGTTTCCCAAAAAACGGATTTCCAATAATAAATACCCGATGCCGTAATGCAAACTAAGTAAACGGTAAAAGGCTTATTTTTCCCCTCACGCGGCGGTAAAACCTGCTGATCAGACTTCTAAGATTTCAGCTTCTTTTTCTTTGCCTACGTGGTTGACTGCATCAATATAGCTATCGGTGAGTTTTTGAAGTTGTTCGGTTGCACGGATATCTTGATCCTGGGATATTTCCTTATTCTTCTCGGACTGCTTTAATTCATCAATCGTTTCCCTGCGAATGTTGCGGATGCTGATGCGACTTTCTTCCAGGCGCTTGTGTACAACCTTGATTAACTCTTTACGCCTTTCCTCGGTCAATGTAGGAATGGAGATACGTATTGCATTGCCGTCACTATTGGGATTTAAGCCAAGCTCGGATTTAAGCAATGCCTTTTCAATACTCTGTATAATGTTTCGGTCCCAGGGCTGGATCATGATCGTCCGGGGATCTGGAACTGATATGGAAGCCAGTTGAATGATGGGCGTAACTGTATCGTAATAATCGACTTTAATGTGCTCAACCAGAGCAGGTGAAGCACGACCGGTTCGTATACCGGCCAATTCTTTGCTCAGGGCCTCCACAGTTTTTTTCATTTTAAGGTCAGCATTTTTGAGTATTTTTTCAATCATTCCGTTTCCTCATTTGTGACGACAGTGCCAATGTCCTCACCCTCAATGACTCTTAGTATGCTGTTTTTCTCCTGAAGGTCGAATACAATTATGGGAAGCTTGTTTTGCTTGCACAGGGAGAACGCGGTAATATCCATGACTTCCAATTCGAGATTCATGGCATCCTGATGTGTTAATCTCCGGTATTTCTTAGCCCGCGGATTTTTCCTGGGGTCGGAGTCATAAACACCGTCAACCTTGTTCTTCGCTACAAGCAGTACGTCAGCGCTGATTTCAATAGCCCTCAAAGCTGCCGCGGTATCCGTCGTCATATATGGATTACCGGTGCCGCCGGCAAAAATCACGACACGCTTCTTTTCGAGGTGCCTGATAGCGCGCCTCCTTATATGAGGCTCTGCAATAGCCCAGATTGTGATAGCGGATAATGTTCTGGCGACAATATTGTGATTTTCAAGAGCGTCCTGAAGCGCCAGCGCATTGATAATAGTAGCCAGCATACCTGCATAGTCTGCTGTTGCCCTGTCCATACCTGCGGCCTCTGCAGAAGCTCCTCTCCAGAAGTTCCCACCTCCCACAACGATAGCTACTTCAATATCCTGATCGTTAATCTTCTTTATTTGACCGGCAATCAGATCAAGTATCTTGGGGTCAATACCAAAGCTTTTATTACCCATCAGGGCTTCGCCGCTGAGTTTAAGCAGGACGCGCTTAAATTTTAGCTTTGGTTTCGACAATTTTAATAGCCTAATTCAAACCGGACGAATCTGCGAACTTTAATATTTTCACCTGTTTTGGCTATTGTCTCTGTGATTATATCCTGGATTGTCTTGCCGGGATCTTTGATAAAAGGTTGTCGTAACAGGCACACCGTCTGCACGTCATCCTTTGAATCGGCAGGTATCTGATCTTCCGATATATATAGCGGTGACATGGCTGATATCTGGAGCGCTATGTCGTGCGCCAATTCCTTGAACTCCTGGGTGCGCGCAACGAAATCTGTTTCACAGTTAACCTCCACCATCACTCCCAGATGATTACCGGTGTGTACATAGCATTCTATCACACCCTGTTCAGCGGCGCGTTCGGATTTTTTCTTGGCGATGGCAAGGCCGCGCTGAGTTATCAGATCACAGGCCTTATCAAAGTTTCCTTCGGTTTCCACAAGCGCGTTTTTGCAGTCAATAACACCCGCGCCGGTTTTTTGCCGCAATTCTTTCACCATTTCAGTCGAGATTTGCAATTCGGTCCTCCTTTGGTACCAAGACAAGCTTCCCTCTACGGATAGTATCGGTTATATTTTAATATTTAAGAGGCAACCACATCGGAAGATTCCGGAGCTGCAGCTGCAGCCTCCTTGATCTCTGATTCGGCGAGCATTTTGCCTTCAATCACTGCATCTGCTATGTATGAGCAGATCACCTTAATAGCCTTGATAGCATCATCGTTGGACGGAATGATGTAATCAATGCCGTCAGGATTGCAGTTTGTGTCGACAGTGGCAACTATTTTCACGCCAACTTTCTGAGCTTCGTTAAGGGCGATTCTTTCTTTTGTCGGATCAATAATAAATAATGCGCCCGGTAGAGCGGTCATCTCTTTAAATCCGCCCATGAGCTTATTTAGTTTGGCCATCTCTTTATCAATTTTCATTTTGTCTTTCTTGGACAGGTAATCGAGCTCTCCCCTGGAGGTTTTATCTTCCAGCCGTACCAGGTAGTCGATCCTGGCTTGAATGGTATTGAAATTTGTCAGCATTCCGCCCAGCCAGCGTTGATTAACATAGAACATACCGCAACGTTTGGCTTCTTCTTCTATGATTTCTTGGGCCTGTTTTTTGGTCCCGACGAACAGGATAGTCTGTCCATTGCTGACCAAATCCCTGACGAAAGCACAAGCTTTACTGAGCAGAGTGACGGTTTGTTCAAGATCAATGATATGAATGCCATTTCTCTGCGTAAAGATGTAGTTTTTCATTTTAGGGTGCCAGTGCCCGGTCTGGTGTCCGAAATGAGCGCCGGCTTCCAAAAGCTGTTTTACGGAAACTGATTCTGCCAAAGTTTATAAACCTCCTGATGCGAGAGCGAATTCCATTATCAAAACCGGTGGAAAGTATAACATAATATCATCTTGAGAGCAATTTAAATGGTATTGAATAAAGACATCCCCCGGATGAAGATCCGGGGGATGTGTGCTATCACTGGTGAAGGAGGTTATTTCAGACCTATAAACTGAGCAACCAACTCACGATGATAATCAGTGCTGCCGTAGACAGTATCAGCAGCTTTGGCCCTGCGGAAAAACAGGGGTACGTCGTGATCGTAGCTTGTGCCGATGCCGCCATGAAGTTTAACACCAAGAGCGCCGACCAGTTTGTAGGCTTCGTTGATATACGCTTTAGCCATGGATGCTTCTTTAGCATTCGGTATGCCGTTGGACTCCATCCAGGCAGCTTCATAGAGCAGGTACTTGCTGGTGCCCATAGCAATCCACATATCGGACATTTTGTGCTGAAGCGCCTGGAAAGCGCCGATGGGCCTGTCATATTGCACGCGTTCCTTGGAATAGGCAACCGTCATTTCAACCACTGATTGCAAACCGCCAAGGGATTCGGCCGATTTCAGAATAGAGCCTTTGCGGATGATCATTTGAAGTATTTCCCAGCCTTTGTCCACTTTGCCCAAAACATTCTTTGCCGGAACGGCAACATCTTTGAAAACGACCTCACAGAGGTGATCATGGGCAATGGTGGGAATAACCGTGGATTTTATGCCGGCTGCTTTAGCATCCACCACAAATAATGTCACACCGTCCTCCGCCTTGGCGCTTTCCTTGGTCCTGGCTACAACGATCATATTGTCGGCTATATGAGCGCCGTCAACAAATACCTTTGTGCCGTTCAGTACAAAATCGCTGCCCTTCTGGGCTGCTTTCAAGGTGATGCCGGAGGCATCAAACTGGCCGTTCTCTTCGAGCCAGGCCAGGGTAAGAATGCATTTTCCATAAGAAATCTTGGGAAGCAGGTCTTTTTTAAGCTCATCAGCTCCCGCTGCGACAATGGCAAAAGTGTTAACTACGGTGCTCATATAAGGGCCCGGGAGAATGTTACGCCCGACCTCTTCCATATGCACGGTAAGATCTTCGAATGAATAGCCCATTCCTTCGTATTCTTCTGGGATGTTAAATCCCAGCCATCCCAGGTCGGCCATTTTTTGCCATAAATCAGGATCGTACCCTTTGGCATCATGCTCAAGTTCCCTGACCTTTGCCTTGGGGCATTCTTTAGTTAAGAAATCCCTTGCTGACTTTTTTAAAATCTCCTGTTGTTCAGTAAACCTAAGATCCATTTTTCCTCCTTAATAATTTACAAATTACTCTATTATTTCATCCTGGGCAGGCCAAGGCCGTACCATGCGATGATATTGCGCTGGATTTCATTGGTACCCATGGAGACAATAGGCACGAAACAGCCCTGGTAAGTATATTCAACTGTTCCACCCATTTTGGCCCAGGGTGAATTCTTAACCTGTCCGTAAGGGCCGAGTATATCGGATGCCAGATGGCTGTATTTCTCCATCAATTCGCTGGCGAAGATTTTCACGGCAGCGGCGTCCATGAGTCCCATTTCATTCCTGTTCTGCTGGTCCGCTACACGATAGGCAAGGCATCGCACCGCTTCGAGTGAGCAGGATAAGTCTGCTATCCTGTTGCGGACGATGGGGTCCTGGGATAACGGTTTGCCGTTCTTCTTGGTTTCGTTGCAAAACTCGACCAGTTCCTCAATACCGCGGACAAGCCCGTAAACCATGTCAAGGTTGGACCTTTCAAAACCGGCCAGCACATTGACTACCGCCCAGCCCTCATTTTCCTGGCCGACTATATATTTTGCAGACATTTTTACATCATCCAGATAGACCTCGTTGTAAACATGAGTGCCACTCATGTACGGAATGGATTTTACTGTTACTCCGGGGCTCTTCATATCGCAGAGAAGGAAGGTCAGGTTATGATGTTTTTTTCCATTGGGATCTGATTTATATACACCGAATGCCCAGTCTGCAAAGTGGGCGCCCGTGTTCCAGGTTTTCTGGCCATTTACTATGAATTCGTCACCCTTGCGGATGGCCGTGGCAGTCAATCCGGCAAGGTCCGATCCTGCGTTGGGTTCGCTCCAGAGCTCGCAGAACATTAACTCGGCATTGGCGATTTTGGGCAGGAATTCCTTTTTCAGCTCTTCACTCCCAGCCGCCAGCAAAGTGGGTGCGAGCATCGCCACACCGAAGATATCGGATCCGGGCAGGTCATAATAGCCGCGCCCTTCCTGGAAAAGCACTTTGTCCATCATGTCGCCCTTGCCGCCGTATTCCTTGGGCCATCCCAGGGCCAGCCAGCCCCTCTTGGCAAATTCCTTGGCACAAAGCTTGTGAAACTCCCAGCCTACTTCATCGTCGAACTGACTTTCAAAGCCAACCCAGGTCTTGGGTTTTTTCTTATTCAGTTCAGCACAGACTTTGAAGACCTCGTCTCTGTGCGCCTTTTGCGCATCCGTAAGGTTAAAATCCATGGTACCTCCTTATATTTTTTACTTGCATATTTAATTACTACACTTGATTCAGGAGTTGATTGTCTGTTACAACAATCAAGGCGTCACCGTACCACCGCAACCGTACTATTATAATTGAACTTAATTAATAATTAAAGTCTTCCCGGTTTAACTCTGACAAAACGATTAATAGTAGTTATTCATCCACGCGTGATATCCAGAATAGAGTAACTTATCACGCCTGACGGCGCGTTTACGTTTACTGCATCCCCTACTTCCTTATTGAACATTGCCTGACCCATAGGGGAGACAATGGAGATTTTCCCCTGCTTAACATTCGCTTCCCTGGCTCCCACAAGGGTGAGTTTGACCTTGTCCCCTGTTGATTTGTCTTCCAGGGTAACGATATCTCCGATGGACGCTTTCAGGCTGCTTTCCTGTGCTACTTCAGCTACCTTTGCTCTTTTTAGCGTATCTTCAAGCTCTCTGATCTGCCCCTCCAGGTGCCCTAGTTTCTCACGGGCAGCTTCCAGAGGAGCATTTTCCCTGAAATCCTTATCTGCAGCCGCTTTACGAATTTCCTCAGCTATTTTGGGGCGCTCACTCTTGAGTAGCACAAGCCGATCTACCAGGTCGGTATATCCTCCCCCGGTAAGAAGCACCGGTTCCTCAGCCCTGGCTGATCCGCCTGCCACGCCTTTCGAGGATAATTTTTTTATCCTGATGTGTGCCGCGAGATTGGATGGGACAAAGCCCTGCTTCTGAGCATAGGCGAGGAATTTCTTGACGAAACTTAGATTGTCCGTTGATGTGGTAGTTGAAATGTAGTATTGCTCGGAATAATTGGCCACTTCCGGACCTGTTAGTGTATCTATATGCCGTTCCTCCCCGTACCAGCGTACGAATTTAAACACTTCGCCCTGCGCCTTATTTCTGGATTCCGTGGATATAGTGGCTAAAAACCGGGTGGCTGTTTCACCCAAGCTAATACCTGGTGGGGGTGGCTGGGATTTTTGTTTGGGGGGCATATCTCGTTAAACCGATAAATAATAATATAGCAGCACACGTAATGTCAATTTAATTTGCTCCTGATTTACCTGAGAGGGGATTTTAGGGAAAACCACAACGATTGAAACACTGTAAAACAGCGTTACTTATTGTAAAAACTGTAGCCGATCAACTTGTAGGCAAGTTTGGCAGCCGTAAAAGGACATGACGCCGGGCCCTGGTTCGGGCAGAGCTCAACAATATCAAAACCGACTATATTTTTATTCTGAGATACAGATTTCAATAAGTTAAGCAACTCGTCCCAGAAAAGTCCGCCCGGCTCGGGTGTGCCGACGGCGGGCATGATCGAAGGATCAAAAACATCCATGTCTATGGAGATATAAACATTGTCTGAAAGTGAATTCACTATCTCTTTCACAGGTACACTGTGCGGAGAGGAGTCGGACAGCAAGAAAGGCTGCAGCCCCCGGGATGCAATAAATTGTTTTTCTTCCAGGCTCATGCTGCGGACACCGGCCTGGACGATCGGACACATATCGATAACACGGCGCATGACACAGGCGTGGCTGAATTTGCTGCCCTGGTATTGATCGCGCAGGTCTGTGTGAGCGTCGAGCTGTAACACACAGAAATTGCTGTACGTTTCGCTAAATGCACGTACGGTACCGGCAGTAATGGAATGTTCTCCACCCAGCGTCACCACGAATTTTGCTTTTTCCAGCAAATCCTTTGTAGCTTTGTAGACACGTTCAATAGTATCGGAAGCGCAGTTTATTGACGGCTGCAATTCCGGCAAGGTGTGGATGCCGATCTCATATATCTCCCTCTCCAGTTCGATATCATACCATTCGAGATATACAGATGCTTCAATGATCGATCGGGGACCTTCACGAGTTCCGCTGTGCCATTCGGTCGTGCCGTCATAAGGTACAGGCAGAATAACTACTTTAGAACTGACCAAATCGGAATGCGGAGGTGTCAGTCCGGCGAAGCTCCATGACGGTGAAAACATGTCTCTCCCGCCACTCAGATAGTATTTAACTGCAAGATTTCCGCGCCGTCGTGCAGTTCAGCAGGATCCCATTCCCTGCGTACCAGGCAGCTTCTTAATTTCACAAGCTCGAATTTGTCTTTGAGGTCTGAGATAATCCTGTCGGCATCGAAATCCTTGCAGGAAAATACGTCTATGTTAATAAAATTACGTTCTACAAAGGTATGCAAGCTGATATGGCTTTCAGCGATAAAAACAAGTCCTGTTACGCCCCAATCCTGAGGTTTTACGCCTGAATATTTGAATACCATCGGATCAGAAATTTTAGTCATGCCGATTTTGGCCGGGTATGAGTTTAAAAGTTCATAGATAAATTTCTCATCCTTCAGGATGTTTTTATTTTTTCCGAAGCCATCTATTATCAGGTGCATTTTGTCTCCTCTGTAAGTATATTTTTAAGTTCATAAAGGGCTGATATCGCTGCCCGCTGTTTAACCTGCATACGGGTGCCGGGATATACTTTTTTAAAACCGCGTTTACCGGTATTATTGGCAATCCCTATTGCTATAGTTCCCAGTTTATTATTCGAATCATCGGATTCTATTACACCTATCAAGCCTACTCCGAAAGAAGTATCGCATTTGGCTCTAACAGCCGATGCTATTATACAGGCCACTTCCTCACTGACAACTCCGTATTGCTTGATGATAGCGTCATTTATACCGTAATCCCGCTTCAAATCGCCACGGTTAATCACTGTACCATACTTAAAAAATTTCGAACTCTCCGCTATATTGGTTATGGTATTGGCCAGTATACCTCCGGTTCCTGCTTCCGCAACAGCGAGGTTCATACTATTGATAGTCAGCAGGTTTGCGATGATGCCTTCCAGAGTTTCGGAATCCGATCCCCAGATGTAATTTCCCAGTATCCCGTGAATTTCAACTGCTGCTTTTTCTACCAGTTCACGGGCGTTGCTCAACGTCTCGGCTTTAGCTGTAATACGCAAGTGAATCCCGTCGGGCTTGGCATAAATACCCACGGTGGGATTTTGGGCGAGCAAATATGCCCTGGTTAGCTCGCCGACCTTGGCCTCGCTTAAACTGAATGTTTTCAGCGTTTTAGAATAAATAATGGCATGGCAGTATTTATCCTGCAATTGCGGAGCCACCACATTAGACCACATCTGCTGCATCTCACCAGGGGGCCCCGGCATGGCTATGATAACGTGATTGTCTTTCTCCGCCCACCAGCCCGGCGCCGTGCCCCGGGGATTGGCGATGATACAAACCGAAGGGATGACTGAAGCCTGTTTGATATTACTTTCAGGCATGTCCATATTGAAGCTATTAAATAGCTCTTTGAATTGGCTAACTAACGATTGATCTATCGTGATAGGTTCGTGGAAAAATTCGGCTATGGCTTCACGTGTGATATCATCTTCGGTTGGGCCCAAACCTCCGGTAGTGATGATAATATCTGACCTTTGCCAGGCGTGATTCAGGGTTTCGATGAGCCTTTGTTTATTATCGCCGACGGTGGAGATGAAATGCAGATCTATTCCGAGTAACGGTAACTGACTGGCCAGATAAGCGGCGTTAGTATCAGTTATCTCACCAAGAAGGAGCTCAGTGCCAATCGAAATTATTTCCGCTTTCATCTAATGACATAACGTTCCTTTTAACACTTAGTCGCTGTGATGCCCAGATATTTCTCAACCAAATCCATGGCGCAATAATCACCACACATGCTGCAGGCACGCCCCTTCACAGCATGTTTACCATGCATATTATGCGCTTTTTCCGGATCAAGAGATAGTGCGGCCTGTTTTTCCCAATCAAGATTTTTTCTGGCCATAGACATCTGTTTATCCCAGTCCGCTGCCTTACCACCGCTCCTGACAATATCCGCAGCATGCGCTGCAATGCGTGATGCTATTACGCCGTCTTTAACGTCTTTGACGTCCGGAAGGGCAAGATGTTCTGTTGGAGTCACATAACACAAAAAATCCGCTCCGAATGCGCCTGCAATAGCTCCGCCTATGGCACTCGTAATATGATCGTAGCCTGCCCCAATATCGGTAACGAGCGGTCCCAATACATAAAACGGGGCTTCACGGCAGATGCTTTTTTGGATTTGCATATTCGTAGCGATATGGTTGAGCGGCAGGTGTCCGGGGCCTTCTACCATAACCTGTACATCCGCTCTCCAGGCACGTTCCACAAGCTCACCAAGGGTAATCAATTCCTGGATTTGAGGCCTGTCGGTAGCATCAGCAAGGCACCCGGGCCTCATCCCATCTCCCAGGCTCAATGTGACATCATATTTATGCGCTATGTCCAGCAAGCGGTCATAATACTCGAAAAGCGGATTTTCTCTCTGGTGATACAGCATCCAGCCGATGAGGAAAGCACCGCCGCGTGAAACCACGTCGGTAACACGCCTTTGATTTTTCAGCGCCTTTATGGCGGCCTGAGTTACGCCGCAGTGTACTGTGATGAAATCGACACCTTCCTGAGCCTGACGTTCGATAACCGTGAACATATCATCGATCGTGGTTTCAACCAGCGGCCCGTATTTCTCACCGGCTTCTATCATCGCCTGGTAGATGGGAACGGTGCCGATGGGCACTGTGCTTTCTTTTAATATAGCTTGCCTGACGGCCTTGATGTCACCACCCGTGCTCAGATCCATTACGGTATCGGAGCCGTATTTAACCGCCGTATGCAATTTCTCAAGTTCGCTTGATAACGTTCCATAATCGGAAGATGTTCCAATATTGGCGTTGATTTTAATTCTCAGGTCTTTTCCGATACCGCAAACTGTCCGGATCTCATGATTAATATTACAGGGAATAACAACTTTGCCTGTCGCCACATGTTCGCAGATGATATCTTCGCCCAGGTTTTCCTGAACGGCGACAGATTTCATCTGTGAGGTTGTAATCCCTTTGCGAGCAGATTCGATTTGTGTCATATCCTTCAAAACAAAAAACCAAGAGTCATCACATTTTGAGCGTAACCCTTGGCTGTTTACCGCTTCCCTACGCTCGAATTACCAAGGGCAGGTTTCAAGGGTTCCCCGCTTTTGCGGAGTCTCAGCCTGAGATATCTGCGCACCCCTAGCGGTCAATATATTATTTTAAGCGACCTAAATATAGCACACGTCTATATTAAAAAACAAGTAAAATCAATGAGACGCCAATGTAGTAAGGAAGATATGGTTATCTCGGATCGGATTAATAGCGGTTTCTGCTGATTATAGCCATCACTGTAAATGCTATTATGGCAATTACCAGGATCAAGATCGTCACAGCGAGCGCTATCACCAGAGGGGAAGTCGTCACAGTTTCGAACTTCGATACATTTGACCAGGGGCCTTCGCCCCCTATGCTGTCGATGGCTTTTACCCTCCAGTAATATGTACCGGCGTCGGGCAGGCTTGCCCTGGATAGAAGGTAGCTATTGGTGCTGATATTTTCTTTATGGAAAACAGGTGCGGGAAAATCATTTGATCTGGATATCTGCAAACTATAGGTCAACTCCGATGGGTCACCTGCTGAAGACCATGTCATAGTTGTCAGATTGGTGCTGCTGGTTTTCTCACCCTGAGCCCCGATTTGCTGGAACGTATTTAGGATAATATCAATCACGGAGTTAAAGCTCTGCAATTTGGCGCCTGTACCCGGCGATAATAACTGGGGTGCTTCGGGTATACCCCTTGTAGTGGAGAAAACAGCCTGCGCCGATGCGCCTTTAGTCCCTGTTGCAGTAATAGTATGCTCCCTGCCCGGGCTTACGGGTACCTGGAAAGTTGACATAAAACTGCCTTTGCTATCTGTTACTGCCGTTATGCCTGTATCGGTTTGATCATATGTTACCGTTACTGATTCTCCGCTGTTAAATCCCGTTCCATTGATTTTTACCGTCGTGCCCTTATTGCCCTCGGCCGGTATCAGTTCAACACTCGGTATAACTTCGAATCCAATATCAGGGATGATGCCTCTGGGAGTGAAGCTGCTTCCGTAAATGCCTATCACGTGTGGGCCTTTTATGCTCGGCGGCACGATGATTGTGCAGGTGAGATTGCCATTCGGCTCTGCCACGAAATTCATATCCAGTATCGGCCCGTCCCACGTAATAGTAACCCCATCTTCTCCTGGCCGGAAACCAATACCCGTTATAGTTACTTTGGTACCGACAGGGCCGGAAAGAGGTTTAGCTTTGCAGAAAGGCCCGATAGTAAACAAAGTCTCCGGGATTTCCGATTGCTGGGTAATTTCTCCGGACGCGGCCAGGATGTATTCACCCTTGGGCAGGTTAGGCACATCAAAAACCAAATGCCAGGTTCCGGTTTTATCGGCTGTTACGGGTAATTTTGATAGTGCCCTGCCATCAAGCGTCGGTTTGATTTTAGTCTCGCCGGCAACGAAACCGCTGCCGGAAAGTAAAATGGGTATGCCGATCTTCCCCCAGGGGGGGTCAGTGCTGACGCCGGGAGTGATAACAAATGTGGCTGAAGCTATTATATCTGCCCAGTTGCTATCATCCGTCACTTTGATAGTATGTTCACCTTTGGACGCGCTGGGCGCTTCGAATGTATAGTTTATTTGCCCTGCTTTGGAAACAGGCACGTTTTGTACAAGTTTCTTATCATCCCAGTAGATGGTAGCCATTTTGCCTATGTAACCTTCCCCGATGATTGAAATTTCAGAGCCGGCTGTTCCTGAGGTAGGTGTGACGGAAATGCTTACGGCGTAGGCAGGAGAAGGTGCAAGTATATTCACGGCTATACTGATTATCGAGATTAATGATACGGACAGCAATACTCTACGGGACGTCAATGTATTCACCTCGGTAGTTTTTGGTTTTCATAAAACCAAGCGATGGAATATAAATGGACAAAACAAATGTTAGCTTATACCAATCAGGTTTAAAAATCAATTATTATGATTGTGTTTGACACTATGGTTCGTATGTTGATAGACTTTTATGGTAGTTTCGATCGTAGATTAGTTATCACTATCAAGCAAGGCCCCGTGGTGTAGCGGTCAAACATGCCACCCTGTCACGGTGGAGATCGTGGGTTCGAATCCCATCGGGGTCGTATCACCCTCAATTCTATTTGACAGTAGCCCCTTTTTTTCTTTAGACTTGCCGTCAGGGTTGTATTAATCTATTATGGGACTGTGGGGTCGAGATGGATATAGCTTTATTAATATTGCTATCGGTTTTATCTTTCCTGTTGGGCGCCTGCCCGTTTTCTGTCTGGATAGGTAAACTTGCCCTCAAGACGGACATCAGGCTATATGGAGACGGCAATCCCGGAGCTTATAATGTATTTCGGGCTGGAGGCAGGTTCTGGGGTGTCGTCTGCATGCTTGCTGATATATTGAAGGGGATGCCCTTTATATTGATCGCCCGGCTGACGTTGGATTTTCCTCAAGCAGCGCTTTATACAATAGCGCTTTTTGCAGTTCTGGGTCATGCCTTTTCACCTTTCCTGCGTTTCAGAGGGGGGAAAGCACTTGCCGTGGCCGGTGGTACAATGCTGGCTCTCCCGTTGCCGGACATGGTTATCTCATATGCAATTTTAATGTTCATCGGCTTCCTCCTGATAGACAATGATGCATGGACGGTTATGTTTGCTGCCGTCGGCTCCCTGGTTTATCTTGTTGTAAATCAGAGCGACAGCCTGGAAATAGTATATGTCTCCTGCCTTCTGTTAATATTCTTCGTGAAACACCTCAAGGATTTAAAAACTTTACCGCACCTTTCAGGACGGTTTGTAACCTGGCTGAGATCGCGGAAAAGGGCAGCATAGGCGGGCATAAAGCTTTAATAGCTGGAGTAATGTAAGTTTGATATATCAATGGATCGTTCTTGCAGGATTGCTCCTTTTTTTTATCAATCTTTGCCTGAACTTGTTGATGCTTAAACGCCCTTCCAAAAAAGCAACCGTTCCGGATGACGCACCTCTGGTCACTGTACTCATTCCTGCAAGAAATGAGGAAGATAACATCGCGAAATGCCTGAATTCCATACTGGCGCAGGATTATCCCAACTATGAAGTGCTGGTGCTGGATGATAATTCAACAGATAAAACATGGGAAATAGTAGATGAAATTCAGTCAAGGGATCACCGCGTACGTTTATTTAAAGGGAAACCACTGCCGGACAACTGGGCCGGCAAATGCTTTGCCTGTTATCAGATAGCCCAGCAGTCGCATGGTTCATGGCTGCTCTTTGTCGACGCGGATACCACGCACGAGCCGCATATGATAAGAGGTACAGTAGATATAGCTGCCAAGAATAATATCTCCATGCTGTCAGGATTACCCCGGCAGGATGTCAGAGGGCTCACTCAAAAAATAGTCATACCTATACTTTTCTATTTCATCATAGAGACATGGTTCCCGCTGTGGTGGTTTCACCGCTCCAAAAAACCAGGTCCCACCCTGGCAATCGGGCAATTCCTTCTATTTAAAGCGGACGAATACTGGCGCATCGGGGGACATGAACTGGTAAAATCAAGGATCATGGAGGATGTCTGGTTCG
>JAQUQM010000016.1 GCA_028716085.1 Dehalococcoidia bacterium | reverse complement strand
ATAAACTGAATTCAAATACATACGTTATAATTCATTAAATTGTTATCTTTACACATGAGTGACCATTCTATCGATGAATTAAAGGTCATCGCCCGGGAATTAAGGTACGATACGATCAAAATGATTTCCGAGGCAGGCAGCGGCCATCCCGGAGGCTCTCTCTCAGCAGCCGATGTGATAACGGCGCTATATTTTAAAACTATGCGTCACGATGGCAAAAGACCGCATTGGCCGGACCGTGATCGTTTTGTAATGAGCAAGGGTCATGCCGCTCCTATTTTATACGCAGCATTAGCGAAATGCGGTTATTTCCCTTCCAAATTGCTTTCGACTCTAAGAAAGACCGGTACATGTCTGCAGGGTCATACCGATAGCACTTTAACACCCGGAGTTGATATGTCAGCGGGCTCGCTCGGTCAGGGTCTGTCCGTTGGTATCGGTATGGCACTGGCTGCAAGGCTTGATAAAAAGGACTATCAAACATACGTATTACTGGGTGATGGAGAATGCCAGGAAGGCCAGATCTGGGAAGCTGCTATGTTTGCAGCGAATTACAAACTGGATAATTTAACTGCCATAGTAGACTACAACGGTATTCAGTTGGATGGATTCACCAGAGATATCATGAACCTCGAACCTTTTGTGGATAAGTGGCGCGCCTTCAAATGGGAGTTGATTGAAATAGATGGACATGATATGCAGCAGATAATAACAGCACTGGAGACAGCGAAAAAAACAAAAGGTAAACCTACGGTGGTGATCGCACATACCACAAAAGGCAAAGGTGTCAGTTTTATGGAAAATAATGTCGATTTCCACGGTAAAGCACTGAATAAATCGGAAACCGATATTGCTCTAAAAGAACTATCATGACAAATTACTCTGACCTATCAACTCGTGAAGCTTACGGCACAATACTTGTGGAACTCGGACAAGCAAATAACAATATAGTTGTTCTGGATGCCGACGTTTCCAGGTCCACAATGACCAAGTTCTTTGCCCAGGCCTTCCCGGAGCGATTTGTTGAGTGCGGCCTGGCCGAACAAAATATGATCAGCATTGCAGCGGGACTTGCTTCATGCGGCAAAATACCGTTTGCCAGTACATTTGCCGTATTTGCTTCCAGTAGATGTTTCGATCAGGTCCGCATGTGCATTGCGCAGCCAAAAATGAATGCTAAAATTGTTGCAACACATGGTGGTGTTACAGTCGGTGAGGACGGTTCTTCACATCAGGCGATAGAAGATATTGCGCTGTTCTGCTCTCTACCCAATTTCACTGTGGTAGTGCCATCCGATTCAACAGAGGCTGTAGAAGTTATTAAAACCGCGGTTTCCATAGAAGGACCGTTTTACATCAGGTTGGGCCGACCCAAGACTCCCGTTCTTTACGGTAGCGGATGCGCATTCAAATTAGGCAAAGCCGATATATTAAGAGACGGGAATGATGTTACGATAGTTTCTACAGGCATAATGGTAGCTAAAGCTTTAGAAGCCGCTGGACATTTAAGCCAATCTGGTATCAGCTGCCGGGTACTCAACATGTCCACACTTAAACCCGTCGATGTCCAGGCAATTATAGAGGCGGCACGGATTACCCGAGCTATTGTAACTGCTGAAGAGCATTTACTTCACGGGGGTCTAGGCAGTATGGTTGCGCAAATACTTGCCAGCAGTATACCGGTACCCATGATATCAATCGGGATCAATGACACATATTGTAAATCGGGCAAACCTGAAGAACTGCTCGAAATCCACGGATTAACTTCTGAAAACATCGAAAAGGCAGTGAAAGACGTTATCGCCAGAAAAAGTGCTGCATGATTCAGTGCATTAAGTAGTCCAAGAGAAAAAATGCTAATATTATGTAAATAGAGTGGTGAAAAGTAATTGGTGACATGAGTAAAGAACTGATAACTGCCTTCCAGAATAAAGAGAAAGCGGAGCTTTTGCTGGCAAATCTTGAAAAACTGTATAGTGATAATACCATTAAAGAAGCTTCCTATAATATTTTGAAATCCGAATATTCAGTTGCTCTGAAGAATGCTCAATCAAAAATTGATTCAATCAAGCAAGAATTAAATAAAATCCTGCGAACACGTACTCATGAACTCGATGTTTATAAGCAGGAATTAGCGCACATGGAAGCCCGATTTAAAGTCGGCCAGTTTACAGCCGATACTTATTTAAAGCAGGCCAGGAATCCCCGGAAGAAAGTGTCTGATTTGACCGATCAGGTTTCTTATCTCAGTTCTCTGATCAATGCTACACAATCAGCCGACATCCCCACTATAGAATCCGCGGGAGTCGGCTCCATCCTCTCATCACTGGGAAATATATTTAAATCCCACAAAGAAACAACAGACAGTTTCGATTTGTTATTTCCTGCCGTCGTGCCCGAAGAATACGTTGCCCAAGCAGAGAAACACCAGGTTCCAGACACGGTTAACGTTTCAAACCTGTGTATTCTACCGGATAGGGTGTTGCCCGGCAGCTCAGTCGGAGTGATTGCTACTATTATCAACACAGGATCTGAGACCGTCTTGCATAAAACCGAGTTCAAAATAAATAATGTCACTCAATCAACTAATGAAATCACTCTTAGTCCCGGCCAATGCGAAGAACTCACTTTTATGATGACCGCGGGAGTCCCCGGGGATTATTATATTTCGATCGATAACGTAACGGGCACACTCCATGTATTGCCCGGCTCCAATCCTGCCACAAGTAAAATATGAAATCTCGCATACTGGCAATCCTCATAGCTGTTCTGGTCCTTGGTTTGCTGATTACTATTGCCGTGTACAGCAACCTGGCTATTTACATTTCCATCATAGCTATAGGTCTGGCACTCGCCCTGCAGAAATATGTTGCCAGCTATTTTGGTTTCTTTATCATAGTTTTTTCCAATATGTTGCATGTGGGTGATCGGATTCGCATCGGTTCATATAAAGGCGATGTCCGTCACATCGGGATATTTTACCTGACATTAGACGAAGTCGGAGAGGATGAAAAGCTGGGGGGAGAGCTCACCGGGAAAATTCTACACATACCTAATTTAATTGTTTTAGACCAGCCTGTACTTAATTTTTCCAAAGGGTGTGTAAAGAATAGTAAGCCGATGCAGTGCGATTACATTTTCGACGAGATACGTATTCCTATTTCTCTGGATAGCGATATCAAAAAGGCTGCCAGTTTACTTGAAGAGATAATAAATGCTGAGGATAAAGTATTTCTCCATCAATCCAAGGAGGCTTTTGTCGATAGCTATCCAACCTTTCTTCGCGAAGCTGAAACTAATCGCAAAGTCCTTATTCATATCGAACCCGACAATATATGGCTAAAGGGTAAATTCGTTGCTCCTTATCGTCTGAGGAACGAACTGAGAACTTTAATGTATCTCAAGTTTATCGAAAGCATAGAAAAAGACAGCTCAATCAAACTTACCTGAACTTTATTCAAGGGTACAATGGATGAAATGGGGTGGTGCCGAGGGAGGGACTTGAACCCACACTCCCGTCAAGGGAAGCGGATTTTAAGTCCGCCGCGTCTGCCATTCCGCCACCTCGGCATACCACTTGGAGGCGGCGAGCGGATTTGAACCGCTGCATAGGGGTTTTGCAGACCCCCGCCTTAACCACTTGGCTACGCCGCCACGGATAAAAAAATGGAGCGGAAGACGAGATTCGAACTCGCGACCTCCTCCTTGGCAAGGAGGCATTCTACCGCTGAACTACTTCCGCTCGCTCACATTAATGCGTTAAATTCAATTTGGTGCCGAGGAGGAGATTTGAACTCCTACGGGCTTACGCCCACCACCCCCTCAAGATGGCGTGTCTACCAGATTCCACCACCTCGGCATGGCAGGGGCGGCAGGATTCGAACCCACGACACGCGGTTTTGGAGACCGCTGCTCTACCAGACTGAGCTACGCCCCTATTATACTAAAAATCTAGATTTTTTAAAGTACCCCTGGTGCGAGTCGAACGCACGACACGCGGTTTAGGAAACCGCTGCTCTATCCACTGAGCTACAGGGGCATGAGACCATATCATTTTAAGGGCGTAGTTTTCTTACTACAAATCCCTCAGGGGTTAGATAGCCTCCCCTCGTTGGTTCAGTATCACTGGTTTCCTTGGATCCGCTTTTACCGACCAGGTCCTTACCGCCCGTCGGCAGCTCGGCTTTTGCTTTCGGCTTCTCAATATCTTTGGCCACCAGCACTCCCTGCGGTGTCCTGGCTGGCTCTGTTTTACTTTCGTCTTCTGCAGGCTTCAAGGGTTCAATCTGTTTCAAAGGGACCCGCTCTCCCGATAATTTCAACTCTGCCCGGGGAATTGTTCTCGGTGGTAGTACCCTGCCACTCATACCATACCCGCGAGCGGTTTTATCAATTCCTGTATCGGATTCAAGTTCTGCCAGTTCGGGGATTCCCACAACTCCCGACTTGCGCATATCTGTCAACGTTGCTTCAAGATCCTTAATTAACTCAGTTAGTTCCAGGGTGTCTGTTTCCTCCTCCTCAGCAGCCCAGCTTTCTATTTCGGTGGCATAGTGTTGGAGCTTGAAACTGTGCTGCTCCAATTGTTTGATCCAATCAGCAAGCTCTTTGGAAGCGTTCTGAATCTCAGGAATCTCCATCTCAAGCAGATTCTTTATGATATTCTGTACAACACTTTTCTTCGGCTTGGCAGCCATTTTTTAAACCTCTTTTTTAAATCCACATTCCCAAATATATTCTACTGTTTACCGTAAAAATTATATCAACGGCCTAAATTCATTGCAATTAATACATATTCTACCGCGACTTCTTTTTCACAAATACGTGATACTTACCCTTCTCCTCTTCAATGCCTAAAAACTCATTCCCGGTCATCCGTGCCCAGTTAGGCATATCCTGTTTGACACCTTCATCATCCGCAATAATCTCCAGTACCTGCCCCTCACCCATTTCTCTCACTTTCTTAGCGGTATTTACGATAGGCATCGGGCAATAAAGACCTATACAATCTATGATAGCATCCGCTTTCATACAACCCTCCTAAATGAAGAGGTTTATTTTACTTTCCCTTGCTACAGCAATGTAAGTAGCAACACCGGCGAAGCTGTCGACTTCGGTAATGAAGGCATCTTTTGTTATCCCCATCATTCCCATTGTAGTAGTACAGGCAATGAATTTTACTCCCAGTTCCTTTGCTATTCTCATAAGTTCGTCAACCTGCGGGAAATTAATGTCTTTCATTAACCTTTGCATCATAGCTTTGCCTGCTCCAGCCATGTGGAACTTTGACAGAGGAAGCCGTTTTGCGCCTCCCCGGTTCATGTAGTTGAGCATATTTCTCATAATACCCTTACTCTTTATGCTGCCTTCATTTTTTTTAATTACATTCAATCCCCAGAATGTGAAAAACATTGTAACATCCATCCCTGAGCTCGCCCCGCCGATCGCGATATTAAACGCAGCCAACACTTTATCCATCTCCCCCGAAAACATAATCAGGGTCATTTTCTCTTTATCTGCCATATCGCCACTCCTTATGTCAACTTAACGGTTTACCGCAACTTTCACATTTAGTTGCCTTTTCTTCCAGTATTACTGCCCCGCAACTGGCACATCGAACAAAGGTTAGCTTACATACCTGACAAAAGGGAGCCTCTTCGACTACCAACTCAACATCGCAATAAGGGCAAACGCAGCGGCAGATTAACGGTTTATTATCCTTCTTAGGTTTCGCAGGCATGTTCGTCCTCCTCCTCAGGTTCTTCCTTATCCGTCAGTCCCGGAATGTCGATTTTGTTCTTAATTGCGTAATTCCTTATGGCTTTCCTCAAAGCCTGCGCTCCAAGGTTTGAGCAATGGAATTTATTCTTGGGGAGGCCTTCAAGTTCCTTGGCAACCATCGATGGTGTTACCTCAAGAGCTTCTTCCAGTGTTTTTCCCTTGACCATATCACTTACCATGCTCGATACCGCAATAGCCGCACCACAGCCGAACGTTTTATATTTAACATCTTCAAGCTTATTATCTTTAACTTTGATATAAAACGTCATCATATCACCGCAGACAGGATTACCGATCTCACCGACCCCGTCTGCATCAGGAATTTCACCCACATTATGCGGGTTCATAAAATGCTGCATAACCTTTTCACTGTAAACAGGCATCTCTCTCACCCCCTCTGTTCTTTGATATATTTGGAATATAACGGAGACATTTGCCTCAGGCGGTCTACTACCTGCGGTAATTTCTCCAGCACATAATTAATATCATCTTCAGTATTATCCAATCCCAGACTGAACAGCATGGAACCCTGTGCCACTTCATGCGATATCCCCATTGCCAGCAAAACATGCGAAGCCTTTAATGCACGTGAAGTGCATGCAGAACCGCTCGCGGCAGCAATCCCATGACTGTTTAAGAGCATGAGAATAGCTTCACCCTCAATAAAATTCAGACAGAAACTCGCATAGGCAGGTAAACGTTGCACCGGATGACCTGTAAGCATTGAATGTTCAATCTGGCTTAATACCCCTTTAATCAATGAATCCCTTAACTGTGTTAATGTTTGCATCCTTATATTCAGGTCCCTTTGTGCTAATTCAGCTGCTTTTCCGAGTCCCACAATGGCAGGCACATCCTCAGTACCCGGCCGTCTGCCACCCTCTTGAATGCCACCATCCATCAACGGCAACATCCTCACTCCCCGCTTCAACCACAAAGCAGCGCCGCCTTTGGGTCCATAAAACTGATTTCCTGCAAGGCTGAGTGCATGAACTCCCAGCGTTTTAACATCGACCGGCATGTTGCCGGTGCTGGCCACAGCATCTGTATGAAAAACAGGACCGTTCCCTAGCAACCTTTTAGCGATCTCAGCAATCGGCTCGATAGTACCTACCTCACCATTGGCATGCATAATGGATACAAGAACCGTATCACTCCTTATGTTGTGAAATACTTCATCCGGATCTACGACTCCGAAACCATTAACTGGTATAAAAGTAACCTCGAAACCTTCCTTCTGAAGTGTACGCGCAGAATTCATTACGGAAAAATGCTCAACCGCAGAGATGACAATATGCTTACCTTTCTCTGCTTTTGCCCTGGCTAATCCCTTAATGGCAAGATTATTCGCTTCGGTTCCGCTGGCTGTAAATATGATCTCCTCTGCACTTCCTCCAATCAACGAAGCGACTCTTTCGCGCGCTTCTTCAACAGCATCCCTGGCACCATCACCCCAGCTATGAAGCGATTGTGGATTTCCGAATATCTCATCCAGATAAGGTAGCATCGCCTCTCGAATTTCCGGCAACAGAGGCATTGCACCGGCATGATCCATATAAACCTTTCTCATCACTTACCTCCACTACCAGAGAATTTCTTTTTGCCTTAGATTGCGAGCATTCGCTCTACTGCGCCATAAGCTTTTACCCTTATTTCCTCGGGCACCTTTACCTGTGGATTCATATCTTCCAGCGTCCACAACACTTTTTCCAGTGTAATCTTTTTCATATTCGGGCATATAGCTTTCCTGCTTGCCGGTATAAAGGTTTTACCCGGATTCTCTTTTTTCAGCCTGTGTAATATTCCTATCTCCGTGCCTATTATCAGCGTATTTACATCTGTTTCTTTAGCTAACCTTATCATACCACCGGTGCTGAGAACTTCGTCTGCAACCTGAGTCACTTCCGGTGTGCATTCCGGGTGTGCCACAGCTATGGAATCAGGATGTTTATGTTTTTCCCTGAGTATGTCTTCAGGTTGAATTTTTACATGTGTAGGACAATACCCAGGCCATAAAATCATCTCCCGCTTCAGCTTGTTAGCCACATAATAACCCAGATACTGGTCGGGAACGAAGATGATTTCATTCTCACCCAGACTCTGCACAATTCTGACTGCGTTGGCAGATGTACAACATATATCCGATTCAGCCTTTACTTCGGCAGTAGAATTCACATAGCAGACCACTTTGGCATCCGGCAACTCTGTCTTCTTCCTCTGCAGCGCTTCGGCTGTTATCATGTCCGCCATGCGGCATCCGGCATGGTCGTCAGGAAGCAATACTATTTTCTCCGGATTTATGATCGAAGCGGTCTCAGCCATAAAATGGACTCCGCAAAAAACTATTACATCAGCATCTGTTTCTGCGGCTTTCCGGCTCAGTTCCAATGAATCACCTACAAAATCCGCAATATCCTGCACTTCCGGACGCTGGTAGTTGTGCACAAGCAGGACAGCATTCCGCTGCTTTTTTAAAGCCTGGATCTTCTCAATCAATTCAATGTTTGTATCTTTATCAGCCATGCTATTTATTATACTTCCGGTTTACGCTGAACTAATTACGCTGCTTTCCTAAATCTTCCAGCTATTTCAATAGCCATTGCAACAACCTCAGTTGCCGAACCTCCAACTGCCACAAATAAAGGTTCTTTTCCCCAACCTTCCCCTTCGTAGAATAGATCGGGCACAGCGCCATAACGCTCAACAAGGTACTTTATTTTCCACGGCATTGAGCTACCGTCTTTAATCATTACCTCTTCGGGTTCCACCGTCCTATCGATTTTACCGAAAGCCAATTTCTTTTCCCGTGCATATCTCTTTACTACTTTTATAATTTGTTCATCACATTTAAAATTGATCCCCGCATTTATTCCCGGGCTGTACTTGCGTACTTCAATAATCAGTCGAGCCATATGATCGGATGATCCCCATATCGGCAGGCTGGCTGCAAACGGATAACCTCGGACAACAGTGATCCTGCCTTCGATGGCGGCTACGTCCTTTGCGCTCTTGGCACCGGGCATGGCATGTGCAACATTCACCCTTACTTCAGGCATAAGACAGGCGAAATCACTGTTTTTTTGCAACATCTCTACCGCCTGCACAAGGTTGCCTAAAACGGCCAGTGCAACATCGCTTCTTCTCATCGATTAACCTTCCAGAGTGCTGAAATAGGCAGCCCAGAACGGATCCACGGCAACAGGTTCCAGTTTTTCTTTTTTACCGGTTTTACGCACAAAAAGCCTTTTGCTTTTGGTGATCTCACCCACATCCCATGCCTTGATGCCATTTTTCTTTAATCTGGCGATGATTTTTTTGCTGTTCTGGGGAGTCGCGGTTAAAACAAGGGTGCCTTCGCTGATTGAAATCAAGGGATCAATGTTGAAATACTTACAGATTGCCCCTATTTCATCGGGCACCACAATTCGATCTTCATACAAAGTCACGCCTGTATTGGAGGCTGCTGCGATTTCATAAACACCATTTAACAAACCACCTTCCGTAGCATCATGCATTGCATGAGCCAGGGGAGCAGCAGTCAAAGCATCCTTTACCACCGTCATCTCAAAAAAATAGGCCTTCGCCTTTTCCACTATTCCCTTGCCCAGCTTCTTCGTCAGCTTCTTCTCGGCCTGGCATGCCAGTATCCCCGTAGCTTCGATTGCAGGTCCTTTGGTAATTATTACCCTGTCCCCGATTTTTGCATTCGATGCCGGAGTAATTTGCTTCCTGGTTCCCAGTCCGATAACCGTACAGCCACCGTTTAACGGATAAGGCATCCCGGGATACATACCTGTATGCCCCCCGATGATAGAGATACCTAACTTCTTACACTCTTCATCAACTTCTTTCCAAACTCCCTCTACTACGTCCTCTTTAATTCCCGGAGGGAACATGAGACAAATAGTCAGGTACTTTGGTTTTACACCGAGCACAGCGATATCGCTGGCACAAATATGCACAATAGCCCACCCGAAATGAGGCATGAGTACAGGCATTCCGAATGTAGGATCTTCGGCGATTACCATAACATTTCCATCCGGCAATTCAACTACTGCTGCATCCACACCATGCATCGGGCCGACAATCACTGACTTATCGGCTTTTCCCAGTCTGGAAAGAATGATCTTATCGAAGGTCGCCCTGTCAAGCTTGCCCAATTGTGGTAACATACAATCTCCTCATCAAGTTTACTGTGCGATTATAATACATTCCGGCGTGAGTTTAATCAACAAATAATCGGAGAATTCAGGCAATAGCATACGAACGGTATTTATTTGTTGGCAACGTGCAAACTTACGACGGTTGAACTGCAAAACAGTAGTAAGCCCTTTTCATACGTGATAAAATGGGCGCACTAATAGATAGAGGGTGAAGAAATATGGCCGATGCAAAATATATCCTTTCTATTGATCAGGGTACTACCGGCAGCGCAGCGATCATTTTTAATTCAGAGGGCAATCCTGTCTCCGATGCGGATACTGAAACAAAGCAAATTTATCCCAGGCCCGGTTGGGTTGAACATGATCCTATGGAAATCTGGCAGACCTCACTGCAGGTTGCGCGGCAAGCCATACAAAAAGCCAATATCCGGCCTTCTCAGGTTGCAGGTCTCGGCATAACCAATCAGCGTGAGACAACCATAATCTGGGAGAAGAAGACTGGCAAACCTGTAAACAATGCCATAGTCTGGCAATGCCGGCGCACAGCAGAGCTTGTGGAAGACCTGAAAAATAGGGGGCTGGCTGACACCATTCGGGAAAAAACAGGCTTGATTCCGGATGCCTATTTCTCTGCTACTAAAATCAGATGGATACTCGATCATATTGCAGATGGGCAAAGTCGGGCTGAACATGGTGAGCTGCTTTTCGGAACAGTTGACACCTGGCTCGCCTGGAACCTCAGCGGCGGCAAAGCTCACGTTACTGACTACAGCAATGCTTCGCGCACCATGATTTATAATATTCATTCCCTGCAATGGGATAAGGACATTCTGGCCGCGTTGAATATACCGGACGCTATACTTCCCAAAGTGATACCATCAAGCTACATATACGGTGAAACGATCCCTGATTTATTTGACGGGGCTAGAATTCCGCTGGCATCGATTGCAGGCGATCAGCAAGCTGCTCTGTTCGGTCAGGTATGTTGCGAACCGGGCATGGCTAAGAATACTTATGGAACCGGCTCCTTTATTCTTCTGAATAGTGGAGACAAGCCTATAATCTCCAGGAAAGGCCTTCTGACCAGCCTTGCCTGGGGACTGGATGGAAAAGTCGCCTATACCCTTGAAGGAAGCGTTTTCATTACAGGGGCTGCAGTGCAATGGCTTCGCGATGGCCTCAGTATCATTAAAAGTGCCTCTGAAATCGAAGCTCTTGCACGCTCTGTTCCTGATAACGGCGATGTATATTTCGTACCGGCCTTCGTCGGTCTCGGAGCCCCATACTGGGACATGTACGCCCGCGGTACCATCATTGGTCTAACCAGGGGTTCAACTAAGGGGCACCTTGCCAGGGCAACCCTGGAAGGTATTGCATACCAGGTCAGGGATGTTGTAGAAGCTATGGAATCTGATGCAAACGTTAAGATACCGATCCTCCGTGTTGATGGAGGCGGAACAGCAAACTCACTGCTTATGCAGTTTCAGGCTGATATACTGGGCATACGGATCCAGCCGTCCGCTATAGCTGAGACTACTGCATTGGGCGCAGCGTACCTTGCAGGACTGGCAGTCGGTATATGGAAAAATGTAGAGGAGATATCCAAGCAATGGCACGTTGCAAAAACATACGAACCCCTAATGTCTCAGGATCAGCGCGAACAGCTATATTCATCCTGGAAACGTGCAGTAAGCAGGGCACAGTCATGGATATCAAGTTAGGAGGTTATTGGAAATGAAACGTGATTTTAAAGCAATTACGGGTAAAACATATGATGTTATTGTGATCGGCGGGGGCATAGTTGGAGCGGGAGTAGCCCGCGATACGACATTGCGCGGCCTGGATACCCTGCTGCTGGAAAAGGAGGATTTTGCCTATGGCACGACCTCACGTTCAACCAGGTTGGTTCACGGCGGCTTAAGATATTTACGTCAGCTTGAATTCAAGCTTGTCAGGCAGGACCTCAGCGAAAGAGAAGTGCTGCTTCGTATTGCACCGAATCTTGTGCGTCCTCTCGCATTCCTCATACCTGTTCCTAACCTGTCTCTCAACGTTGCCATGGCTTTGGGCACAACGCTCTATGATGTAATCTCCTACGACAAGACACTGCCTTCACGCAGATTCTTTTCAAAAAATAAAACACTGGAAAAGGAACCCGGATTGGAAGTAAAAGGGTTACAGGGTTCTTACGAATATTATGATTGCCAGGTTGCTTATCCCGAAAGGCTTAACTATGAAACAGCCCTCTCCGCTTATGAGAAGGGAGCTGCAGTAGTCAACCATGCCCGCGTAACCGGACTTGTTAAAGAGGGTACCCGTATTGCAGGCGTGGAAGTTAAGGATGAGATCACAGGGGAAATACTTCAGGTAAAGGCCAAATTAGTGGTTAACGCTGCCGGCCACTGGGTTGATCTTGTTAAAGAGATGGTATTTAGCAACAAGTCGCCTTATCTACGGAGGACCAAAGGCGTACATCTTGTAATACCCCAGGTCTCCCACAATGCCCTCGTCCTGTTCTCACCGAGGGACAGCCGTCTTTTCTTTGTCATACCCTGGGAAGGATTCTCCCTGGTCGGCACGACAGATACGGACTATACGGATAATCTTGATGCTGTTTATGCCACTAACGAGGATGTAAACTACTTATTAGATGGGCTGCATATAGCATATCCCAAAGTAACTATCGATGATGTCTACTATACGACAGCAGGATTGCGCTCCCTTGCTCTTAAACCGGGAAAAAGCGCTTCGGATACATCACGCAGCCATGAACTGATAGACCACAGCAAGAGGGACGGTTTGGACGGTTTTGTCACTGTTCTAGGTGGCAAAATTACTGCCTATCGTGAAGTGGCAAAAGACGTTGCCGATATGGTCTGCCATAAATTGGGTAACAGGGCACGCTGTATCACAGGTGAAACGCCACTGCCGGGAGCCCCGCTTATAGGCCAGGAGGAAATAAACCAATCTGCTGTGGAGAGTACCCTATCCATCGATACCATTCAGCACCTGGTAGCAATCTATGGCTCACGGTACAAACAGGTAATCAACCTGATAAAAGAGAATGCTGCTGGCAGGCGACAGATCAGCCAGGGAGGCCCGGATATCGTCGCCCAGATATGGTACGCTGTGCAGAAGGAAAGCGCCCTTACTATTAATGATTTCATGTTACGGCGGGGTATGCTTGGATTCAGGGCTGACCTCGGCCTCGATGCTGTGGATGAAGTGGGGCAGGAGATGAAAAAATTGCTTGGATGGAGTGCAGAGGAACTCCAGAAACAAACTACATCGTATCATGAAGTCGCAGCCCTCACTCGCCGATTCAAAACAGCTTGAGAGCCAGGTTATTACCGGGGCAAAAATATAGATGTTCGTGGATAATGGGACGTGAGCTTTAATATAGGGCAATTTCTGGACGCGAATGTCTGGCAATACGGAGAGTATAAACATCTCATTTATCTTGGTCAGGAGAATGAAATTTCGCTGACTAACAAACAGATACTTGATCGATCACGGGCACTGGCTACCGGTCTAAAAATCCGGGGTATTAAAAAGGGCGACATAGTAGCTTCAGTTCTCAGTAACATCCCCCAAATTCACGAAATAGCCAATGGAGTAACGAGGATCGGCGCAGTTTATATGCCCATAGTATTCATGCTGACTCCTCCTGAAATACGCTATATTCTTGAGGATTCCAAATGCGAAGTAGTTTTTACTGAATACAAGCTACTGGATAAAGTCAGGGAAGCTATACGTGGTCTGAACACCATCAAACAGGTTATTTGCATCGGCGGGACAGCTGACTCGGACATTATTCCTTTTGATGATCTCCTTAGAACGAGCGATGGAAGGGGTAATATTCTGGAAGTCGACAAAGACGACCTTGCCCTGATCATGTATGCACCTGGCACAACAGGACATCCCCGGGGTGTCATGCTTACACATTTCAATATGTATTCTCAGATAAACTCAGGTGTCTCGGTATGGAGGACCGACAAAGGCGAGGCTTTGGTCACAACCATCCCGATGAACCATATCTACGGGCTCCTCGCCTGTTTCGAGGGTTATGTAGCCGGTGCTGTTAATATCCTCATGCCACCTTTTGATCCGCGTAAAGTGCTTGATGTTGTCAGGCGCTACAGGGTTAAAGTCCTGCCCATAGTTCCCACAATGTTGAATTTTATGCTTACGGTATGGGATCCGGGAAAAGACGACCTGTCATCTCTGGATTACCTGACGTCTTCCGGAGCATATTTACGTCCGGATACGCTATGTAAAGCACAAAACACATTTGGAATCGAGATAACCCAGAGTTACGGTTGTACCGAGGTTGGGGGCACAATATCGCTGCAAAGAAGAGACTGGCCGCGTAAACCGGGAAGCACAGGATTCCCCATTCCAGGCCTGGCTGTAAAGGTTATTGACGATGAAGGTCAGGAAGTTTCACGTGAAGTGGAGGGGGAGATTGTCTGCAAAGGGCCGATGGTGATGAAAGGATACATGAATAAACCTAAGGAAACCGCTGAAGTCCTGAAAAACGGATGGTTCTATACTGGTGACCTGGGCAGATTCGATGAAGATGGTGAATTATATGTAACGGGCCGCAAAAAGGACATTATTATAAAGGGTGGCGAGAATATAGATCCCGCCATTGCCGAAGGTTGGTTGTCCAAACATCCCGCGATCCTGGAAAATTCGGTCTTTGCCCTAACTGATGAAAAGTACGGTGAGGAAATTGCCGCAGCAATAGTATTGAAACCGGGGTGCGATCTTCCTGAGCACGAAATTTCAAAATACCTGAGGCAACATATGCATCACTTTGTCATGCCCCAAAAAATATTTTTTATGCAATCACTGCCTAAAAATAGTATTGGGAGAGTCCTAAAAAAAGAAATTCGTCGGATTATTAGTGAACTTAATTGAGTCTAAAACACGAAATACACATCCGTACTGCGTCTAACACCTGTAAATTATTTTGCATTTTCGATATTATTTATATAAGGAGGTACAAATATGAGAATTAAGGTGCTGGCAGCCGTCACACTTTTAACGATTATTCTCAGCTTAGTTCCCTCAGGAGATGTGCAGGCGGTAGTTGGGATGAGCCCCACTCAGGGTATGGTTGGGCTTGAAGTTACCATTTCTGGTCTGACTGATGGTGCCTCTTACAAGATTAAATGGGATGGGGTGGCTATCAAGCAGGGTATTGCCGGGACCACGGGAGCTGTCTACCTGATCGTTCCCGAGTCATACGGTGGCGAACATAGCGTAATTGTTGAAAGCCCGCCTGATACGCAAATATTCAGCGGAACGTTTGCCGTTGTACCTAATATAACGATTGATCCAACTTCGGGGGTTGTGGGAACCGCCGTCACAGTGGTCGGCCGTGGTTTTGGTGTCAGTGAAAAGAATGTGGCGGTGACTTATGAAGGAACAGTCGTTAAGTCAGACCTTTCTGCAAACGAAAACGGTTCATGGAACACCAGTTTCTTTGTAGAACCGTCTTCCGGAGGCAATCACGCTGTTGATGCATCGGGTGATATTACCAAAGCATCCGATGTCGCCAATAAGAATTTTGCTGTAAGCCCCTCCGTTAAAATGGATCCTGTCGCAGGAGGCGTCGGAACGCTGGTAACGATAACAGCTACCGGGTTCGCCAGCGCAGAATCAGGTATTAAAATAACCTATTCCGGGAAAGAAGTCAGATCGGGTTTGATTGCCGAAGTGAATGGCTCGTGGTCCACTTCATTTGCAGTTCCAAGCTCTACCAGGGGCACTCATGTAGTAAATGCCTTGGGGAACACAACTGCTGCCACAGACATCGGCGACATGGTTTTTACTGTTGCTCCCGCTGTTAATATCAGCCCAAATACAGGATACGTCGAAGATACAATTAAAATTAACGGAAGCGGTTACGCCAATAATGAAACAGGTATTGAAGTTACATTAGATGGAAAGGTCATTGAACGGAGTGTGATCGCTGATGACTCAGGTTTCTGGTCAACCACACTTAAAATTCCTGCATGCGCAAACGGCCCTCACACAATTACGGCGGTAGGCAAGATCACACCGGCTTCGGAAATTACTCCCTCCATATTTACTACTCAGTCTCAAGTGATTAGCGTTCCGAAAAGCGGAAATGTTAAGG
The DNA here is from genome assembly GCA_028716085.1 of Dehalococcoidia bacterium. Taxonomy (GTDB): domain Bacteria; phylum Chloroflexota; class Dehalococcoidia; order GIF9; family UBA5629; genus JAQUQM01. The sequence goes on along the minus strand of JAQUQM010000016.1, from coordinate 13,625 downwards.
ACCTGATCAGAATAACCGGCAGTGGCTTTAGCTCTTATAAGGATTTCAGCATATCTTTTGACACTATTTCTGTAGCAACCGGAACAACAACCGAATCTGGTGATTTCACGTCCAGTTTTCCGGCGCCCGGCGGCAAAAGCGGCGCAGTCACTATCACAGCCACTGACATGAAAAATGTAACTGCTTCGACAACTTTCAATATGGAGGCAACAGCCCCTGAAGTCCCTGTAATTGCATCTCCCAAAGACGGTGCTGTTGTTGGCATCATGGGTGACACGAGGGTAACTTTCGACTGGTCGGATGTGTCTGATCCCAGTGGCATATCTTATTCTATTGAAGTGAGCGACCAGTCCAACTTTATTAACAAGCTCGTTAACCGGTCAAAATTAACAGATTCTAAATACACGTTAACCGAAGCTGAATCACTGCCTCAGGGAGAATACTACTGGCACGTACGCGCCACAGATGGCGCAGGCAACTCCAGCGACTGGACTTCAACGTCGGTAGTAAAAGTAGGATTAGTTACTCCAAATATGTTGCTTTACGTAGCGATTGGATTGGTTGTCCTGCTGGTTGCCTTGATGGTTTTCAAAAGAGCGACTAAAAAGAAGCGACCCAAGAGGGACTGGGAATAAAATCCGTTAACGGCTTTATGGCTCAAAAAAGACGCACATGAAAATGTGCGTCTTTTATTGTCTGATGGGATATTGAAACCTTATTCGAATTAACAGTATGCCTATCCTCCCAGATATGCATGCTTTATCCGCTCGTCATCAACCATTGCACCCGCCTCGCCCTCAAGTACACATCTTCCCGCTTCCAGTACATAAGCACGTTGCGCCAGGTTCAGCGCCATGCGCGCATTTTGCTCTACCAGAATAATGCTGATTCCACGGCCGTTAATCTCCTTAATTATCATGCCGACCTGCTCAACAACCAGTGGAGAAAGCCCCATGCTGGGCTCATCCATCATCATCAGTCTGGGTTGATTAAGCAATGCACGGGCAATCGCCAGCATCTGCTGTTCACCACCGCTCAGGCTGCCGGCAATCTGGTTTTTACGTTCTCTGAGAATCGGGAAGTGGTCAAAGATATTCTGAAAGCCTGAGTCCGCCTCTTTTTTGCTTTTTCTCAAATAAGCTCCTATCTCCAGATTTTCCATTACACTCAGGGGTGCCAGTATCCTTCTGCCTTCAGGGACATGGGATATGCCTAATCTCACAATTTCATGCGATTTCAAGCCGCTTATCCTCTTCCCGTTAAATTTTATCTCCCCGGCGCTCACTGACTTGAGACCAGAAATCGCCCTGAGTGTGGTGCTTTTGCCGGCTCCGTTGGCGCCGATTATAGTTACAATTTCCCCTTCGGCAACATGCAGGGACAGGTCCCTAAGCACTTCGGCTTTACCATAATGAACGGCAATATCAATAATTTCGAGTAGCACTCTCTACAGCACCTGCTTTCCCAGATAAGCTTCAATGACCCGCTCATCGTTCTTAATTTTGTCAGGCGTGCCTTCCACAAGCTTGACGCCCAGATTCAAGACTATAATCCTGTCACATAGACTCATCACAGCCCTCATGTCATGTTCAACTATAAGCACGGTGACGCCGCGTTCACGAATCTGCCGTATCTTCTCAATCATAGACGCAGTTTCACTTGGATTCATACCGGTAACCGGCTCATCCAACAAGAGTAAATCCGGTTCGCTGGCAAGTGCAATAGCGATGGCAAGCACACGCTGCCATCCGTGCGGGAGATTTGCCGCAAGTTCATCTTTAAGTGAACTCAATTCCATGAATTCAAGTATTCCCAATGCTTTATCGCGTTTGTTGTTCTCCTCACGGTTTGCTCCTGGTGTATGCAGCAAGGCTTTCCACGCAGCTTCCTGGTAATGCCTGTGCAAACCGCTGATCACATTCTCAAACACGGTTTCCTGCATGAATAGTGTAGGTTCTTGAAAAATTCTTCCTATTCCCATACGGGCTATACGGTCAATCTCCAAACCGTTAATTTGTACGTCCTTATAGAGGATTCTACCTTTATCAGGATGGTGAAAACCACTGATTATATTAAAAAGCGTGCTCTTTCCGGCACCATTGGGGCCGATAAGGCCGACTATCTCCGAGCTGTTAACATCGAAACTCACATCCCTCAGAGCAATGAGCCCTCCGAAGATCTTGGTTATATTACGAATTTCCAATAAAGCCATAATACTGCCTAGCTTTTATCGCCCTGCGCCTTTGAAATTCTCATCCTATTCAGTCTGGATTTCAATTGTGTTAAATTAAAATCCGGTGGATTCTTTATTGTTCCCAGAATACCTCCGGGGAAAAAGAGAATTATTATCAGAAGCAACAAACCTGTAATAATGGGCTCGATTTCTTTAACGACTCGCAGGTACTCGGGTACAAATGTCATTATTACGGACCCTATAGCCGGACCCAGTATATAGAATTCCAATCCACCCAGCACTGCATACAACTGAACATATATGGAAAGCCACCCTGCAAAGGCACCGGGAGTAATATTCTGAAAGTAATGCGCGTAAAAACAACCCGCTAACGCTGCTGTGGTTGAGCCTATGACAAATGCCAGCAGCCTGTAACGATACGCATTAATACCCAGTGTTCCTGCCAGGTTGGGACTGAGCTTGATGGCTCTCCAGGCCCGGCCGATTCGAGAGGAGTAGATTGCGTTATAAATGACAACAATCAGCAGTAATATCGCCAGGATCAGGTAATAGCAGTCCCGTTTGCTTACGAATTCCACAGGGCCCAACGAGTCGGGTCGGGGTATGTTCATGATCCCCCCCCAGCCTCCGAGAAATTCAATCTGGCCTGCTGCAATGACAATTACCTGTACAAAAATCAAGGTTATAATAACGAAAGCCACACCTGCGTTCCTGACAAATATGGCGCCGAATCCAAGCGACAGTACAGCCGAGATAATAATTGTCAGCGGTAAAGCCGCCCAGAAGGAAAGACCGAGACTTGTGACAAGCATCGTCGATGTGTAAGCTCCGACGGCGTAAAATGCCGCTGCTCCCAGTGTGATCAATCCCGCGCTGTATAACATGCTGAATGTCATTCCAAGTATGGTGCCGATGCATACCATGATGAGCAGGTGCTTAATATAGTCGCTCTCTATGCATAGGGGGAGTATGATAAGCACTGCTAAAGCAACAATGATTGCTCCCAGCTTCAACCTGCTGTTCCGGCTAACTGTGCTGCTATTCAGTAGCTTCACCGAGCAATCCTCCAGGTCTGAATACGAGAATGACTATGACCAGGATAAATACAAAAAGTTCGGCAATACCACCCAGAAATTGGAAGCCGAAGCTGAGCAGCAAACCTACCAGCAAACCGCCGGCAATAGTTCCCCTGTAGCTACCGATCCCTCCCACCAGCAAAACCAGAAAAGACATGAAAATGATATTTTGCCCCATTGACGGCGTGACAGAGAACAAAGGGGCAATTATTCCGCCCGCCAGTCCGGCCAGCGCGCTGCCCAGGGCGAAGCAGGATACAAATATCCAGAAAGTATTAATACCCTGAAGAGTGACCGCTTCCGGATCATAGCTCACCGCCCTCATGATTTTTCCGAATCTCGTTTTGTACATAAGGAAGAACAGGCCGATACAGATTAGTATACTGAGAAATATTATTACTACCCTGGTCAGGGATATCCTGACACCGAAAACATCGATAATCTGCGGGAACGGGGATAATATGCCACGTTCCTGTGTACCGAAGCAGAGTAATGTGCCCTGTTGCAAGATCATCATCAGGCCGACGGATGCCATGGCACTCAGTAACAGCCTGTAGGAAAAGGTCGTACTCACGGTGAAGCGCCGGCTCAAAACAGCAAAAACACCCAGGTAGCTCAGCGCGCCCACTAACGCCAGGGTTGCCCCTGACAATATGAGCGCTAAAGCAAAATTCAGATTGAGCGTCTGAAAAAAGAGGAGGAGCACGTAAGCGCCAAGCATATATAGCTGGCCGTGTGCAAAATTTAGAATCTTGGTGCCACGCAAAATAATATCGAGGCCCAGCACCATCAGGATATAGATCGAGCCGATTGTCAGGGCGTTTACTATTAGCTGGATGAATAAGCCAGGGGACATTACTTCCTCTTGTATTCGTTAAAAAGCTTGTGCCGGAAACCGGCACAAGCTTATGCAAACAACTACATTTTCACCTTGGCAACCAGGCCTGTCAATTGTGGGAACGTGATGATCTAATTTATTTCCACGTTCCGCCGAAAGCGGTCTCGTTGGCTTTAAGTGACTCTTCAGGTGAAAGCGTTCCCAAATATTCGTATTTACCATTCTTGAAAATGCCGAAATCCAATGAGGCGCACGTATCGCAGAATCTGTCACCTTTGAGATCCGGCCGCTTGACCAGCATTCCTTTGCCGTTGGGGCTCTCCCATTGCACACCGTTTGCGGAAAGATACGTCGCAATGGCCTCAGCATCAGTAGTATCAGCTTTCTTAACAGCCTCTATGAAAGCGTAAAACGCGGGTATCCAGTTCAGGCTGGCTGAGGACCACTCTCCATACTTGGCAACCCAGTCTGCTTTATATTTCTTAGCCATCTCACTGGGATTCGGCACATCCGTTGAAGGTATTATGGAGATAAGATTTTCCATAGATTCCTTGGGAGTCACCGCGAGCACTTCAATCAGGTTGGGCTGCATGGGGCTCACATGGACTCCCTTGTAACCGGCCTCGTATAACGCCTTGAACTGGAGGCCGAACTGGGTGCCTGCCACCGCGCCAGGATAATCCATTATATCGGGATTCAGCACCATAATCTTGGTTGCAAAGGGAGCGAAATCCTGAGTATCACGCGGATAGAAAATGTTGTCCAGCACTTTGATACCCAGGGCTGTGGCTACTTTGGCATTATCGGCTGCCAGCGCCTTGCCTGTTTCGTCATCCGGTGATAAGTTTACCATTGTCTTTGCATTGGGGAAGCTCTTGGTTAACAACGGGAACAGCGGAGCCAGGTTTGTCCTCCATGTTGCCGTGCCGTATGTATATTTATTTTGCGGGGCGATGATTTTACCTGAAGCACCACCGCAGAAGACGAGAACTTTAGCAGGCTCCGTAACAGCCAGGCCTGCGACAATGGGCGCAGAACCGACCTGGCAGACTATATAGTTGACTTTATCCTCGTTCACCAGCCTCTCGACAGCAGCCCTTCCTCCATCAGCCGTATATTTATCATCATAGATGATAATGTCGATATTATATCTTTGTCCTTTTACAGTCAGACCGCCTGCCTCGTTAAAAGCAGGAACCAGCATCTCCAGAGCTTTTTTAGTATCGATTCCCAGGCTGTTAGTGAAGGGCAGGGTGCATCCAAGCTTTAGTATTTTTGCCTCGGTAGCAGGTGCTGAAACCGGAGCAGGGGGCGTTGCAGGGGCCGCATTGCATGCGATAAGCAACGGCGTTGCCGCCAGTACCGCAGCTAATACCATAAAAATACAGATTCTTCTCACAGTTGTTCCTCCCAAAAATTAGTGATATTTAACAGGTTGCCAGGACTACTGCTGTTTGCGGGTGCGTGACTCCAGCGTTACCGCGAGGATGCGGCAACTTATCCAGAGTCACCTTCGGTAGATATACTTATTTATACCCATCCACTAACTAACTGCTCTTCGATTGTACAAATTTTCTAAGAGTATACTATGTCCACTTATCTAATTGCAATAGCGGACGTTATCCCCGCTCAGAATTGTTTACCCTGATCAAATGTCAGCGCTTTTTAAGGCTATTAGTGAGCCTTCGCCCTGGGATACGAACCCAGCACCTTAAGGAACAGGCATGCTTTTTCCACCCGATCCAATGCTTCCCTGATAACCGGATCCTTCCGATGCCCTTCAAAATCAATATAAAAATGATATTCCCACGGTGTTTTCCGGGTGGGTCTTGTTTCCACTTTGGTAAGGTTTATCTCGCGGTCGGCAAACTCCTTGATAATGCCGAAGAGTGTGCCGGGCTCATGCTTGAGCAGTGTAACAATGGATGTTTTATCATTGCCGGTCGGTGGCACATCCTGCTTTCCCAGCAGGAAAAACCGTGTGGAATTCCAGCGGTTGTCCTCAATCTCCCTTGCCAGTATCTTCATATCATGGGCAAAAGCCACCCCCTCACCAGCCACTATTGCGCTGTCTGTCAGCCTTTTATCCTTGATCATTTTTGCAGTGCCGACCGTATGGTACGTGGGGATCAGGTCACACCCCAGGTGCCTTAGAAAAGCCTGACACTCTCCCAGAGCTTGCGGGTGTGAATAAATTTTCTTTATTGTACCTAAACTGGCTGATTTATTAGCTGCCAGACAATACGTGGTCCTGATCTGCACTTCTCCGCAAACCGTTACGTCAGATTCCAGAAGCAGGTCATATGATTGCCCGATGCTGCCTTCCTGTGAATTCTCCACCGGTACTATGCCGTGCTCGAGTTTGCCCTGCTGTACCAGGTTATATACTTCTTCAATGGTATCGCACTGCCTTGTTTTCACTGATCGTCCGAAAAAACCGAAGGCAACTTCCTGACCGAAAGAACCGTCTTCACCCAGGAACGCTACTTCTATTCCTTTAAGCTTTTTTGCACCGGCCAGGATCTGCCTGTATATATTTTCCAGCTCGTCTGTGTCCAATCCCCTTTTGCCCGCAAGAGACTTCACGTGTTGTAAAACCTCACTATCCCATCCGGCATCTGAAGACAAAGCTTTTTCCGCATCCTCCTGTCCAACGGCATCTTTTATCGTCTCGTGTCTCTGGGCAATCAGCTCCACTATTTTTGCGTCAATATCTTCCAGAGTCCTCTTTAATTCTCCTGAACTCATATGACATCCTCCTCGTAATACTACCTCTTTCTACTAATCATAACATGTCGCCGGTGTCTTTGTTACGACTGTGTTTATAAATCCTGTAGCCGTAGTACAGGATGACTCCCGCGATCCCTGCCAATATTATCATGTCCACTATATGGCTGTACTTCATAATCTCCGTCCAGTTGCTTTTCAGGATATAACCCGCATAGGCCAGAAAACTATTCCACAAGCCGGCGCCGATCACCGTATATAAAATGAACTTGAATAAATTCATTTTGCCAATACCAGCCGGAATAGATATCAGATGCCTTACTACCGGAATGAACCTGCAGATCAGGATGGTTATATCACCGCGTTTATTGAAGAAATTTTCCGTTAGAGTTAAATGGTGCCTGTCCAGAAGCAGATACCTGCCGAATTTATCAATAAAAGGCCGTCCGCCCCAGTCTCCTATATAGTACGAAATAAGCGAGCCGGTAATACTGCCTAACGTACTAAAAAATATCACTGCGGGAAAATTGAACTTACCCTCTTCGATCAGAAAGCCGGCAAAAGGCATAACGGCTTCACTGGGTACCGGCATAAACGTGCTTTCCAGCATCATCAAAATTACAATGCTGGCATAGCCGGTGCTACCGATAAAATTGACGATAAATCCGACTAACGCCTCTGTTAAACCCAATAATCCGCTCTCACAATTTCAGAATGATATTTCTACGCTTTCAATCTGATTGAAATTCTTTTTGTGGTTCTCTAATCCTGTCCGGTCACATAGTATATCAGATATTTACACTTGAAAAGATCATAGAAATCAGAAGCGGTGGAAAAATTAAAGAAAGCTGGGGAAATAATGGTGGGCAGTACAAGACTCGAACTTGTGACCTCTACGATGTCAACGTAGCGCTCTAACCAACTGAGCTAACCGCCCCCGCAAGCAAAACGAATTTTATCAATGGATATGCCGGTAGTCAAGAAAACCTTGAGGTTATATTGGATTGGTACGGATTATGCCTGGATTCCAATACTGATCAGCCTTTGCTTGACAGCTTGGTATTTCCATGTAGATGCAGGTGCACGGTGCTGCCGCATTTGGGGCAGGTTACCTCAATAATAGTAGCTGGCTGGCGCATGACCCGTTCGATTAAAGTCGAAACCATGGTATCAAGCTGATCAATACGCTTGTACATCATTTCAAGACGCTTTTCCATCTGAGCGATTTTGTCCAGCTGTTTATCCGCTTCTTCGAATTTCTTGTCCATTTTCCTTCACCTGTATACTACAAAAGAATTAAAGAGGAGAAACCGTGTAATTTCTCCTCTTTATCAGATTCCGTGTGTATTTAGCTCACAGGCTTTTTTCCTGCACGCCCATAGCGCCCAACTCTTCCTTATCACGTTTCATGTGGTCTTCCAGCCTGCCACCCATGGTCTGCTCCAGATATTTCCTGTAGGCTTCCTTTGCAGTGGGTGAGTTCCTGACCGCTATTTTGGCATTCTCCCACTCTTCTGATACCAGCAGGTCCTGTCGCTCCTGGCTGAGCGGAAACTCCACATCCATCAGGGCTTCTGCTCTCTCTATTATCCTGTTCATAACCGCCCTCCTCAGGCGATCGAATGAGAGAAGTTCCTGATCCTCATAAGGCCGTGATGTCCATTGTTCATTTGCCATAATACGACCTCCCGTACGCGCTTTTATCGTCTTTATGATATGATGCCGTCAGGTCTATGTCAAGCCTTATTACAGGTATATTTTACGTATATCTGGCACAATACTCTTAATTGTAATCGCACATGTATTTCCTTTGACAAATAAATTAGTTGGGGTCTAAAATGAACTCGCTTTTGCGGGAGTAACTCAGCGGAAGAGTTCCTGCCTTCCAAGCAGGGTGTCGCGGGTTCGAATCCCGTCTCCCGCTCCAATTAACTTCACCATTATCCGAAGGTGAATACCAGTGACCGACTATTCGTCGTGCAAACGCTTATCCCAATACCGCTTTCTGCCTCAGGAAGCGATGGGCAGAAGCTCGTATATCACAATTGGCAATATCAATACTCATGTTTGGGAGACGGGCGCCGGGATCCCTCTGGTTCTCGTCCACGGATTCATGGGGACTGCATTCGACTGGAGGTCGAACATAAGAGAGCTCGCCAGTCACTTTGCTGTCAAAGCTTTTGACCTGCCCGGGTTCGGCTACAGCGACAAGCCGTCGGAATTCAAGTACACATCCGAAGGATATGCCGACTTCTTGGAGTCTTTCCTGGATTCACTGGGCATTAAGAAAGCGGTGTTAGTAGGGAATTCAATGGGAGGCGAGATCATTTTACAGGCCTGTCTTAAGTATCCCGACAGGGTGTCTGCGCTTATTCTCATTGATTCCGGCGGCTACCCGGGGAGTGTGCGCTTCCTGCTGTTCAGATTGCTTAAGGTTCCGCTGCTCGGGCCGCTGATAATGTCGTTGGTAACTCCCATTGCAGTTAAATACGTGCTGGGCCGGATACTTATTGATAAGTCACAGATTACGGATGATCTTGTTGAATATTACTTCGACGTATACAAGACGCCGGATGCAAGGAAAATCCCGCCCGGCGTACTGCGGAACATGATGAAAGATGAACCCGGCATCCGGGCCCGGTTGAAGGAAATTAATTGCCCGGCCTGCATTATCTGGGGATCACGCGATCAGGTTATTCCACCTCACTATGCGCGATTGTTCAATCAGGAGATAGCAAAGTCGAAACTGGTTATCATAGATGAGGCCGGGCACCTGCCCCAGATAGATAATCCGGATGCTGTCAATAAAGCAATAATCGATTTTATAAACGACTGTACCCGGTCAGGTAGATAGCCGCTCAGGCATTGCCCGTTTGATCAGCCTCTCTTTGTTTGATAAGCTCGGCGATCTCTTTCTTAAAACTCCACTTAACGGGCAAGGTATCGCCGGCTTCGTCGATCTTCTCCGTTACAAAAGGTGTTTTTGAAGATTGGTACGCATGTGCGAACTCGTGCGCAATAGCTCCCGTAATAACTGTGTCGGAGAGGTCTTTGCAGTCAGCTGAGGATATATGAATAAAACCCCGGGCGGGCATGGGTATCAATTGCGTCCACTTGGCCGCGTTCCTTTTAACAGGGCCGAAACCTTCCCTGTCCAGGTAGCTCCATTCGGAAACCTCTATTATATTCATCACGGTGTTTTGCAGGTCCCTTTTTACGCTGGTGGGCAACCTGTTCCACGTATCATCGATGATTTTTTTCAAACGGGTGTCCGAGACATTGACAGGAGGCTGTTTGGATTTATATTCCGCCAGCAAGCTGATCATCAATCCCAGCAGAATCGGCAAAGATAGATAGAAGTATTTGTCCAGGCTCTGGCCTTGCACCAGGGTATTAATAGTCCAAACGGCATAAATGATGAACGCCCAGAAGATCGAATGTATCCCGATCCTCTCCCTTACCTTTAATTCACGATCCGGTACCAAAAGGAATGTCCCGATACAGACGAATCCCAGGCAGGCTATACCGATAATTCCTCCGATGACTTGAGTATCCATGGTCCACCTCCGGCAGACCAATTATAGCAGTATGGGTATAAATTTCAATGTTGTATTACCGGATAGTAAAAAACCCGGTGCTCTTTCTTAGACATAATCTGTCCAGAATTCATTAAACCGATGCCACGAAATTGCCTCTCAAGATGAGATTGTGATAAACTTTTTATCTGGTTTCTTCAATATTACAATTCAAATAGAATGGGCCGTTAGCTCAGTTGGTAGAGCAACTGACTTTTAATCAGTGGGTCGCAGGTTCGATTCCTGCACGGCCTACCATTTAGTTTCCACACTTTCGTAACTGCCCTATTTACAGTGTATACGACCGCAAATAATTACCGGCAATCAACCCTTGAGCTTCGAGCAGTACCAAAGTCCTAATAGATATAGGGAATAATTGCCGATTCAATTTCAGAACTCCATCCGGTATCCTGTAAATACACCTACCCTGCGCTGGAAACAGTGAAGAGATGTTGTCAGTATTTTCGGGATGGCGTAAAAAGAAACATATCCGTGGCTGGGTCATCGGCTCCGGCGCGATTCTCACTGTAATCATCTTCACTTGCATCATGTCCTTTTCTTCAACTCCTGGATTTGCCCTGGGCAGTCCGTTTGTAACGCCTCAGAACTCCGACAATAGCGGGAATACCCAGAACAATATATCTGTCCCCGTTATGAGCACAAGCGGCTTTAGTTTGTTCGGTTGGCTCAATTCGCCTAAGGGCAGCGGAGGCGGTGGATCTTCGGGAAGCGGCAGCACCGGCAGCGGTACAGCAGGTGGCAGCAATGCTGTTAACGCCGGATCAGGCGGCAGCTCACCCGGTAACAACCCGAACGACTCTGTCAACGCAGGGAATGATTCTACTAGTGATCAGGATTCCGCTAACACCAGCGGTCAAGGCAGCAACACACCGGATAACGGTGGCGTTGATGGAAGCGCCAATGACGGCCCGGGTGATGGCGCTGCCAGCAGTGGCAATTCAGACAACAGCAATTCCGGCGCCGGTTCCACCGGTAGCGGTGAATCAAATAATGGTAGTACTGGCGACGGCACAGCGGGCAATGGCAGCTCCAGCAACGGTGCTTCGGGCGGCGGTACTACAGGCAGCAGCGGCCCCGGAAGCAGGATTCCAAGCGCCTGTTTTGGCGGCAGCGGTCATTGCTACGTCGATCGTAAATAACACTGATGTGGCTTAGGGCAATCCACCGCTATACGATAACCAACCTGACTTACCCCGCCGCTTGCTTCCTCGGGCCAAGTAACTCGTGTGCTTTCTTGAGCAATTCGGGGATGGGCAAATGCTGGGGACAGATATCTGCGCAATCTTCACATTCAAGGCACTGGTCGGCGCGCTGCTCCGGCTTTAAACCGGTAGGCCCGCGATACAAAAACCGCCCCGTGCCAAGGTCGTTATAGATAACTGCATCGTTGTAGATCTGGAAAATGCGCGGTATCTCCACCCCATTATTGCAGGGCATGCAGTACCCGCAACCTGTGCATGGCACAGGGCCAAGCTTGCGATAAGCCTGCTCCACCCTTTCAATAAGAGCCTGCTCATCCCCCGTAAGCGCTCCGGGACCGCAGCGGTCTGCAATCTCCAGGTTTTCCTGCAGCTGCTCCATGGTGCTCATTCCGCTGAGTACCACCGATACCTCCGGATGCTCCCATACCCAGAGCAATGCCCATTCCGCCGGTGTGCGTTTATGTACCGCTTCCGCCCATATCCTGTCCACTACTTCCGGCGGTTTTTTGGTCAGGCTGCCGCCGCGCAGCGGTTCCATGATCACGACACCCATGCCCCTTTCAGCAGCATATTTTAAACCCTTTGTGCCCGCCTGGTACTCCGTATCCATGAAGTTATATTGAATCTGGCAGAAGTCCCATTTATCATACGCATCCACTATGTCTTTGAACACTTCAAATTCGTCATGGAAAGAAAAACCCAGGTGACCGACCCTCCCGTCTGCAATAGCCCCCTCGGCCCACCGCAATACTCCCAGGTCGCGGACCGCCGGCCATGTATCCGCATCCAGACCATGCAGAAGATAGAAGTCCACCCTGTCTGTTTGCAGGTGCTCAAGCTGCTCTTTAAGGTAGCGGTCAAAGTCCTGTGGCGACTGGACAAACCAGACAGGCATTTTCGTAGCCAGCTTCACCTTCTGCCGATAACCGTCACGCAGGGCCAGGCCCACAAAAGATTCTCCCTTTCCCCCGTGGTATGTGTAGGCCGTATCTACGTAATTGACCCCGCTGTCGATGGCATGCCTGATCATGCGGATGGCTTCGGCTTCATTAACGTTGGCAGGATTGGCATCGTTTTGAGGCAACCTCATGGCGCCGAAGCCAAGCACCGAGCCCTCCCAGTCGAGCCTGCCGAACTTCCTGTATTTCATATGCCTCCGGTCCGTGACAGCTCATCACTATGTATGGCTGCTGTCACTCTTCCTCTGTCTTTTCCGCTTTTCCTTTCTTGCTGAGCCGTGTTTCTTCCCTGGCGCCTATGAAGATCAAGGCCAGGATACAGGCAAGCATACCCACCACAAAAACCCCGCAGAATACTGTAAAAATGACTACGAGGTTCATAATAATACTCCTTCCGTTCGTGCTTCAAACATGTTGATATATGTGCTATTGTTTAGTGGCTTATTATACATAGTACAACTTTGGAAAAAGAGAACCAAACCGATTCCGATAATAGCAGTAAAGTGACCAATCAGCCCGACAAAGAAGACTATCGCTACAGGCAGGAAAGCTGGGCCAACCTCGCCAGGTTTTATGATCCTTTCTTAAACCTCCTTTTCCTATTCGTCGGCGGCGAAGGCAGGGTGAGAGCAAAATTCGCGGATTTTATCAATCCTTCCGATGAAGACGATATCCTTGATATCTGCTGCGGCACCGGCACACTTATTCCTCTGCTTGCCGAGAGGATTACGCACGGCCGGGTGATAGGAATTGACCTTTCCCCCGCAATGCTCTTCAAAATTGCGGGTAAATCCAGGAGCAATAACGTATTCCCCCTGCAGTCCGACGCTCAGAATATGCCTTTTGCCGACGGCTATTTTGATAAAGAGCTGATATCCCTGGGGCTGCACGAAATCCCCGATGGCGTCAGATTGGCCGCCCTCAAGGAGATTTACCGTACGCTGAAACCCGGCGGCTCCCTCTTTGTCTTTGACTTCAATTTACCTGAGGGAAGGCCGGCAAGGCTGATTACCAGACTTTTCGTGAAAGCACT